>NZ_CP015164.1:360000-720000 GCF_001766235.1 Acetobacter ascendens
ATGCGGGCCGTAATGAGGGTACCGGAATGGGGTGCAGCTTCTACCACAACACACCCAAGGCCCAAGCCTGCAATAAGCCGGTTACGGCGTGGGAAGTGGCGGGCCAAAGGGGCCGTGCCCAGCGGGGCTTCAGTGACCACTGCGCCTTTTTGGGCAATTTCTGCCTGAAGGTTGGCATTTTCTGGCGGGTAGGGGCAATCCAGCCCGCCAGCAATGGCGGCAATGGTGCAGCCTTGGCGATGCAGTGCGCCTTTATGGGCAGCTTTATCAATGCCGCGTGCCAAGCCGGAAATAACACTTAGCCCGGATTCTACCAGCTCTGTTGCAAGGCTTTCTGCCAGCCGCATACCCTGTGCCGAGGCATTGCGTGCGCCCACAATGCTTACCCCCGCACGGCTGAGGCATAAAACATCACCCAGAACACTTAGCACAGGTGGCGCATCTGGAATCTGACGTAAAAAAGCAGGGTAATCTGCATCAAAAAGTGTGAGGAAACAGCCTCCCATCTGCAAGGTGGCGTCTATCTCCCGCATCACCACAGCCATGGGGGGTATCACCGGCTGGTTGCGGCCTTTCACTGGCAGATAAGGCAGGGCTTCCAGCGCTTCTGCGGCAGAACCGTATTTATCTACCAGTTTCCGCCATGTGCGTGGGCCAACCTGTTCGGTACGTGCCAGACGAAGGCAGGCGGGCAGGGATGTCATGCTTGGGTAATCAGGCAGCCAAATTGCGGATCACGGCTTCTTCTCACCAATCCGCGGTTCTTTTCCGCTGAAAATGCGGACAATGTTTTCATGATGCCGCGCAATCACCAACACACTGATAAGCACAGCCGCCAAGGGCTTGGGGGAAGCCTGAAAGGAAAAGCCATAAAGTGCCAGCAACACCACCGGCATGATGATGAAGGCTGCCAAAGCCCCGGCAGAAGAAATACGCGTGAGCTTGGCAACACTCAGCCACGTGGCGCAGCCAGCCAGCCCGGTAAGCGGAGAAAGAGCCAGCATGGCACCCAGCCCGGTTGCAACACCTTTACCGCCCTTAAACCCCAGAAAAATCGGGTAGCAATGCCCCACCACAGCGGCCAGAGCCGCTACGGTTACGGTGCGGTCTGAAAAATCAGGCGGGGTCATAATCCAGGCAATGGCAACTGCCAAAAAGCCCTTGGCAGCATCTAGCAGCAGTGTTGCTGCGGCCAGATCCTTACGGCCTGTGCGCAGCACATTGGTGGCCCCGATATTGCCGGAACCAATTTTGCGCAAATCTCCTGCACCCGCCAGATTGGTAAGGAGCATGCCAAAAGGCACGCTGCCCAGCGTATAGCCCATGAACGCCATGGCCGCGACAAGCTTTAAGGCATAGGGAGGCAGGGATTCCATTATGCCTGTCCTGCCGCATACACCCGGCGGCCAGCTTTCCATGTGCCAAGCACGCGGCCTTCTAGCGGGCGGCCATCAAAGGGTGTGTTTTGCGCACGGCCCGGCAGTTTACCAGCCTCTACCAGCCAGCTTTGTTCGGGATCGAACAGGCACAGATCAGCCGCAGCACCCACAGCCAGCGTGCCGCATTCTGCACCTAGCAACTGCGCAGGGCGGTGGGTGAGCAGGGAAAGTGCTTGAGGCAGCGTGAGCGTGCTATCATGCACACGTGCCAGCGTAACACCCAGAAGCGTTACCAAGCCTGTGCCACCGGTTGCGGCCTGCGCAAAGGGCAGGCGCTTATCATCCGCATCACGCGGGAGATGGTCCGAGCCAATGGCGTCTATCGTGCCATCAGCCAGTGCTGCGCAAATGGCCAGCCGATCATCCTCGCTCCGCAATGGGGGCGAGAATTTGGCATAGGTGCGGAAATCGCCAATCGTGTTTTCGTTCAGGTCAAAATACGGCGGAGCGGTATCACACGTTACATTCAGCCCGCGTTCCTTGGCCTGCCGAATAAGGGCCACACCTTCACCGGTGGAAACATGGGCAAAATGCAGGCGTCCGCCCGTAAGTTCAGCCAGACGAATATCCCGCGCAATCATGATGGCTTCTGCTGCGGCCGGAATGCCGGGTAGCCCCAACCGTGTGGCCAAAGCCCCAGCCGTGGCGCAGCCAGACCCTGCCAATGAGGGTTCTTCAGGGTGCTGTACAATCATGGCCCCAAAGCCGCTGGCGTAGGAAAGGGCCAACCGCATCAGGCGTGCGGGGTCTAGCGCACGTGCACCATCCGTAAAGGCTACGGCACCGGCTTCGTGCAGTAGGCCAATTTCTGCCAGTTCCTTCCCTTCGCACCCTTTGGTGAGGGCACCGTAGGGCAAAATAGTGATAGCCCCGGTTTCTTCCCCACGGGTGCGGAGCATCCGCACAAGGGCCGGGTTATCTATGGCCGGTTTGCAGGTGGGCAGCACGGCAAGGGTGGTAATGCCCCCGGCAGAAGCGGCCCGCGCGGCGGAGGAAACGGTTTCACGGTATTCATATCCCGGTTCACCAATTTCTACGCGCATATCCACAAGGCCAGGGCACAGCACAGCGTTTTTGCCATCAATAACGGTGGCATTTTCTGGCGTGCCTTCGGCTCCGGCTTTATCCGTGCCAACAATAACGCCATCACGCACCAGCAGGCGGCCGGGTTGGTCCAGCCCGGATGCAGGGTCTATCAGGCGGACGTTTTCAAATAAAAGGGTATTCATGCGGCGGGCCTGCTGCGGGTAAGGCGGTCCAGAACGGCCATGCGCACGGCAACGCCCATTTCAACCTGTTCCTGAATGACGCTCTGGCTAGAATCAGCGACAAGACTGTCTATTTCCACCCCACGGTTCATGGGGCCGGGGTGCATAACCAGCGCATTCTTGCGGGCCAACTGCAACCGGCGCTGATCCAGCCCGAAAAAGCGGAAATATTCACGCGCGCTGGGGATAAGGCCGGAGGACATGCGCTCACGCTGCAAACGTAGCATCATCACTACGTCCACATCCTGCAAGCCTTCTTCCATATTGTGGAAGATTTCCACCCCGCGTTGCTTCATGGCGCCGGGCACCAGCGTTGGCGGGCCAACAAGCCGCACTGTGCTACCCATGCCAGTAAGCAGGAAGATATTGGAGCGCGCCACGCGGGAATGTGAAACATCCCCACAAATGGCCACTTTCAGCCCAGCCAACGTGCCCAAGTGGCGGCGAATTGTCAGCGCATCCAGCAGGGCCTGTGTGGGGTGCTCGTGCATGCCGTCACCAGCGTTTACCACGCTGGCTTCCACCTTTTGCGCCAGCAGAGCCGGTGCGCCGGATTGAGAATGACGCACCACCAGCAGGTCTGTCCGCATAGCGTTGAGCGTTGCGGCCGTGTCCAGCAGCGTTTCACCCTTGTTCACCGAGGATTGGGCAACGGACATATTGATAACGTCCGCCCCCAAACGCTTGCCCGCCAGCTCGAAAGATGTGCGGGTGCGCGTACTATCCTCAAAGAACAGGTTGATAAGGGTGCGCCCCCGCAGCACATCGCGCGGCACCTTGCGGGAGCGGTTTAACAGGGCATAGCTTTCGGCCAGATCCAGCAAAGGCTCGATCTGGTCGGGCGTCATGCCTTCCAGCCCGAGCAGATGCCGGGTGTGGCGGCCGGAAAAGCTAGCCATGCAGAACGGCTCCCAAACGGGCGAGGGTTTCATCCTTGCCCAGTGCTTGCAGGGTGGCATCAATGCCGGGGGAGGTGTTGGAGCCTGTTACGGCAGCGCGCACAGGCTGGGCCACCTTGCCCAGCTTCAACTCATGCTTTTCAGCAAAGGTGCGCAGGGTGGTATCAATGGCTTCTGGGGTAAAATCTGGCACGGCGGCCAAGTCACGCGCCAGTTCACCCAGCATGGTACGGGCTTCTGGTGTGAGCAGCTTTTGCGCTTTGTCATTGAACGTTAGCGGCACCTGACGGCCAAGGAAAGCTGCACTTTCTGCCAGTTCAACCAGCGTGCGTGCGCGTTCCTTCAGCCCCGGCATCAGGGCGGCCACGCGGGCGCGGGTGGTTTCATCCACGCTTACGCCATCCATCTTTTTAAAGCGTTCCATCACATCGTTGGTCAGGCGTTCATCATCCGCCTGCCGCAGCCATACGGCGTTGATGTGCAGCAGCTTGGCGTAATCCATGCGGGAAGGAGAGCGGCCAACGCCATCAATATCAAACAGCTTGATCTGCTCTTCACGCGAGAGGATTTCCGCATCCCCGTGACCCCAGCCCAGACGCAGCAGATAGTTGCACAGGGCTTCGGGCAGGTAGCCCATTTCACGGAATTCCACCACAGATTGTGCACCGTGGCGTTTGGAAAGCTTAGCGCCATCCGGTCCATGAATAAGCGGTAAATGCCCAAAGCGTGGCAGGTCCCACCCCATGGCGCGGTAAATCATGGCTTGGCGGAAGGTGTTGGTTAAGTGGTCATCACCACGGATCACGTGGGTAATGGCCATATCGTGGTCATCCACCACAACGGCGTGCTGATAGGTGGGGGTGCCATCGGAACGCAGGATGATCATGTCATCCAGTTCGGCATTGGCAACGCGCACTTCACCCTGCACGAGGTCATTGATTGTGGCTTCCCCTTCACGCGGGGCTTTAATACGCACGGCAAAAGGTGCGCCAGCCGGAGCTTCGGATGGGTCCCGATCCCGCCACATGCCATTATAGCGCGGGGGCAGGCCTTTGGCCTTGGCGTCCTCACGCATTTGGTGCAGCTCTTCAGGCGTGCAATAGCATTTATAGGCAAGGCCCTTTTCCAGCAGATCAAGGGCCACTTCCCGGTGCCGAGCCTCACGCGAGGACTGGAAGACCGGTTCTTCATCCGGTTCAATTCCCATCCAGGCCAGACCGTCAAAAATAACGTCTACAGCCTGTTGGGTGGAACGCTCACGGTCGGTATCCTCAATACGCAGGAGGAACTCGCCGCCGTGATGACGGGCAAAGAGGAAATTGAACAGGGCTGCGCGGGCGTTGCCAATATGCAGCAGGCCTGTAGGACTCGGAGCGAAGCGTGTACGGATGGTGGTCATGGGGTGGTTCCATACCATGCGCAAGCGCAAGGAGCCATATGCCACGCCTGATGTTACACCTGCATTCTAGGAACAAAGGCGGCTGGTGCTGTGGGCACCGGTGGGCTTGGCGCTGGGTGCAGTGCTGTATTTTGGCTTGTTGCATTCAGAACCCAGCCTGCTGGCGGGGGGTATGCTGCCGTGCGGTGTGGCTGCGCTGGCCAGTATTGCGGCGTGGCGTATGCGTTATTCGCTTTGGGGGCGTCTGCTCTGGGGTGGGTGCATAACTGTGGCCCTTGGGTTTGCAGCAGCTTGGGGTGGCACGCACAGGCATACGCCCATGCCCGATTTGCCCCGCTTTGCCACAGAAATATCGGGCACGGTGCAGGTCATAGCCCTGTTGCCACCAGAAGATGGCACGGATGCACCGTTTGAGCGCAGAGTAGATCTGGCGCAGGCTGTTTTTTTATAATGCGCTGGATGATGGCATGCCGCCCTTACGGCGCGTGCTTTCTGTGTATCTCCAACCAAATGATTCAGCAGAGCTACGGGTGGGGGATCAGTTGCGCGTAAAGGTTCTTTTGCAGCCGCCACCATTTCCAGCACTTCCCGGCGCGCGAGACAGACAGTTTGAGGCATGGTTTGCCAATCAGGCCGGAAGTGGCCGTGCCTTGGGGCATGTGCAGCGTGTCACAATAGCGCAAACAGGGCAGGGTTATAAACTGCAACTGTGGTTTGAAAGCCTGCGTGAACGTATAAATGCGCGCATTCACACCGTTTTACCCGGCCCGGAAGGTGGCGTGGCGGCTACCGTGCTGGTGGGGGCTTCCGAAACTGTGGAAAAACAGGTGCGTGAAGATTTTGCGGCCTCCGGCTTAGCGCATCTTCTGGCCGTTGCTGGGCTGCATCTGGGTATTGTGATGGGCCTTGTTATGGCAGCAAGCCGCCTGCTTTTGGCCACCACGGAATACACAGCCTTGCGTTGGCCCTGTAAGGCCTTGGCCGCTTTATGCGCGTGGGGTGTGGGGCTGGTTTACGTGTTGCTGACAGGGGCACATCTGCCTGCCCAACGCAGCCTGTTAATGGCCGCAGTGGCAGTGCTGGGTATTGCAGCGGGGCGGCGCGTTGTTTCCATGCGCGGCTTGGCAGTGGCGGCCTGTGTGTTGGTGCTGTGTATGCCGCAGGTGGTTGTGGGGGTTGCGTTTCAGATGTCCATGGCGGCGGTTATGGCGCTGGTGGCTGGGTATGAGGTGTTGCAGCCAAAACTTACGCGTTGGCGGGCCAGTAAACCGGGGTTTGGGCACTGGCTGGCATGGCACAGTGCTGTTTTGGCATTAACCAGTGTGCTGGCAGGCTGCGCCACCTTGCCGGTGGCTATGGCGCATTTTGGCGTTATCCAGCCGTTTTTTGTGGTGGCCAACATGGTGGCCGTGCCGCTGATGGCTGTGTGGATTATGCCGTTTGGCCTGCTGGCCGTGGGCTTCATGCCCCTGCATATGGATACCCCGTTTTTGTGGCTGATGGGTGCAGGTGTCCGTCCCGTTATATGGCTGGCGCATATAGTGGCGCACTGGCCTGCTGCACGTATGGCTGTGCCACACATGCCGGGGTGGGGGGTGTTGGCCGTTATGCTGGGGCTGTGCTGGATATGTTTATGGCGGCAGCGCTGGCGTTGGGTTGGGTGCGCTGGTTTGGTGCTGGGCATGGCAAGCCCGTGGCTTGTGGCACAACCCGATGTGGTGATCAGCCCGGATGGCGGCCTAGTGGGTGTGAGATGGGGTGGTTGCCGTCCTCCCCGCACGGCATCGCAATGTGCCAGAATGGTCGTTGGAAGAAACGACTGCGCGAAAGGACGGCAGATGAAGGATACAGTGATAGGCGTTGATCTGGCAAAGAACATTTTCCAGGTTCATGGAGCTTCGCGTGCGGGCGAGGTGATGTTTCGCAAAAAGCTGCGTCGTCAGCAGTTTATGCAGTTCATGGCCACGCAGCCGCCTGCTCTGGTCGTTCTTGAAGCGTGCGGGAGCGCGCATTACTGGGCTCGCGAACTGGCAGGAGCTGGTCACGAGGTCAGACTGATCGCTCCGCAGTATGTGAAGCCTTTCGTGAAGCGCCAGAAGAACGATGCTGCTGATGCGGAAGCGATTGTCATTGCGGCCCGTCAGCCGGAAATGCGCTTTGTCGAACCACGCACTGAAGCGCAGCAGGCGCGTGGCGTTCTTTTCCGGGCCCGGCAGCGTCTGGTGCACCAGCGCACGGAACTGGTGAATGCCCTGCGTGCCGTTCTGTATGAATTCGGTCTCGTCGTGCCACAGGGGATTGCGCATATCAGACACATTGAAGCCATGCTGGATGAGGCGGTTCTGCCAGAGGCTGTGAAGCAGGAATGCCTTGATCCGCTGCGACAGATTTCGGAGCAGAGTGTGCGGATTGATGTCAGAACAAAGAAGATCAGGATGCTTGCCCAGGAAAGTGAAAACACCTGCAGATTGCAGAGCATGCCTGGAGTGGGTCCTCTGACCGCTCTTGCGATTGAAGCTTTTGCGCCTGACCTGCAGAGCTTCCGGCGCGGGCGCGACTTTGCTGCGTGGCTGGGGCTGGTGCCCCGTCAGTTCTCATCTGGCGGAAAGGAAAGGCTGGGGAAGATATCAAAAGCCGGGCAGGCTGATATCCGCAGGCTTCTCATCATGGGCGCCATGACCCAGGTGAACTGGGCCAGCCGTAAGGCCCCTGCACCGGGAAGCTGGCTGGCACGGATGCTGGCCCGCAAGCCCCGTATGCTGGTAGCCATTGCGCTGGCCAACAGGATGGCACGAGCCATCTGGGCCATGGCAACAAAACAGGAGGATTATCGGGATCCGGCCCTGTCCGTGGCAGCCTGAGCGATGGCTCGGCTCCCGCGGATGGAACCGGTAGGGGTGTGAGAGGGCGATGACCTGAATGGGCGCATGATCGTCTGATCCGGATCGGAAAAACCAGTGGATTTCTCTGTGCTTTAAAGCACGCCTGTGAGATTTGGATCTGATCCGCTGATCACCATACTGGCCAGTGGCTTCTGAAAGGCCACATCAACAGGCCTTACAGAAGACCGCACACGATCACACGTCAATATGGGTCAGAAAACTCTTGCATAACGGACGGCAACCATATGTGGACGGCTCCCCCTTATGTGGACGGCTCCCCCTTGCAAGGGGCTAGGCAAGAAAATGATCGGATCTTTGCTTCCATATGTCCGGCCTGTTGATGCGGCCATAGGGTCGCTGGCCAAGATGGCTTCCGCAGCGTGAGCCCCAAACACAGAAGCGGTCTTTGATGACCACTGGTTGCCACGGGTTTTCTCACGCCATGGATCGATCGATCACACCATCTGCTCTATTACTTGCAAGCCACGACCTCAGCTCGGCACGAGAGCGTCAAATGTCAGCGCATCGTGCCAGGCTAAGCTCAAACAGCAGCTGCGCCGGGTTGCTGCAGAAGGCGCTTATAGTGTTCGCCGCTGACCATCAGTTTCCAGGCAATCCGCGCAATCTTATTGGCAAGGGCCACCGCTGCGAGTTTCGGTTTTTTGCGCTCCAGCAATTCACGTAACCAAGATGAGGCATTCTTCCCATTGGTCCGCCGGGCATGCGACACGACTGCGGTCGCGCCAACCACCAGCGTGCTTCGCAAGACCTCATCGCCAGCGCGTGTGATTCTGCCAAGCCTTGTTTTTCCACCGGTTGAGTGATCCCTGGGCGTCAATCCGATCCAGGCCGCAAAGGCTCGACCCGATTTGAACAGATGCGGATCAGGCGTTTTCATCATCAGCAGCGCTGCGCCGATCGGGCCAACGCCCGGAATTTTCGCAAGACGCTGACTGCATTCGTTGGCGCGGTGCCATGCCATCACCTTGCCCTCAAGCTGTTCGATTTCACCTTGCAATTCAGCATATTCCTTTGCGTGAAGGGCAAACAACTCGCGCGTCAATGTGGGCAGGCTTTCGTCCGCAGCGATCCGATCAAGGAGTGCCTCAATCCGGCACATGCCTTTGGGCGCCGTGATCCCAAACTCGGCAGCATATCCCCGGATCGTATTGGCGAGCTGTGTGCGGTTCCGGATAAGTCGTGCCCGCATTCCAATCAGCATCAACGCTGCCTGCTCTTCCTCGCTCTTGAGCGGGACGAACCGCATTGTAGGCCGACTCATCGCTTCACAGAGGGCTTCCGCGTCGGCGGCATCGTTTTTCCCGCGCTTGACATAAGGCTTCACGAGCTGCGGCGCGATCAGCTTCACTGTGTGTCCCAGACACGAGAGCACCCGCCCCCAGTAATGGGAGGCGCCACAGGCCTCAATCGCGATTTCAATCGGGGGCAGTTTCTCAAAAAACTTTACCATCTCCCGGCGGGATAGCTTCCTGCGCAAAACAGGCTGCTCCTTCGCGTTTACACCGTGCAATTGGAAAACACTTTTTGACGTGTCCATGCCAATACGGATAATTTGTTCCATGGGTGGCCTCCTCTGTGAATTCTGCAACGACTTCACCTTGGCACATCGCGATGCCGTTGGGAGCCGTCCACCCCATCACAGAAGAAATTCCGGTAAGGTCTATGTCATAGGCCAATCCCGCGCAGTGCGGCCTGTTATGCAGGTATGGGGGCAATATTTTGCCCAGCCCATAGAAATGTTCCCGCCAGAGGGGGAAACGAAATGTTCCCGCCAGAGGGGGAAACGCCCGATGGCGCGCTGACATGCGGGGCAGAAGATACGCCAGATACTTGCGTGGCTTTGCTGCACGGGCAAGGTGTGGTGGTGCGCAGGCAGGATGCCTCAGATGGACGTGTGCCATTGTCTGCCGATATCTGCACGGGGGCGGATGTGGTTATCAGCGTAGCACCCTTACGTGCTTCCTGCCTGAATGTGCCCATAAGGCTGGATCGGTTTTCAGCGTGGGAAAACGGGGCGGAAGCCGTGTTTTTGCATAAAAGCAGAAATGTGGTCAGAACAGATCGTGCATGGCGCGGGCAACGCCCGTGGGTGTTAAAGTCCGGTGGCCACGGTATGCCTGTTCTGCCACTGGCACCTTCTGAATAAGTGAAAGGATGCTTATTCAGGCGTATCTTCAAACGCTTCCATCACGCGGCTGGAATACACAAGTGCTGCCCCGGCATTCAGCGCCACGGCCACGCCAAGGGCTTCTGCAATTTCTTCCTTGCTGGCACCGGCTTTTTTGGCAGCGGCAGAATGCACGGCAATGCAGCCATCGCACCGGGTGGTAACAGCCACGGCCAGCGCAATCAGTTCGCGCGTTTTGTCATCCAGATGCTTTTTTTCTGGCAGGGGTGTTTCCAGCGTTTGCAGTCCTTTAAGAGTATTGGGTGTAAGGGACGCCAGCGTTTTGACATTCTGTGCCATGTTTGCGCGGTAAGCATTCCAGTCTGTCATGATCGCCTCTCTCAATTATGTGGTCTAAACCGATCACAACTGCATCAGATGTGGCGCTTTTTGTCACGACACGGTTAGGAGAGGCTTGTACGCTTGCGGAATGTGCGGTGGAGCCGTTATCGGGCAGGGTTATGACACAGACAGACATGAACGGGGCATCGGTCGCAACACGGCTGGGGCCATTGGCAGTTTACCAGCAGCGTATTGCCGCAGGGGAACTGAAGAGTGATCCAGACCAGCTGCGCGTTATAACGCGGCTGAACACCTTGTGGCAGGAGCTTGCAACCATGCCAGCCTTGGCCGCGCCAGTGCCAGCACAAGGGATGGAAGGCAAGGCCAAAGGCCTGCTGGCTGGTTTGGCCCGCAGGTTGCGCCCGCAGGCAGATACCTCGGCCTCTCGCCCGGCGCGCCCGCGTGGGTTGTATATTGTGGGCCGTGTGGGGCGCGGCAAAACCATGGTGATGGATCTGTTTTACGCCTGCGCACCTGTGCAGAAAAAAGCACGTATCCACTTTTTGCGCTTTATGCAGGATGTGCACCGTGATGTGCATGATCTTAAAGCTGCCAACCCCAATATGGCAGACCCCATTCCACCTTTGGCCAAAACCATTGCCAGTAAGGCGCAGCTTCTGTGCTTTGATGAGTTTCAGGTGAACGACATTGCCGATGCCATGATTCTGGGTCGGCTGTTTGAGGCCCTGTTTGCCAATGGGGTGGTGATTGTTGCCACTTCCAACACAGAGCCTTCGCAGTTGTTCCAGAACCGCCCGGGGGCCGATGCGTTTAAACCATTTATTGCCGTTATCCAGCGCGAACTGGATACGATTGAGCTGGATTCGCAGCGTGATTACCGCCGCGGGCGGGAGCAGGACCGTGAAACATGGCTTGTACCAGCGGATTCTCAGGCTAAAAGCAGGTTGGATAGAATTTTTGCCCGCTATGCAGGGGATGAAAAGGCCGCCCCAGTGGACTTAAAGTTCAGCGGGCGCGTGTTCGAGGTGGATCAGGCAGCAGGCCCGGTGTGCCGGTTTGATTTCAACTCTTTGTGTGGCAAGCCGCGCGGGCCGAATGATTATCTGGCGCTGGCAAAGCGCTTTCCGGTGGTTGTTGTCGATAACATTCCGTGCATGGGGCAGGATGATGCCAACCTTGCCCGGCGCTTCATCACGCTTATAGATGCCTTGTACGACAACGGAAATCTGCTGTTTGCCTCGGCTGATGCCCAGCCCGACCAACTGTTTACAGATGGGGATGGCGCCGATGCGTTTGCACGCACAGCATCACGTCTCGCTGAGATGGGAAGTGAAAGCTGGCTGGAGCATGGGGCGCAGGCTGCGCAACAGGCCCACAGCCTCTCTAGAGCGTGACATCCCACGCCCTTGTTCCCGCCACATACGCGGTCTAGCTCTTTGATACAGAACAAGCCGAAAGCGGGATGGCTTTCCGGCAAAAAGGACACAGGGGACGCTCCGCGCTATGGGGCGGAGTGAAGAAAAAATGGTCCGGTTTACGGTGGAGAACGACACAATATCTGGCCAACGGCGCGCATGTGCCCCGTGGCAAGGAGGAATGTGAGATGGCGGTTTCGGACGTACTGGCAACCGCTCTTAACGGTGCCAATATCGCTTACCTTGCGGATCTGTATGCCCAGTGGGCAAAAGATCCCAAAAGTGCGGATCCGTCCTTCGATATTCTGTTCAGCTCACTGGGCGATGATGAAGCCGCAGTGCTGAAGGATGCCGTTGGGGCCTCTTGGGCGCCACGCCCTTCCATTATCACGGGGGATGAACCCGCACCTGCTCCGAAGGGGAAAGGTGGCCCGGCTGGTGGGTTGGCCGCGCAGGATAGCCTGGCCATTGCCCGGCTGATCCGTGCGTATCGTGAATACGGCCATCTGGAAGCCTCGCTTGATCCGCTGGGCCTGAAGGAACCTCATAAAACCGAGGAACTGGACCCCGCCACATACGGTTTTGGTGAAAAAGACCTGAACCGCGAAGTGTTTATTGGCTCGCTGCTTGATCCGCTGCTCAAGGGCAAGAACACGGCCAAGGTTTCCGAGGTTATTGCAGCACTCCGTTCTGTGTATTGCGAAAGCATTGGCGCGGAATACATGTATGCCCGTAACCACGAACAGCGCGAATGGCTGCGCAAACGCTTGGAAGGCGATAACTGGCGCGCCCACGTAACGGTGGAAGAGCAGAAAGTTATCCTAGCTAACCTGACCGAAGCCGAAGGTTTTGAGGCATTCTGCCAGAAGCGTTACGTGGGCGCCAAGCGTTTTGGTCTGGAAGGGGGCGAAATCTCCATTCCATCCCTGCACGCCATTATTGATTCCTGTGCCAGCCAGGGGGTGACATCGGTTGCCATCGGTATGGCGCATCGTGGCCGCTTGAACACGCTGGTTAACGTGGTGCGCAAGCCTTACGTGGCTATCTTTAACGAATTTGCCGGTGGTTCCTTCAAACCAGATAACGTTGAAGGTTCGGGCGATGTTAAATACCACCTTGGTTCCTCCACAGATGTAGATGTGGCAGGCAAGGCAGTGCATATTTCGCTCCAGCCCAACCCTTCACATCTGGAAGCGGTTGATCCGGTTGTGTGCGGTAAGGTGCGCGCCATTCAGGATGATGCGGGCGATACGGAAAAACGTCTTTCCAGCCTTGGCGTTATTATCCACGGTGATGCTGCATTTGCCGGACAAGGCATTGTTTACGAAACCTTTGCCATGTCCCAACTGCCGGGATACCGCACGGGTGGCACCATCCATATGGTGGTGAACAACCAGATTGGCTTTACCACCAATCCGGAATGTGGGCATTCGGGCGTTTACGGCACCGATGTTGCAAAATCCATTGAAGCCCCCGTGCTGCATGTGAATGGTGATGATGCCGAGGCGGTAATTTACGTTTCTCGCCTTGCAGCAGATTACCGTCAGGCTTTTGCAAGTGACATTGTGCTGGATATCGTCTGCTATCGTCGCCACGGGCATAACGAAACGGATGAGCCAGTCTTCACTCAGCCGGTCATGTACAAAGCCATTGCCGCGCATGATACCCCGCACACGCTTTATGCAAAACGCCTTGTAAAAGCAGGCGTTGTGACGGATGACGAAGTGAAGGCCCAGTGGGATGCCTTCCATGCCAAACTGGATGATGATTACAAGGCTGCCCAGTCTTACAAGGTGAACAAGGCAGACTGGCTGGAAGGTGGCTGGAAAGGCTTGGTGGCTGCTGGTCATGATCCGGAACGCGCCTTCCCTGAAACAGGTGTTGCACTGGATGCGCTGCGCAAGATTGGCGAAGCCATTACAAAAGTGCCAGAAGGCTTCAACCTGAATTCCAAAATTGCCCGCCAGCTTAAGGCCAAGGCAAATATGTTCAGCTCGGGTGAAGGGTTTGACTGGGCAACCGGTGAGGCTCTGGGCTTTGGCTCCCTGTTGCTGGATGGCCACCGCGTGCGTCTTTCTGGTGAGGATTGCCAGCGCGGCACGTTCAGCCAGCGTCATGCCGTTTGGACGGATCAGGAAAACCAGACACCCTTTACGCCGCTGAACCATATTCAGGACAAGCAGGCAAAAATCGAAATCTGGAACTCGCTTCTTTCAGAATACGGTGTGGTTGGGTTTGAATACGGATATTCCGTGCGCAACCCGCAAACGCTGGTGCTGTGGGAAGCCCAGTTTGGTGATTTTGCCAACTGTGCTCAGGTAATTATCGATCAGTTCATTGCTTCGGGTGAAACCAAGTGGCTGCGTATGTCCGGTTTGGTCATGCTGCTGCCGCATGGTTACGAAGGGCAGGGGCCGGAACATTCTTCTGCCCGTCTGGAACGTTATCTTCAGCTTTGTGCTGAAAATAACATGTTTGTTTGCAACATCACCACGCCAGCAAACTACTTCCATGCCCTGCGCCGCCAGCTCAAGCTGGATTACCGCAAGCCGATGATCCTGATGGAGCCGAAGTCTCTGCTGCGGCATAAACTTGCGGTTTCCGCTCTGGCAGATTTTGGTCCGGGCACACGCTTCAAACCCGTGATTGGCGAAATTGATGATCTGGGTGCCGATAACAAGGTGCGCCGCGTGGTGATCTGCTCTGGCAAGGTCTATTACGATCTGCTGGCCGAACGCCGGGAAAAAGGCATTAAGGATGTTGCCATCCTGCGTCTGGAACAACTCTACCCCTTCCCGGAAGCAGCCCTAGCCGCCGAACTTAAGCGCTATCCTGAAGCAGACATTGTCTGGTGTCAGGAAGAAACGGAAAACGGCGGTGCATGGCATTTTGCAGACAGGCGGATTGAAGCAGCTCTTGTTGCCGCAGGCCATAAGGCAGGCCGCCCGCAATATGTGGGCCGTGCCGCAGCAGCCAGCCCGGCCACCGGCCTTGCCCGTATTCATGCGGCAGAGCAGGCGGACTTGGTTGAACGCGCATTGGGGCTGAAAAAGTCTGGCTGAACCGGATTAGGCTGAATTGAAGAAAACGGCCCGCAAATACGGGCGCCCCCCCGGTGCCACTGCCAAAAGTTCAAAGTGGCACCGGGGATTTAAAAGAAGATGGGGAACAGGATGTCTGTCGAGATCAAGGTGCCGACACTGGGTGAAAGCGTAACCACAGCAACCGTGGCCAAATGGCTGAAGCAGCCGGGCGAAGCAGTGCAGGCAGATGAACCGATTGTTGAGCTGGAAACCGATAAGGTGAGCGTGGAAGTTTCTGCGCCGCAGGCTGGTGTTCTGGGCCCGCAGGCTGCCAAGGAAGATCAGGAAGTGGAAGTGGGCGCACTGCTGACCACTCTGGAACCTGGTAAGGCCGGTGCAGCACCAGCCGCCAAAGCCGCAGCCCCGGAAAAGAAAGCAGAACCCGTAGCTGCTGCCGCTCCGGCAAAAGCAGCCGCGCCAGCACCTAAGGCCGCAGCACCTGCTCCGGCAGTGGATGCCGGTGCCGCTCTGCCAGCAGCCCGCAAGATGATGGCAGAAAACGACCTGAGCGCACAGCAGCTTGCAGGCACTGGCCTTGGTGGCCGTATTACCAAGGGTGATGTACTGGGCTTTTTGGCTAACCCACAGGCCGCAACACCAGCCGCAGCCCCCAAGCCGCCGCGCAATGATGACCCGCGTGAAGAACGCGTGAAGATGACGCGCCTGCGCCGCACCATTGCCCGCCGCCTGAAGGAAGCACAGAACACGGCGGCCATGCTGACAACGTTTAATGAAATCGACATGTCCGGCGCTATGGCGCTGCGTGCCGAATATCAGGACTCGTTTGTTAAAAAGCACGGTGTCAAGCTGGGCTATATGTCCATCTTCTCTCGCGCTGTTGTGGCAGCCCTGAAAGAGTTCCCGGCTATTAACGCAGAAATTGACGGTGATGATGTTATCTACCGTGATTTCGTAAACCTCGGCATTGCCGTGGGTGGGCCAAACGGGCTGGTGGTGCCGGTTATCCGTGATGCCGACAAAATGGGCTATGCCCAAATTGAAAAAACCATTGCAGGTTTTGGCAAGGCTGCACGTGAAGGTACGTTGAAGCTGGATCAGCTTTCTGGCGGCACCTTCTCCATCACCAATGGCGGTATTTACGGCTCTTTGCTGTCCACCCCCATCCTGAACGCACCGCAGTCTGGCATTCTGGGCATGCACTCCATTCAGGAACGCCCGGTGGCCGTGAACGGGCAGGTGGTGATCCGCCCGATGATGTATATTGCCCTTTCTTATGATCACCGCATTGTAGATGGCAAGGAAGCCGTCAGCTTCCTTGTGCGGGTGAAGCAGAACGTGGAAGACCCGCGCCGCCTTCTGATTGAAGTCTGATAGCGCGGTTGCCGAAGGGGTGAATGTGCACCTCTTCGGCCAATTTTTCTGCATATCACTACGTGAGCGAGACGAGACCCATGCCGATTGAAATTAAAGTTCCCACACTTGGAGAAAGCGTTACGACCGCCACGGTGGGGAAGTGGCTGAAACAGCCGGGTGAAGCTGTAAAAGTGGATGAACCAGTTGTTGAGCTGGAAACAGATAAAGTAAGTGTGGAAGTGCCTGCTCCGGCATCTGGTCGGCTTGAAAATCATGCCGTAAAAGAAGGTGATGAAGTAGAAGTTGGCGCTGTGCTGGCTACGCTGGAAGCCGGTGCCGCAGGTTCTGCGCTCGCCGCAAAAGCTACTGCACCTGCTGCCAAGGCAGAAGATGCCAAACCAGCCGCAGCACCAGCAGCGCAGGCTCCGGCAGAAACAGATTATGATGTTGTAGTTATTGGTGCAGGCCCCGGTGGGTATGTGTGCGCCATTCGTGCTGCACAGCTTGGCTTTAAAGTGGCGTGTGTGGAACAGCGTGCAACACTTGGTGGCACCTGCTTGAACGTGGGTTGTATTCCTTCCAAGGCATTGCTTCAGTCTTCCGAAAACTATCATGCAGCCGGGCATGATTTTGCCGCTCATGGTGTGGTGATTGATAGCGTAAAGCTGGATCTGGCCCGTATGCAGGCCCGTAAGGCAGATATTGTGGGCGCCAACGTGAAGGGCGTTGAATATCTGTTCAAGAAGAACGGCATCACCTGGCTGAAAGGCCACGGCAAGGTGGAAGGCACAGGCCGCCTGAGCGTGGATGGCAAGCCGGTAACCGCTAAGCACATTGTTATTGCCAGCGGCAGCAATAGTGCCAACCTGCCTGGCATTGAGATAGATGAAAAAGTTATTGTCACCTCCACCGGTGCGTTGGAACTTTCTGAAGTGCCCAAGCGCCTTGTGGTGATTGGTGGCGGTGTTATCGGTCTGGAACTTGGTAGCGTATGGGGCCGTCTGGGTGCCGATGTAACTGTTGTTGAATTCCTTGATCGTCTGGTGCCGGGCACGGATAACGAGGTGGCCTCGCAGTTCCAGAAGCTATTGGTGAAGCAGGGCTTCAAGATGAAGCTGGGCCATAAGGTCACCAAAGCCGAAAAAACCAAAAAAGGCGTGGTGCTGACGGTTGAACCTTCAGCCGGTGGCACTGCCGAAACGCTTGAGGCCGATGTGGTTCTGGTTGCTGTGGGCCGCACGGCTGCCAGCAAGAACATGGGGCTGGAAGAAGCTGGTATTGCGCTGGATAAGCGTGGCCGTGTTGAGGTGGATGCACATTACACCACCAGCGTGCCGGGCATTTACGCCATTGGCGATGTAATTGCAGGCCCCATGCTGGCCCATAAGGCAGAAGAAGAAGGCGTAGCCTTGGCAGAACTGCTGGCTGGTCAGGCTGGGCACGTGAATTACGATGCTATTCCGGGTGTAATTTACACATGGCCGGAAGTTGCTTCTGTTGGCTTTACGGAAGAACAGCTTAAAGACAAGGGCGTGGCTTACAAAATCGGCAAGTTCCCCTTCATGGCCAATGGTCGTGCCCGCGCTTTGGGCATGACGGATGGCTTTGTAAAGGTGCTGGCAGATAAGCAGACAGACCGCGTTCTGGGTGTGCACATTATTGGCCCATGTGCTGGCGAACTGATTGCTGAAGCCACAATGGCCATTGAATTTGGGGCCTCTGCCGAAGATATCGGTCGCGTGTGCCACGCACATCCAACCCTGAGTGAAGCCGTGAAGGAAGCCGCGCTGGGAGCTGACAACCGCGCGATCAACATCTGAAAGTTTCCTTCTAGCTGAAAGTGGTGCCATACTCTCTCCTATTCAGAAGATGGGAGAGAGGTGGCATGTTCGTGCCAAGGCATCCAACTGTATGGGCAATGGCTGGTAGCCTGCTTTTGGCACCGGGTGGGCTTGCTGCGGCCCAAACGCCTGCGCCAGATGCAGCCTCTCAAACCGAAGAATCCCGCCCAGAAAAATCATCCATACAGGGTGATGGCGCGCAAACACAGGCTCCTACGCAGGAAGCGCCGGATGGCCATGTGCCTTACGCACCACCACCCGAGGAAGCCGCGCAGCTTCCCCCCATGCCTGTGGTGGATAATGAGGAAGCCCGTAAGGAAGCCGATAGCCTTACGCGGGATTTCCGGCACGAAGTGCCCGTAGCCCTTAAAGTTTCAACTGCACGTAAAACCGCATGGATCGCACTGGCCCGCCAGCAGTTGGAGCAGGCCGGGTATGTTATTGACCGGCCTCAGGTGCTGGTGGTGGTGGATCGTAACCCTTCGGTGCAGCGCCTGTGCCTGATTCTGACCCTGCCGAATGATCCAGACTGGCAGGTTATTGGCAGCACCAAGGTTTCTACAGGCACTACGGGGCGCAAGTATTATTACATTACGCCCACCGGAGTGTTTACCAACACGGCAGATCGGCTTGGTTACCGTGCGCTTGGCACCAAAAATGAAAATGGGATCCGCGGCAACGGTATCAAAGGCATGCGGGTGTGGGATTTTGGCTGGCAATGGGCCGAAAAAGGTTGGCTACCCAGCCGGGAAAAAGGTCAGATTCGGTTGGAAATGCACGCAACAGATCCCGTTTATCTGGAGCAACGGCTAGGCCACACGGCATCTGAAGGATGCATCCGTATTCCGGCATCGTTAAACGTGTTTATAGATAAGCACGGCTTGATAGATGCGGAATATGAGCAATGGGCCGCCGTAGATATGCGCTTTAAAGCCCTGTTACGGCCAGATAGAAAGCCCACAGCTATTTCAGGCGTAGCCGTAGTGGTGGTGGATTCGGCTGATTATCGTCCAGATTCAGATAAAACCGCAGCACTTAAAGAAAATGCAGGCCCATCCAAATTAGCTGCGCGAGGGTAAAATTAGGGCGGACAGGGTGTAACTGTTTGGGGGGCTATAAAACCGCAAACGCCGCCTGTGCCTGCCTGATGCCTCAACAAAAAGGTGTGCCACCCGTAAGCAGCACGCCTTTTTGTTTCAACCGGTAAAACTGGTTTTTCTTACCAGATATTACAGGCCAGCAGGCACTTTGCCGCCGTTTTCGGCCAATTTCTGGCGGACTTCTTTAATCAGCCATACGTTCATGGTGGCGCTATCGTTCGTGTCACCCGTATAGCCCAGTTCGCCTGCCAGTTTCTTGCGGGCGTCCAAGGAGCTGTCGAGGCCCAGAAGCTTCAGCAGATCCACAATGGATTCCTGCCAGTTCAGGTTCTGGCCATTTTTTGCAGCCATATCGGCCAGCACGGCATCAACATTTACCGGTGAGCCAGCAGGCGGAATGGAACCCGGAGCCGCAGCGGCAGCAGCAGAAGGCTGTGCACCAGCGTTGGCAGGGGATGTGGTGTCTGGCGTGGCAGCCTTGGCATGATGGAAAATGGCGGAGAGAATGGAGCCAAAAATGCTCATGTTCAGAAATCCTTTCGCAAGAGCCAGCATGACTTTTACAATACAAGAAGCAGAATGCTTAAAGGCAAGCCATGCAATACCCCTAAGCATACAGCAGCATTGCTTGTTGCATAGAGCGCTTAATGCTTTCTGAATATTAAGTTTTTTTACAAGACATGGCCGGAAAAAGGCAGCCTATACCACACAGGCAAAGCAGGCAGAACATAAAAAAAGGGGTATGGGCCAACTGGCAGCCCATACCCCTTTTGTGCACCGATTTAAAAAATCAGTAGCGGTAATCGTGGTGCTTGAACGGGCCGTTAACGTGCACGCCAATATATTCAGCCTGCTCTTTGTTCAGCTTGCTCAGATGTGCGCCAACCTTGGCCAGATGCAGGGCAGCAACCTTTTCATCCAGCTTTTTGGGCAGGGTGTACACCTTGGCTTCGTATTTACCTTCCGGCGCTGTCCACAGTTCAATCTGGGCCAGTGTCTGGTTGGTGAAGGAAGCGGACATCACAAAGGAGGGGTGGCCCGTGGCGTTGCCAAGGTTCACCAAACGACCTTCGGACAGAACAATCAGGCGCTTGCCATCGGGGAACACAACTTCGTCCACCTGTGGCTTGATGTTGTCCCACGTGAAGTTACGCAGCGCGTTGATCTGGATTTCAGAATCAAAGTGCCCGATGTTGCACACAATGGCGCGGTTTTTCATGGCGCGCATGTGGTCAAGCGTAATCACGTCCACGTTGCCGGTGGCGGTTACAAAGATGTCACCACGGAGGGCACCTTCTTCCATCGTTACCACTTCGTAGCCTTCCATGGCGGCCTGAAGGGCGCAAATGGGGTCTACTTCCGTAACCAGAACGCGGCAGCCTGCATTGCGCAAGGAAGCAGCGGAACCTTTGCCCACATCACCATAACCGGCAACAACGGCAACCTTGCCAGCCATCATCACGTCTGTGCCACGGCGGATAGCGTCCACCAGGCTTTCACGGCAGCCATACAGGTTATCGAACTTGGATTTGGTAACGCTGTCGTTCACGTTAATGGCCGGAACTTTCAGCGTGCCTTTTTTCTGCATTTCCCACAGGCGGTGTACACCTGTTGTGGTTTCTTCAGAAAGGCCTTTCACGTTGGCCAGCAGTTCGGGGTATTTGTCGTGCATCAGCACGGTCAGATCACCGCCGTCATCCAGAATCATGTTCGGGGTCCAGCCATCGGGGCCCTTCACTGTCTGTTCAATGCACCACCAGAATTCTTCTTCCGACAGGCCTTTCCATGCAAATACGGGAATGCCCGCAGCAGCAATGGCAGCCGCAGCGTGGTCCTGCGTAGAGAAGATGTTGCAAGATGACCAACGCACCGTGGCTCCAAGGGCCACCAGCGTTTCAATCAGCACGGCGGTCTGGATGGTCATGTGCAGGCAGCCGGCAATGCGTGCGCCTTTCAGCGGCTTGCTCTGGCCGTATTCCTCGCGCAGGGCCATCAGGCCGGGCATTTCGCCTTCGGCAATGGAAATTTCCTTGCGGCCCCACTCAGCGAGAGAGAGATCCTTAACCTTGTAATCGCTCATATTATCCTGTCTTCCTGTGCAGATCGGGCTTTTCTATACAGCGTGGGGCAGGTGGATGCCAGCCGAAACAGGCATGGCAGATGCAGCACCTGTATGCTTGCCGCTTGCATATGGGCTTTTTTTCTGGTGTCCAGATGCAACATATCCTGAATGATCTTTGAGGCTACGCCGGGTTTTTTGAATGTCTGTGCTTCGTTCTGTTCTATTTAACGTTCTGGCTTTTCTGCTTACGCTGCTTATGGGTTTTGGGGCTTTTCCCATTCGCTGGTTTGCGCACAGGCTGGCGCTGCCTTATGCAAAATTGTGGTCTCGGCTGGTTTTGGCGCTGTTTCGCAGCATCTGCGGTGTAAAGGTAGAAATTACGGGGCTGGAGCATCTGCCTGCCAATGGTCCGGCACTTATTGCATCCCAACATCAATCCGCTTTTGATACGCTGGTATGGATGCTGCTGCTGCCCCGGCCGTGTTATGTTATGAAGGGTGAATTGCGGCGTATTCCACTGCTTGGCCCCATGCTGGTTTTAACCGGTATGATGCCTATTGAGCGTGCAGCAGGGGCCAAGGCTATGCGCATGTTGTTGCAGGAAACAGACAAAGCCCTGAAGGCAGACCGGCAGATTATTATTTTTCCTGAGGGCACACGCACGGCACCGGGTGAGCACGTAGCACTTAAACCGGGCATTGCCGCCATGGCCAACCACGCCAAACTGCCGGTTATTCCGGTTGCTACCAATTCTGGCCTGTTCTGGGGGCGCAATGCGTTTTTCAAACGCTCTGGCGTTTTGCACATTGCCATTGGCCCAGCCGTAGGCCCAGCCAAGCGTGCGGCCTTGCTGGCGGATATTGAAACAGGGTGGCGCGAACAAGAAAAAACATTTCAGCCGATAGCTTGATGGCAGGGGATAAAACCCCAAAAGCATGTGGATAACTTTGTGGAATTTATCTTGACCAAATGCATGGGCACATCAGTAATCGGGGCTGTTTTTCTGTAAATATCTGTAAAATGCAAAACGAATACTTTGTAAATTTTTTGTGAATGGCAGAGATCTCGCGTTTTTGTCTTTCATATTAAGAGCTTTTTTTTAAGCGGGTGTTTGCGCACAAAAAGCAGCATCAGGTTTTCCCCTACAAACTGTTTTGAATATGACAGAATAAGGGCGAAGCACCCTTGCCTGTGGATAAAAGGCGGGACTCTGTAGAAAACCGCCATGAATGTTCAGGAAAAGGGTGTGAATGAAAAAAGCTTTTCTTAGTTTTGCTGTGGGGGCTGGCGGCTGCTTTTTGGTTTTAAGTGGCTATTGGTGGGCAAGTGCGCAGTATCTGCAAAAGCAGGCAGATAACATGCCATCTGGGTGCCAAGCGCATTACACATCCCGCGCGGTGAATGGATGGCCGTGGTATGCGCAGTTGGATACGCAAAATACGCGCATGGTATGCACGCCATTATTAGCGGCGCGCTCTTCTGCTTTTCAGATCATTTACGCTGCAGCCCGCGTTACGGCAGATACCGCTTTCTGGCGGCCCTTTTCCATACATGTGCGGCTGATTAGCCCGATGGTAATGGAAACACTCCATGATGAGCAGGAAGGGGAAGATGCTCCCGTTATGCTGCGTATGGAGGGAGACCCCATAGAACTTGATCTTCCGTTAAGCAGAAAGGCGGCAGGCCATGCCGTTTTCCAGGTTTCTTTTCTGCATGTACTGTTTCCTGCTGGTGCCAGTCAGATGGGCGATATGGTGCTGCAAAATGTGCGCGGCAAAGCCTTTTGGAACATGCAGGCTACGCAGGAACAAAGCACTGCCGCCATTTTTGTTAAGGCCCAGCGTTGGGGCATAACAGATTGGCAGACGGCGTTGGAGCATGTGCAAGCCGCTGTTGCTATTCCTGGGCCTGCAACAAATGTGAGAGAAAGTGTTTTTCCATCTAATGGTGCCGCTGCATGGCCCGATGTGTTGGTGCAACGTTTTACAGCCCGTTGGCGTGATCTGAACTTGAACATGACAGGGCAGGTGCGCGGAGGAGAGCTTTTACGCCCTACGGGTGATTTCTGGCTAAGCGTTGCAAACTGGCAGCCTTTTTTAGAAAACTTGCGGCGTGAAGGCACACTCTCTGCGCAGGAGGCCTCGGGCATGGCTACCATGCTGGCACGTATTACGCGGGAACAGCCGGGTAACCTGCAAATGCCGTTGATGTTGCGCAACGGCACCATGCAGTTGGGAACACTTCCTGTTTCTGCCTTGCAACCTGTTTTTCAGGCGGCGCGCCATGCAGCGCAAGAAGCCGGAGCACAAACCGGACATGCATCTGCAAACTGAAGGGCTTAGAACGTATCTTTTTCGCGGCGCAGTTGTGCAAAAGCTTGCACGTTTGGGGCGCGTAAAAAGGGGTTCGTGGCGCGTTCCATCCCCAATGTAGAAGGCACGGTAGGTTTGTTTTCAGCCCGCAGGCGGCGCACTTCTGCCACACGTTCCTTTAGGGCGGCATTATGTGGCTCTGCATGCAAGGCAAAGGCGCTGTTGCCCAACGTATATTCGTGCCCACAATAAACGCGCGTTGTATCCGGTAGGGCATCCAGCTTATGCAGGCTTTCAAACATCTGCTCGGCAGTGTCTTCAAACAGCCGTCCACATCCAAGGCTAAACAGCGTATCCCCACAAAATAGGGAAGGCGGGTTGGGGAAGTCATAGCAAATATGCCCCAGCGTATGCCCCGGAACAGCAATAACGGTGCCGGTGCATGCACCTACGGCAATGCTATCTTGGTCATGCAGTGCAATATCCAGCGGCGGCATACGCTGTTGTTCGGCAGCGGGGCCAACCATGTGGGCATGATAACGTTGGCGCAGCGCTTCTGCGCCGCCAATGTGGTCATGATGATGGTGCGTGAGCAAGATCAGATCCAGCCGCCCGCCTTCCTTTTCAATAAAGTTGGCAACGGGTGCGGCTTCTCCGGGGTCTATCACTGCGGTTGTGCCTGTTTCCGTATCACGCAGAAACCACGCGTAATTGTCGGATAGAACGGGAATGGCCTGAACATCCAAAGGCATGGGGAAAACTCCTGCTGTGAAAGTTTGGGAATAGGGAAGGCAAATCATGACGGCGTCACAAACCGTATGATAGACATGCAGAATGCTCGATGTCATGCCGCCGGAAAGCAGTTTTTACACAACAGCAAGAGGCCAGTGTTTTCTGGCTCTGGTTGGTGAACGCCTGCGCTGGTTCTGGCCAGATCTGGGGCAGCAGCATGCTGTGCTGGGTTTGGGGCATGCCGCTGCGTATCTGGAAAAGCTGGAGAGCGGCAGAAATACGCCAGCCTGTTTGGTTGCGGCCAATGCGCCGCAATGGGGTGCAGCATCCACCCTTGGCCGAAGTTGTGTGGTGGATATGCACAGCCTGCCGTTTCAGCCCGAACAGTTTGACCGTGTGCTGATGGTGCATGCACTGAATGATCGCAAAAAATCCGTGTCTATTTTGCGGGCTGCCGGGCAGGTCATGAAGCCCGATGGCAGGCTGTTGTTAATTGTGCCCAGCCGTTTTGGTGGTCGGGCACGATTACGGAGCACGCCGTTCCGGCACGATGCGGCTTTTTCTCGCCGATGTCTCAAACACATGCTGGCAGCCGCCATGCTCAAGCCAGAACAGTGGGATGAAGCTCTTTTTCTGCCCACAGGTGCCATGCGCTGGATGCGCCATAACGGGCGAAAAATGGATATTGCAGGCAAGGTGCTATGCCCCGGCGCAGGTAGCCTGATACTGGTGGAAGCGGTGCGGGATGAGTATTCAGCGCTTTCTCTGCCAGTAAAGCTGCGGCAGCGCTGGCTCTCCCGTTCCTTGTTGCCTGTAAGGAGCACTGCAAAGGCTATACAGGACAGAAAATACGTTTCACGCATTTCGCGGCGCTGAATAGATTGTCATTAACCGGCTGTCATGGTGTTATCCGCCGGATTTCATAGCAGGTTGGGGCCGGGTTCCATTTTCACCTCCTTTGTTCTTTGCAGTTTGCTGGCGATATTTGCTGCGCTGGGCGTTTTTGCAGTGCTGCCAGACAGGCTTCTGCGCGGCGCTGCGGTTTGGCGGGCAGAAATTATGGGTGGCCTGTGGGCGCTCTCTGGCGTGTTGGCCATTGTAGGGGCTGCGTGCAAGCTGGAGGGCGAACTTAGCTGGTTTCCGGTTTTTGGGCTGGATGGCCCGGCCTTGCCTATGCTTGTTTTGCTGGCGTTTGCTGGTGGTGTAGCAGGTAGTGGCGCAGCGGCGCTGGCGTGTGTGTTTGTGGGCGTGGGTTTTCTGGCTCTTTCTCCGCTTGTTTTTGGGTTGCTTACGGGCACGGCTTTGGTGCTTCTTGCCGCAGGTGGGTGGCGCAGTGTGTGCCTGCCATTTGCCGTGCTGCCAGCCTGTATTCCCGCTGATAGCCCCTTTTGTGTACCGCTTTTGTGCCTGACAGTGCTGCTGATGGGGTGGGCTGTTTCTGTGCAAAAGGGGCCTACGGCTGTGCTGCCCGGTATGGTTGGGCTGTTTCTGCTGGGTCGTCTTTTGGCAGAAGTGGGTGAGCTTTCCGTGCTGCCGCAAGTCATACTGGTGGCGAGCGGCTGTTTGGTGGCGGCAACAGGCACTTTGCAGGCTATGCGGGATAAAGATCTGGCACGTATTGCATCAGGCCTATGTGCAGCATGGTATGGCATACTGGTGGTGGCCGTTGCGCTGGCTCTTGTTTCCAGTTTTGGCGGTATGGAAACATTCCGTATGGCCATTATTCTGGGTATGGGCGCGCCCATGCTGGCTCTTATTGGTTTGCTATGGCTGGCCCAATGGCAGCAGGCAGAACCAAAGCGCCGCATTGCCTCTCTTTCCGGGCATGTGCTGGTTGCGGGCTTGTTAATGCTGTTTTCCATTATGCCACCATTTGGCGGGTTTGCCGTTTTATGGAGCCTGCTTGTTGGCGCGTATGATGCCATTGCCGTGGCGCAACCTATTGGCGCGTTAACTATCATGCTGCTGCTTACGCTGCTGGGCAGCATTATGGTGCTTATGGGGGCCGGGTTGCTGCGGGCAGGTGCGGCCCTGCTGTTTCCTTCCACTGTTTTTCAGCCGCATCGGGCCCCCGTGGCAGCCGAGTTTGTGTGGCCAAGCTGGATATGTGCCGGGGCGGCCATGTTGCTTGTGCTGTTGCCGGGGGTATGGCTTTCGCTGGCAGACCATCTGGTGGTGGGGCCTGTTGTGCCACCGCTAAAGTGGAGCCGCATTGCCACAATTTGGTTGGAAGGCGGAGGGGCCAGTTTTACGCCTGTCTTTACCTTTTTGGCATTAGGTGCGGCCTTGGCTGCTGCTGCCATGCTGGTGCGGCTACTGGGTTTTCTGCCTTTTGGGCGTGTTATCAAACCCGTGCCAGTGTGGCGCCAAGGGGCACCGGTGATACAGCCAGCAGAAGGGCGCACAGTTTCTTACGAGGGCGCGGCTCCTTTATGGCCTGCCTGCATGGCGCTGTTTGGGCTTGCACCAGAAACCCGAAAGGACAGAAGGCTGGCCCGCCGTGGCCGTGTTGCTTTGCGTTATGGCAGGCGCTGGTTGTTTCGGGGGGCCGAATGGTGTGAAACACAGGACCTTGTGCTGATTCTGCTGCTTTTGGGGGGCGGCCTGCTGGTGGGGCTGTTTGTAGGAAAATGAAGCAGGATTTGACATGGGGCTGGGCGTTTGGCTGCGTTGCTGCTCTGGCTATTCAGGCTGCCCTTATGGTGCTGGTGGCGCCGTGGTTTGCGGGGTGGGTGCATCGTCTTGCAGGCAGATTGGTAGGTGAACCGCGCTTTCCCGCAGGGGGAAGGTGGCAGGAAATCTGGCATCAATTCCGCCGTCCGTCATTATATGGGCGGCAAGATGGGCTGAACGGCATTTTTTGTGCCTTGGCGTTGGTGCTGGCGGTGTTGGCTTGTGGGTTGGTGCCGGTATTTACACTCACAATGCCGGGCTTTCCCGCACCGGGTATGCTGCTTGTATGCACCATTTTGGTGGCCGTAGGTGTTTTACTAGATCTGCCTCAGGCCGTGCAGGAGGCCTCTGCTGCACAACAAGGGTGCGCAGCCATTGTGGCAGATGCGTTGTTGTTGCCTGTGTTAACGCCCGTGCTGTTATTAACCGGAGCACATGATCTGGTTGCATTTTTGGGCAGGTTGCATGTGCTTTCTCCCATTACAGAAGGTGCGCCTTACGTTTTGGCAGGTGTGGCGCTATTTCTGGCAACAGCCCTTGCACGGCGGGATGAGCAAACAGCCTCTGCCACACTTTCTGGCCCGGATAGAGCCATGTGGCTTTTGGCCGCAGATTGTATGCAGATGTGTTGGGTTACGCTGGCAGCAGATGTGGCATGGGCAGGCAGCTTGGCCATGCCGGGAGAAAGCGGGGCTGAAAACTGGCTGACCCAATGTGTGGAAGGCATGGGCCTGTGGATGTTCAAACTGCTTGTGGCATCCTTCATGCTGGCGGTGCTGCGTATGGCTTTGCTGCCTGCGGGCCGCCGGGCACGGGTGCGGCTGGGCGCCATTTTTCTGCTGGGCGTTCTGGCATGGCAGGTTACTTCCTCTCACGTTGCTGCTCCGTCTGCTGAGCCGGAAAACCACAACGTTGAGGATGAAAACACCCAAGGCTATTCCACAGAGCCAGCGCCAGAAGGAGAACCTTCATGACACTGGCCGCCATTCTCATGCCCTTGCTGGCGCTGTGCGTTGTGGCGCGGGGTATCGGGTTTTTGCCTTTGTTGGGCCTGGTTGCTGCTGCTGCCATGTTGGTGGATGGGCATACCCCTTTGCAGCAGGCCGGGGCGGCTATGGCCGTAGTGTTTGCCATAGGGCCGGTGCTGTTTCTGCTGCGCTATCAGCATGATGCCGCGCGGGAGCGTACGGGAAGTGCCATTCCGTTTTTTGCACTGGGGCTGATGGTATTGCTGCTTCTGGCTTGCACGCGCGCAGGTGTTGCGGTGTTTCCTGCCAGTTTATGCGTGGTTGTGGCTGGTCTGGTTTCGGTTATCTGCCGGCACAGCATGGTATGGCAGTGGGCTGGGTTGCTTACATGCGTTGAGGGCGTGTTGTTGTGTGGCGTGCAGGCGTATCAGCCCTCTGTGGTGGGTGTGGCTGGCTTGGCCGGTGCCGTTGTGGCTGTGCTGGGCGGTATGTGCATCCATCGCATTATGCCGCGTGTGGTGCCATTGCGCCCGCCATCTGCGCGTAAAAAATCTTCTCCCGACTCTCCAGAAAAGAACGGAGATGCAGCATGACAGGCACAGCAGGGGCCGGCATGTTTCTGGCAGCACTGGCGTTTGTATGGCCCTTTTTGGGGGCAGCAGCCGTATGCGCGGTGCCTGTAGCACGTAGCCGTGAGTTGGCAATATGGATGTCCGCCATAGGCTGTGTGCTGGCGCTGGCTGTTTTTGTTTTCCCCGCATCGGGCGCTGTGGCTGCCGGGTGGGATGATGACCCCGTGCAGCGTGCTGGGCGTGTGATGCTGGCTTTTGGCCTGCTGCTGATGGTGCTTGAAAACGGCATCCTGCATGACAGGCTGGTGCGCAGCCTGCCGCATGTTTCCACCGCCTTGGCGGGGCTTGCCTGCGTTGCGCCAGACCCCGCTGTGGACTTGGGTATTCTGGAAGCTGCTTTGGCATGGGGTGTATTTGTTTTTACGCGCCCGGCTGGGCAGGCCAGAATGGGGTGGGGGCTTATCCGCAATGGCTCGGTTGGCACGTTTTTGGTGCTTTCTGGCCTGTTGCTGCCAGCCAATACCGTTGTTTCCGGCTTGCTGATGGCCTGTGGTTTGGTGGTGTTAACTGGCCTTTCTCCGTTTGGGCAGTTCTGGCAGGATGAAAACGACACCTTTCTGTTTCTGCCATTTGCTGGGGCCGCCTTGCTGCTGGCTATGCGTTTGCGCACGCATGGGGGCGAGGCATTTGAAACGGCTCTTGTGTTATGTGGCCAGCTTTCTGTGTGGCTTACAGCTTGTGCCGGGCGCTTTCCAGACAGGCAAAGGTTGTTCCGCACCTTTCCATCCGCATTGGCGTTGATAGCTGTTGGTATTCAGGCCGATGTCGCAGCTTTGTTGTTTTTATGCGGTTGGTGCCTTGCAGGCGGCGGGCGTGCGGGCCGTGGTTGGGCTGTTAACACCTTGGCCTGCTTTCCACCGGGTGCGCCGTTTGTGGGGTGTCTGCTTCTGCTTTCCATGATGAGTGATTGGTCATGGCCGTTGGCGCTGCTTACGGTTGCGGGCATTTTGGCGGCGGTTACGCGGGCTGTGCCTGCGCGGGACATTACGCATCATTTCTGGCCGCAGGATGCTGCCGGGCGGGTGGCCTGTTCCGTGCTAACAGCAACGGGCCTGCTGGTGCCATTGGCCATGATGCTTGGAGCTTTCTGATATGAATGCAGCTTCTCATATCTGGGCGGGTGAGGAAACAGAAACCCCGTGGCGCTTTAGGCTGCAAGAAATGGCATGGCGTGATCTGGTAGATGCGCTCAAGCATGATGATCTGCCATTTGTGGGCCTGTGGTGTGATGGCACAGATGTGCACGCACTGTTTCTGCCAGATGGACAGCCATTGGCGGCCACGTTGGCGCTGGAAGATAGCCGATACCCTGCACTTTCCCCCGCAAGAGATATTTCCTGCCTGTATGAACGCCGCATTTATGATCTGTATGGCGCAGAGGGCATGTGGGCGACGGATGTAAGACCTTTATTGGATCATGATGTGTGGTCATCCTCCATGCCTTTGGCGGAGCATCCGGGTGCAGGAGGTGGGCAAAAAGGGCTTATCCATTTCCAGCCCGCAGAACATATGCACCAAGAGGGTGACATGGCAGATGGCTGGGGCCCAGCTACAGGTGGTATGGAACCGCCTTTGCATGTGGCGCTGGCTCTGCGGGAAGGGCGTATTCGCGCAGCGGAAACCGTAACAGGTTATGCGCATAGGGGTATGGAGCTGCGCTGGCGTAATAGCCGTGTGGAAGATGCCTGCAAACTGAGTACACGTGTGGCGGCCGGGCAGTCTGTGGCGCATCAGGTGGCATTTTGTTTGGCTGTGGAAGATGCCTGCAAGGAGCAGGTAGGCCCGGAAATCCGGTTGTTGCGTGTTGCGTTGCTGGAACTGGAACGTATTTGCCACCATCTGTTTCTGCTGGCGGATATGGCGCGCCTTGCTGGCGCACGATTGGTGGCCTCTGCCTGCATGGCATTACGAGAGCGGCTGATACAGGAAGCTGCCCCCATTACCGGCTCACGCTTGCTGATGGATGTATGCGTGCCCGGCGGCCTCTCCCTACGCCACGCCACGCAAATGGGCGATATGTGTGGCCGCCTGTGTGAAGTGGCAGAGCGTGATTATCCGGCCTTGTTGGCCTTGTGGCAGGAATATCCGGGCCTTTCCATGCAGTTGGCGGGTATGGGTAAGGTTACGGCAGATTTACTGGAGCGTGTCGGGCTAGATGGCCCTACAGCACGCGCTGCCGGGTGGGATTGTGATGGCCGCCGCATGATGCCGGGTTACGAAGGCATATGGCGTTTTACCTCAGGCAGGCAGGATGGCACGACGGAAGACCGCGCTATGCTTTTGCTGGAAGAAGTAGGCGAAAGCCTGCGTATGTTGGATGAAGTGGCATCCCGCATTGGGTTAACAGCAGGTGGCAGTGTGCAGCTTTCCATGCAGGATAGTGAAGGCACAGGCATGGTAGAAGGGCCGTGGGGCGGCATTTTGTACTGGGTGAGCCTAAAAGAGGGCCGGGTGGAACAGGTGTTTGCCCGCAATCCATCTTCCGCCGCTTTGTTAACGTTTGAGGCTATATTGCCGGGGCATCAGCCAGATGATGTTGCCTTGCTTGCGCGATCATTGGATATCAACGCAGCAGCTCTGGATCAGTAAGCTGTGCAGGCGGGCGGAATGAAAGGCAAAAACACATGGGGCTGATACGCGCAGTATTTGATGCAGCCTTCAAGCAGGATATGCAGCGCATGAAGCCCGTAGGCCCGCGCTGGCCGCTGCTTCTGTTCCATGTTGATACAGGTGGCTGTGGTGGCTGCGGAATGGAACTTCAGGCCCTGCGATATGCGCCATACGATATGGAAGGCGCAGGTTTTGGCTTTGTAACATCGCCCCGCAATGCCGATGTGTTGCTGATAACGGGTGCACTCACTCGTGCCATGGCTCCGGTGCTGGAAGCAGCATGGCAGGCCATGCCAACCCCTAAAGGGCTGATTGCCATAGGAAGCTGCGCTTTAGATGGCGGCATGTTTCCTGAAAATTATACAGTATTGGGTGGGTTGGAGCGCCGGGTTTCCATAGATCTGAAAATACCCGGCTGCCCGCCAGCGCCTCAGGATGTTTTAAACGGCCTGTGTTCCCTGTTTGGCAAACAGGCCGTGCCCCCAAAGGAAGCTGAAACCTCAGCCGTGTGAAGGGGCTGGGGTTTCTTCTATGTCGTCTTCATCGGTTTGTAGGTCTTCCGCTGCTTTTTTAAGCCGCAGAAAACTCAGGCGGCTAAGCGGCAGAAGGAAAACGTAAATCACGCCCGCAGCGGCCAAAGCGGCCCACGGATCTGCCACCAGCACCACAGCATAAAGCCCGGTGCCCAGCATAAGGGGCAGAACATACTGAGCAGGCACTTTGAAGTTCTTGAACGACCATACCGGCAAAGTAGAAACCAGCAGCAACCCTGTGCTTGCCAAGGTAAGCGTGGGAATCCACGGTAGGCGTGTTAGCCGGTAAAGCCAGTCTATGCCCAGCTTTTGTGCTTCCAGCCCCAAAAAGAGCGGGAAAAGAGCCAGCCCGGCACCCGCGGGGGCTGGTACGCCGGTAAAGAAGTTACTGGCATATTGGGGCTGATGATGCTCGCCATCCAGATTGGCGTTAAACCGTGCCAGCCGAAGCGCCATGCACACGGTAAACATAATGCACGGCAGAAAAGCATAACGTCCGCCATCCTTTAGTGCCCAGAAATACAACAGGAAGGAAGGCGCTACCCCAAAGCACAAAAAGTCAGACAGGCTGTCAAACTCAGCGCCAAAGCGGGTGGAACCACGCAGCAGCCGGGCAATACGGCCATCCAGCCCATCAATAAAGGCGGAAATCAGCAAAGCCACGGCAGCGGCCTGAAAACGGCCATCCACCGCAAAGCGCATGCCCATAAGGCCGCCGCAAAGCCCCAACATAGTGAGAATATTGGGGATGAGCCGGTTAAAGGATGGCCCGCGTATTTTGCTGCGTACCCGCCGCCGCAAACGGCGACGACGGCGCGGTGTTTCAGAAGTCTGCTGCGCAGGAGCAGAGGGAGATGAGGAAGGTTGTGTCACGATTGCTCTGTTTTACAACCGCGCCATGACGGTTTCACCGCCTACCATCGTCTGTCCGACAGAAACCAGAGGTTCCACACCCGGCGGCAGATACAGATCTGTGCGGGAGCCAAAGCGGATAATGCCAAAGCGCTCACCAGCTTCTACTTTATCGCCTTCCTTTACGGAGCAAACAATGCGGCGCGCCACCAGCCCGGCAATCTGCACCACAGCCATCATACGGCCATCAGGCAGGGTAAGGCTGAGGGCGTTGCGTTCATTCTGTTCGGAAGCCTTGTCCAGGCTGGCGTTCAGGAACAGGCCGGGGTGATAGGCAACCCGTGTGACTGTGCCTGCTGCGGGCATGCGGTTAACATGCACATCCAGCACGGAAAGGAAGGTGGCAATGCGCCATACCGGTGTTGTGCCCATATCCAGCTCTGCCGGTGGGGCTACTTTTTCGATAGAAACAATGTGCCCATCAGCCGGAGCTACGGCGACATCATTACGTGCCGGTGTGACCCGCGCCGGATCACGGAAGAAATACAGGCAGAAGCCAAAAAAGCCTGCGCTGGCATGGCCCACGCCGCGCAATACGGGGTAGCGCAGTTTACGGCCAGCCCAGTAGGCCAGAGCAGCCGTGGCACCAGATGCCAGAAGGAAAGGGCGCGCTTCCCGGTGCGGGCGCGCAACAACTAGTTTAAGCGAAGCAAGTAGCGACATAAATAATCCTTACGCGAAAGCCGACATGAAGGGAAGAAAACGGGAAGGCACCTAGGAGTTCCTTCCCGTCTGGCCGATGTTTCAGGCCATGGTCTTCAGGGCTTCCCGCACGGCGGCAAAAGCTGCATCCGCAGCCTGTGCATCCGGGCCGCCAGCCTGCGCCATATCGCGCCGCCCACCGCCACCTTTGCCGCCCATGGCGGCACTGGCAGCACGCACAAGGGCTACAGCATCTACTTTTTCCACCATTTCCGGGCCAACGGCAGCCACAACGCTGCCTTTGCCATCAGCGGTGGAAATCAGTACCACCACATCGGCATTGCCCTGCTTGAGAATAGTTTCGGCCAGCCCTTTGAGTTCACGCGGGGGTGTTTCACCCATATTACGGGTGGCCAGACGTACTGCGCCAATTTTATCCACTCCCGCAGCAGCCACGTTGCCGGTGGCGAGTTGGCGCTGCAAATGGGCAATCTGTTTTTCCATCTGGCGGCGTTCTTCAAGCACAGCGGCCAGACGCTCTGGCGCGTCAGCTACAGAAACCTTCATCATCGCGGCCATTTGGGTCAGGCGCTGTTCGTTAGAAACAGTCAGATCCTGCGCAGCTTTACCAGCCACAGCTTCAATACGCCGCACACCAGCAGAAACGCCGCTTTCTGAAACAATGCGGAACTGCCCGATATCCCCCGTGCGGTTCACATGCGTACCGCCGCACAGCTCCATAGACCACGGGTTTTGGTTGTCCGTGCCAGCGCCCATGGAAACTACGCGCACTTCATCACCGTATTTTTCACCAAACAGGGCGGTAGCCCCTTCGGCAATAGCTTCATCCGGTGTCATGGAGCGCGTGACAACCTGCGAGTTATCGCGGATACGGTTGTTCACTTCGGCTTCAATGGCAGCCAATTCCTCATCCGTAATGGGGCGAGGCTGGCTTACGTCAAAGCGCAGGCGTTCGGCTGTGTTCAGGCTGCCTTTTTGGGCCACATGCGCACCCAGATGGCGACGTAGAGCCTCATGCAGCAGGTGGGTGGCAGAGTGATGGGCGCGAATGGCGCTGCGGCGGTCATGGTCCACCGTAGCGGTTACAGCCATGCCTGGGCGCAGTGTGCCTTCTGTTACCGTGCCGTAATGCACGATCAGATCACCGGCTTTTTTCTGCGTATCCGTAATGGCAATTTTAACGCCAGATGCCGTCAGGAAGCCGGTATCACCGGCCTGACCACCACTTTCACCATAAAAAGGTGTCTGGTTCAGCAGCACAGCTACTTCGGAGCCAACCGAGGCTTTTTTCAGGAATTCATTGCCAGCAATAACAGCCTGAACTTCACCATCAGCCTGTTCTGTGCTGTAGCCCAGAAATTCGGAAGCCCCAAATTTGTCGCGCGCTTCAAACCAGATGGTTTCTACGGTTGTATCGCCAGAGCCTGTCCATGCGGCGCGGGCGCGTTGGCGCTGCACAGCCATGGCATCTTCAAAGCCTTTAACGTCCACATCATGGCCGGAACCACGCAGGGCATCCTGCGTAAGATCCAGCGGAAAGCCGAACGTATCATACAGGCGGAAGGCCACATCGCCCGGCAAAGATGCGCCACTGGCCAGATGAGATTTTTCTTCTTCCAGCAGGTGCAGGCCACGGTCCAACATGGCTTTAAAGCGTTCTTCCTCACCGCGCATGGTTTCACGGATAAGAGCTTCACCATGCACCAGTTCAGGATACGCACCGCCCATCTGCTGGATAAGAGCAGGCAGGAGTTTGTAGAACGTGGGTTCTGTGGTACCCATCATGTGCAGGTGGCGCATGGCGCGGCGCATGATGCGGCGTAGCACATAGCCGCGGCCATCCTTGGAGGGCAACACGCCATCGGCAATCAGGAAGGCGCTGGAGCGCAGATGGTCGGCCACAACGCGATGGCTGGCCTTGAACGGGCCCTCAACCGCCTGATGTGTCAGATCTGCCGAGGCCTGAATAAGGGCTACAAACGTATCTGTATCGTAGTTATCGCGCTTGCCCTGCATGATGGCGGCAAAGCGTTCTAGCCCAAGCCCTGTATCAATAGAGGGACGCGGCAGAGGGGAACGCGTGCCCGGTGGGTCTTCGAAATACTGCATGAACACGAGGTTCCAGATTTCTACAAACCGATCCCCATCTTCATCGGGGGAGCCGGGCGGGCCACCGGGAACATCCGGGCCATGGTCGAAAAAGATTTCGGAGCAAGGGCCGCAGGGGCCGGTATCACCCATCCGCCAGAAGTTATCTGATGTAGGAATGCGGATAATGCGACTGTCATCCAACCCGGCAATGGAACGCCATAGGCCCGCGGCATCTTCGTCTTCTGCAAATACAGTGACCAGAAGTTTGTCTTTGGGCAGGTTGAAGCCCTTGGTGACCAGATTCCATGCAAATTCAATGGCTTCGGGTTTGAAGTAATCACCGAAGGAGAAATTGCCCATCATTTCAAAAAACGTGTGGTGCCGTGCTGTATAGCCCACATTGTCCAGATCGTTATGCTTGCCGCCGGCGCGTACAACCTTCTGCGCAGTGGTTGCGCGAGAGTAGGGGCGCGTTTCCTGGCCGGTAAACACGTTCTTGAACTGCACCATACCCGCGTTGGTAAACAGCAGGGTGGGGTCGTTCTTGGGAACCAGAGACGATGAAGGTACGATCTGGTGACCGTTGCTGGCAAAATACTCCAGAAAAGCGGTGCGAATTTCGTTTGTTGTCAGCATGGCGTGAGGCAGACGATCCTGAAACTGGTTGGGCACGTGATGCTTCCACACTTGCGGAAAGGGGCCTCACGGCCAGATGAAAACGGCAAGGTTCTCTTAACCTGTGTTCCTGATGTAGCGCACACTGCGCTGATCTGAAAGAGGGCAGAGAATGGCCGGTGATATGGCCAAATTATGTATCGGACGTTTGGTGCGGGGGAGAAGGTGAAATTTCAACCGACATTTCAGCCAGTTCCAGCGCAGAAGCTGGCGGTTTTTCCCGAAAGACCACTTTCTGGCTCATGCTAAAATTAGCCAGCATACCGGCTCCGGCCCCTGCGGCCAGCGCAATAATGGGATGCTGCATGCAAAACGGAAAAATGTAGAAAAGCAGATAGACAGTGCCGCGGTTGAGGAAAAAACCAAGGCTGTTGGCGCTTAGGAATCTGAGCCACTGCAGCACAGGGTGCTCATGATGGCCTGCGCCTTTGAACGTCCAGATTCGGTTAAAAACCCAGTTAAGCGTGGCTGCCACAAAATAGGCTACTAACGTTGCAGCCGTAAGCCCAATGAGCGGACGCAATGCGTAAACGGTGCCAGAATCCCACAAAAAGCCAAGGCTGCCCACCATGCCAAACTTTATCAGGCGGATAAGCTTGGTTGTGGCGGCAGAAGGAGAGGGGGATGCATTGCTCATGGCATAAAGCTTTAAACTGGAATGCAGAAAAAGCAGACATAAAAAAAGAGGTGCCCGAAGGCACCCCTTTCTTTTTTCCGAAAACCGGAAGCAGGCCGCTTAGTGGAGGATGATTTCCACGCGACGGTTCTGCGGTTCGCGAGTGTTCGGGCCGGTCGGAACCAGCGGGTGAGCTTCACCGTAACCGTGCACGTCAATGGCGGAAGCCGGAACGCCGTCACGGATCAGTTCTGCCTTCACGCTGTCAGCGCGACGCAGGGACAGACCCAGGTTGTACTTTTCACCGCGCGGGCCGGGGTGAGCAGCGGAGTTATCGGTGTAACCGTTAACTTCGATGCGGGTTGTCTGAACGTGGGTGGAGGCCTGAGCAGCTTCTGCCACGATCTGGCGAGCGCGAGCGGTCAGGACAGACTTATCCCAATCGAAGAACACCAGGTAGGAGCGAGCCGGCAGCGGAGCCGGAGCAGCAACAACCGGAGCCGGCGGCGGCGGCGGCGGAGCCGTATCGAACGCATAACGCAGGCCCAGAATGAACTGGTGGTTGAAGCGGTGATCGAAGTTCACGTTACCGCCGGTGCCCTTGGAACCGGAGTAGTGGAACGCACCGTCCATGAAGGAGCCCGGCTGACCGATCATGCGGTATTCCGTGGTCACCTGGAAGCCCGGGATGCCTGTGTCATAAGCGGCACCGACGATACCCTGGTAAGCGAAGCCACCGTTCGTGCCACCAATGCGGGTGTGCGAACCGTTAGCATAGTGGGTGTCGATCGGGTTGTAGTGCTGCCACAGGTAACCGGCACCAACACCAACAAACGGGGTGACGGGTGCATCAATACCGAACTGCTTCAGGTCGATATCATACAGCACGTTCACGAAACCGCCGTAGGACTGGTCGGAACCACGGGTATGACCAGGAACGGACGTGCCCGGACGGTGGTCAATGTTGGAGTAGTTGTAAACGCCTTCAACTTCAGCGCGCAGGCCGTTGCCGAAGCCCCAACCGAACGCACCAAAACCGGTGAAGCCGGTGTTGTGGCGCAGCTGAGAGGAGGTTCCACCCGGAGGGGCACCAGCAGCGTTTGCACCGTTCAGGTGAGCGTGCTGATTCTGAACCAGGTTATAACCACCGGCCACGTTTACATACGGGCCTGTAATCGTGGTGGCAGATGCGGCCGCCGGAGCCGCTGCCATCAGTGTCGTTGCAAGTAACGCCGTGCGGAGACGCATTTTTTTGGTCCTCAATATTTCATCTGTTCGACTAACCCACCAACCATTTCAGCGGGCAGGTCCAGCTAGATGCCTAAAGCCGTATAAAACGATCAGTTCCAAAATAGGAACCCGAAGCTTCATACTCTTAGTGATTACAAGCCATAACCGTGTTGTATTTGCAACAGTTCATTTCGTGGGACGAATATGTTTCTGGCGCAAAAGTATTTCCACGGTTTCTGGCCCTTTCCATAACATGTTGCAAAAGCATGTATCTCGCCCTCATTCTCGTCTGATTAAGGCGGAATTGCGGCGAGGTGACACATTTACAACCCGATGCTTTGCGGTGGGTATGCGTAGCCGCTTTTAAGCCACGCTACCGTCTGCTTCCAACACCTCTTTCACGGCTGTTGCGGGCACATCCCGCGTGGTGAAGGCCTGACCGATTCCGTGCGCCAGTACAAAGGATAGGCGCCCATCCTGCATCTTCTTATCACGCTGCATATGGGCCATCAGATCCTGCGTGCGGAAGGTGTGGGGCAGGTCTCGGATGTGCGCGGGTATGCCCAAGGCTTCCAGATGGCGATTCACACGCTCCATGTCCGCGCGGGGGCACAGGCCCAAACGTACAGAAAGCGCAAAAGCCAGATTCAGGCCGATGGAAACGGCCTCGCCATGTAAAAGCCGACCATCATAACCCAGTTCGGCTTCTAGTGCGTGCCCAAATGTGTGGCCCAGATTGAGCAGGGCACGGCCATTGCTTTTCTGCTGCTCGCGTTCATCGGTAGCCACAACGCGGGCTTTGAAGGCGCAAGCCTGCTGTACAGCCATTGCCAGCGCTTCTGGGTCCTGATCCAGCACGGCGGCACCGTTTTCTTCACACCATGCAAACAGGGCTTCATCGCCAATTAAGCCGGACTTCACGATTTCGGCATAACCGGCCACCAGCTCACGACGCGGCAAGGTTGCAAGGGTGGAAACATCTGCCAGCACGCAAAGTGGCTGATGGAACGCCCCCAACAGATTCTTGCCCCAACGGGTATTGATGCCCGTTTTGCCCCCAACTGAAGAATCCACCTGAGAGAGCAACGTGGTGGGAATCTGCACAAAGGGCAGCCCACGCAGGGTGGTAGCAGCGACGAATCCGGCCAGATCTCCCACCACGCCGCCGCCCAGTGCAATAATGCTGGTGCGGCGTTCTATGCCGTGCTCCAGAATATTGTCTGTCAGCTTCTGATACATCTCCAGACACTTGGTCTGCTCTCCCGGCGGCACGCGCAGGCTGCGGGATGTAATGCCGGTTTCTGCTAAAGCAGCTTCCAACTGATGCAGGTAGCGCGGGGCCACGTTTTCATCCGTAATGATAACAACGTTTTTCTGAGGCAGCACCGGGGCCAGCAAGGCACCCGCGCGGCTGATCAGATTCGTGCCAATCACCACATCATAAGATGTATGCGCCAAGGTAACAGGTAACCTTAACGGGCGGCGCGAAAGGGCAAGGGCTTCCATAACGCGCGTGGTTGTGTGCTCCACGTTGTTGTCTCCACAATCAACAATAATATCCGCCTCGGCATAAACCGGATGGCGGATGGCCATAAGGTTTTCCAGCACTTCACGCGGGGATGTCGTGTTCAGGAGCGGGCGGTGCGTGCGCCCACTCACACGGCGTACCAGCACGGGCAGGGGGCAACGCAGCCAGATGGAAACTGCACGCTCACGCACCAAGGCGCGGGTGGTGGAATCCATAAATGCCCCCCCGCCAGTAGCCAGCACCATAGGTGGGCCTTCCAGCAACCTGCGAATCACCCGCCGCTCTCCATCACGAAAGGCGGCTTCACCGTACAGGCGAAAAACATCTGCAATGGAACAGCCCGCTGCGCGTTCTATTTCTACATCGGCATCAACAAAAGGCAGCCCCAGCCGGGTGGCAAGGGGGCGGCCAATAGTGGTTTTTCCTGCCCCCATAAGGCCCACAAGCACAATGCTGCGGCCAAAGGGAATGATGCCAGAACCGTGGCTACGGCTGACCCGTTCCAGATCAAGCGGAATGGGTGGTGGGTCCGTTGTTTCGGAGTGGGGAGAAGAGATACGTGATGACATGGAACACAGCTTAACATACAGCAGACAGAACACACCTATATCAGTTAAGGGAGCCAAGCTGCATGAACCGCACGGTTCTGATTGTTGCCGCCGCAGTGTTTGCGGTTGTTCTGGGCGGTTTTGCCGCGCTGGGCCTAAGCGCACATCCACCCGTCCCCCAGCCAGTGCATCGTGATCTGCCGCTGGCCGCTCCGGCTACGTCTGCCGCCGCTCCAAGCGTAGCGGTGCCTGCGGCACCTCCCGCTCCGGTGGTTTCTGCTGTTGTGCCTGCAGCTCCGGCGCAGCCCACCATTACGCAAACAGCTCCACCGGCACAGCCTGCTGCTGTTGCGCCACCAGCACCTGTGGCACCTCCGCCGCCGGTTGCAGCTCCGGCTCCGGCAGCGCCGGCGCATCCGTAAGCCATGCTAAGCGGGGGCGTTGATCTTTTTCTGGAGATGTTGGCTGCCGAGCGCGCAGCCGCCCCCAATACACTAGCTGCGTATGAAGCGGACCTGACCTCCTGCGCTGAAAGTCTGGCGCGGGGGGGGCAAACCCTGCAAACGGCCACAACCGAGGGTTTGCAAAACTGGATGGCTGCATTGGTTGGCAGCGGGCAGGCACGGCGCACGGTAGCGCGGCGCTTGTCCTGTATCCGACAGTTTTACCTATTCTTGCTGCGTGAAGGGATGCGCGCAGATAACCCCGCAGCACATCTGGATAGCCCCAAACCCCGCACACCTTTGCCCCGTTTTTTATCCGAATCGGAAGTGCTTGCACTGCTGAATGCCTGTGCGGAACCCGCTGGGGCATCCTTGGCTAAAAAACGACGCGGAATTTTGGCCAAGGCAGCGCTAGAGCTGCTGTATGCCTCTGGCCTGCGTATTTCCGAATTATTGGCTCTGCCACGTAAAGCCATAGCCGGTGACCAACGCATGATCATGGTGCGCGGTAAAGGCGGGCGGGAACGCTTAGTGCCGCTTTCAGGCAGTGCGCGAGAAGCCGCGCAGGCTTTGCTGGAAGTGGACGCGCATTTGGAAAGCCCATTCCTTTTTCCCGGCCGCGACCCAGCAAAACCCATGACACGGCAGGCGTTTGACCGGATTCTGCACACTGTGGCCATACGGGCGGAAATTGATCCGGCGCGTCTTTCCCCCCACGTGCTGCGCCATTCCTTTGCTACGCATTTGCTGGCGCATGGGGCGGATTTGCGGGCTTTGCAGATGTTGTTGGGGCATGCAGATATCGCCACCACCCAAATTTACACCCATGTGCAAACAGAACGCCTGCAAAAGGCCGTGCAGGCGCATCATCCTTTGGCGGCGGATTCTGCCCACACCAAATGAAAAATCGACATTCAGATATGTTTGGTTGCATGAAGTGACTTGGTTTTACACGTCATTGTGCTATCGGCTTCTGCATGCGTCAGTTCCTGGATTTCGAAAAGCCCGTCGCCGAACTTGAAAACAAGATCGACGAACTGCGGCAAATGACTGACCCCAACGGGGTCAACATAGAAGAAGAAACGGCCCGTCTTTCTGAAAAGGCGGAAAAGCACCTGCGTGCCATCTATGCCAAGCTTACGCCGTGGCAGAAGGTGCAGGTGGCCCGCCATGCGCAGCGTCCGCATACGCAGGACTATGTGAATGCGCTGATAACAGACTTTACGCCGCTGGCGGGGGATCGTCTGTTTGCAGATGATAAAGCTGTTATTGGTGGCATGGGCCGTTTTGACGGCACACCGGTTATGGTGATCGGGACTGAACGCGGTTCAGACCTAGAAACCCGGCTCCAGCATAATTTTGGCATGGCGCGGCCAGAAGGCTACCGCAAGGCGCAACGGCTGATGAGAATGGCCGGGCACTTTAATATGCCGATTCTGACATTTATTGATACCGCAGGCGCATGGCCCGGTATTGATGCCGAGCAACGCGGGCAGGCCGAAGCCATTGCCCGTTCTATTGCCACCTGCTTTGAAGTGCCCGTGCCACTTGTTGCTACTGTGATTGGTGAAGGTGGCTCTGGCGGTGCTGTGGCATTGGGAGCTGGTGACCGAGTGATGATGTTGGAAAACGCCATCTACTCCGTTATCTCGCCTGAAGCTTGTGCCTCTATTTTGTGGCGTGATCCCAAGCAGGCCAGCACAGCGGCAGAAACGCTGCGCTTAACGGCGCAGGATTTGCAGAAACTGGGGCTGATTGACCGGATTATTCCAGAACCCGTAGGTGGTGCGCAGCGTGAGCCAACCGTGGCAATGGAATCTGTCCGCACCGCGCTGACAGAAGAACTCAAAACGCTTTTGCCAATTGCTCCCGCACGCTTGAAAGAATTGCGGCGTGAAAAGTTTCTGGCAATGGGGCGCGAAGCCCTAAGCTAACACACGCATTGTACCCTCCCGCTAGTGCAAAACTGGCGGGAGGGTAAGTTAAAGTGTCAGACAGGCGGCTCTCCTTCTATGGGGATGCCGCCTTTTGTTTTGATAAGATCATGGATAGCACTGGCTGCTTCTTCCACTTCGGCTCGGTTTTGCCCTTTGGCAACAAGGGCTACACCGCGGCGGCCATCTTCGCGGTGGAAGGGGTAGGAGCCGATATCCAGATCTGGAAAGCGATTCTGAATATCCTCTAACCCATCGGCCAACGTGCCTTCAAAAAGTGATGTGGTGTGCCATGTGCGAGAAAAAACTGGCGCACCTTTTTGCAGGCTAGGGGCAAGGCTATCAAACATACCGCGCATAATGCGGGGCACGCCCGCCATAACGTGCACATTGCCAATGCTAAAGCCAGGGGCCAGTGAAACCGGGTTTACAATGGGGGTGGCGCCCTGTGGCAGCTTGGCCATACGCTGGCGGGCGGCGTTAAACTCTTCCGGCCCAAAATAGGTTTCCAGCAGCTTAAAGGTGGGGGGGTGGAACTCCCACGGCACACCAAAAGCTTCGGCAACACAAGGGGCCGTGATGTCATCATGCGTGGGGCCAATGCCGCCGGTGGTAAAGACCTCATCATATTTCGCGCGCATTTCTGTCACGGTGTTGATGATGGTTTCCCGAATGTCCGGAATCACACGGATTTCACGCAGAGGAATCCCCAGTTCTCCCAGCCGGAGGGCTAGAAACTGAATGTTTTCATCTTTTGTGCGGCCGGAAAGGATTTCGTTGCCAATAAGAATAAGGGCGGAGGTGCGGCGCATGGGTTGGGCCTATCCTTTGTTGAAGTCTTCTTGATTTAGGTGCAAAGCATGAAACGCAGGGCTGTTAACGTCAATGATATGGTAAAATTTGCCTCTATCCATCCTGTGCTGCGCGTTTTTGGATTGACCGCAGCGTGTCCAGTTCATAGCTTCCTGCCATGTCAGAAAGCCGATCTGTTCCCGTTTCCGATCTTCCGCGTGCCTGGCCTTTTGAGGAGGCGCGTAAACTAGCCGATCATGTTGGTGTGCGGAGCACCACCAACGGTGAGGACGATGCACGCCCAGCGCTGCTGGAAACGGGCTATGGCCCTTCCGGTCTGCCGCATATCGGCACGTTTGGTGAGGTTGCCCGCACATCCTGGGTGCGGCAGGCCTATACAGCCCTCACAGGCCGCCCCTCGCGCCTGTTGGCTTTTTCCGATGATATGGATGCTCTGCGCAAGGTGCCCGATAACGTGCCCCAGCGAGATATGCTGGAAAAATATATCGGTCAGCCACTTTCTCGCGTGCCAGATCCGTTCGGCACGCACGAATCGTTTGCAGCACATAACAACGCCCGCCTGTGCGCGTTTCTGGACAGCTTCGGCTTTGAATACGAATTTGCGTCTTCCACCCAGTATTACACTTCTGGCCGGTTTGATGCCGCACTCCGCCGCGTGCTGGAAGTGCATGATGAGATTCTAAAGGTTATTCTGTCCACTTTGGGGGCAGACCGCCGCGCCACTTATTCCCCCGTTCTGCCGCTTCATCCCCGTACGGGTGAGGTAATGCAGGTGAAGATGGACGCCATAGATGCCGCAGCAGGCACTGTGCGTTGGACAGATCCTTCTAACGGTGAGGTGTTTGAAACACCCGTAACCGGTGGCCATGCTAAAATGCAGTGGAAGGCCGATTGGGCCATGCGTTGGTATGCGCTGGGCGTTGATTATGAAATGTCTGGCAAGGATCTGATAGACAGCGTGCGGCTTTCTGGCCGTATTTGTAAGATTCTGGGTGGCACACCGCCAGCAGGGCTGACGTATGAGCTATTTCTGGATGAAAAAGGCCAGAAGATTTCCAAATCCAAGGGCAACGGGCTTTCTGTTGAAGAATGGCTGCGTTATGCCCCGCCGGAAAGCCTTGGGCAGTTCATGTTTAATCAGCCGCAGCGCGCCAAGCGGTTGTATTTTGATGTTATTCCCAAAACAGCGGATGAATATCTGACGCATGTTGATAAGGCTAAGGTGTTGCAGGCCGAAAACCCTAAGGGGAATGACCTGCGCGCCAATCCGGCATGGTTTATCCATAAGGGCCAAATCCCAGCAGATGCAGGCAGCCCGGTACCGTTTAGCATGCTGCTGAACCTTGCCAGCGTTGCCAATGCAGAAACGCCAGAAGTGCTATGGGGCTTTATCCGTCGGTACGATGCTGCCGTTTCGCCCGAAACACACCCTATGCTGGCGGGTTTGGTTAAACATGCTGTAGCGTATTACGCAGATTTCGTGCGCCCGGCCAAAACCTTCCGTGCGCCAACCGAACAGGAACGCGCTGCCCTGAGTGACCTGGCAGAATGCCTGCGTGGCTATGAAGGTGAAGCCGCAGATGCTGCCACCTTGCAGAATCTGGTGTTCGAAGTAGGCAAGCGCCACGCGTTTGAACCGCTGCGTAGCTGGTTTACCTGTTTGTATGAAGTTTTGCTGGGCCAGAAGGAAGGGCCGCGCTTTGGTGGCTTTGTTGCGCTGTATGGCGTGGCAGAAACTGTGGCCTTGATAGATACAGCCCTCCTGCGTGAGACGCAGGTTTAAAATATAGCACCGCAAGTTACATGACGCAGACCTCACCCCCACCAGCTCCCCCTTCTTCGCTTCCGGGCGGAGGGGGATGGAAAAAGTGGCTCAAGCATTTGCCGCACATTCTTGGCTTGCTGCTTATGGTGGCCGCCATTGTGGTGGTGCAGCACGAGCTGCGGCATCTGCGCATTTCAGACATTCGCCACGCCATGGAGGCCATTCCGGCCCGGCAGATGTGGATGGCGGTAGGCTGCACGCTGCTCTCTTACTTTATTCTGTCCTTTTATGATCGGCTTGCCGTCATTCAGGTGGGGTATAGTAAGCTGCCGTTCCGGCGGGCGGCTTTTGCGGCGTTCTGTTCCTACGTGCTTTCACATAATTTGGGATTTTCTGCTGTATCTGGCGCAGCAGTGCGGTATCGGCTTTATCGCAACTGGGGTGTTAATTCCTTTGCCATAGCCCAGATTATAGCCTTCTGCTCCGCCACCTATCTGTTGGGTGCTGCAGTGCTGATAGGTGCCGTGCTGATCTGGGAACCCACGGTGTTGCCGGGCATTGGCCACCGCGTGCCCGCATCTGTGCTGGCGGTTATTGGCGCGTTGATGTGGTGCGGTGTGGCCGCTTATATCGGGCTGGCGTTTAAGGTGCGGGAATTCCGCTTCCGTAAATGGGTGGTGGAACTGCCATCCCCCCGTATGGCCATTATGCAAACACTGGTGGCCACGGCAGAAGTTGCGGCCACGGCCAGCATTGCTTTTGTGCTGCTTCCCCCCAGTGCCGGGGTGGATTTTGGCTCTTTTCTGGCCATTTACATTGCGTCTTATACTGCCGGGCTGGTGGCCAGTGTGCCGGGTGGCCTTGGTGTGTTTGATGGCGCCATGCTGTTGGCTTTAGGCCCCTATATGCCAGCGCCGCAGATTTTGGGCATGGTGCTGATTTTTCGGCTTTTCTATTACATCATTCCGCTGTTTCTGGCGGGGATCATGTTTGCCGGGCACGAGCTGTTTTTGCGTGGTGATGCCGCTCTGGCAGAAAAGAAAAACCGCAAGATACAAAATAACCCGGATGCTGCCGCAGCCCCTGCACCTGCGCAGCGCAGGCCCAGCCAAGTGGTGCGGGAAAGTGAAGCCGCTTTTTCTGTTGCCGTGGCAACAGGCACGGTTTCACTGTGCGGGGTTATGCTGATCTGTTTGGTAATGCTGGACCCCGTGCCCAAATTTGCCATGGTGCCAGAAAGCCTGCTGACAATGGCCCGTGTGGGCGGCAACTATGTGCTTTCCCTCATGGGGGTGGTGCTTATCAGCTTGGCTATTGGGCTTTCCCAGCGGGTTACGTTGGCATGGCGGGGGGCGCTTTATTTGCTGCTTACCGCAACCGTGCTGACATTTTTGCGGGGCAATACATTTTTTGTGCCGGTTATGCTGGGTCTTTCTGCGCTGTTTATTGCGCCGTTCCGCTCCTGCTACTACCGGCATGCACGGCTTTTGAGCGAACCTCTTTCCACGGGCACCTTGCTTTCTCTACTGCTTCTGTTTGGCTGTGTGATCGCGCTGGCCACACGCCATGATACATCTGGCAGTTGGTGGCAGATGATGCTGGCCACACATGCCCGTGGCTCGGTGCGGTGGACAATTGCGCTTTCTGTGGGCTTGGCGCTGTTTGTTGTGGCGCGGCTGATGTGGCCGGGGCGTATTGCCGTGCGGAAGTGGGATGAAGATGCTTACACTCATTACAAAAATCTGAATCACGCCCTGCCGGATATTCAGGCATTTCAGCCCTATGGCTATGTGACAGGTGAAGCCGGTGAGGCCATGTTGCCACTGCATCGGCGCGATGCTTATCTGGTGGCATTTGGAGACCCAGCAGGGGAGGAAGCGGATAGTATTTCTGCTATCTGGAAAATGCGTGATCTTGCCTTGCAGGAAGGGCTAAAACCTGTGTTTTGGCATGTGGGGGATGACTTCCTGCGTATTTACGATGATATCGGGCTGAGTGTATGGGCACTTAATGATGGCAGTGGATTTCATTTCTGCTATCCAGCGGACGATATTGCGCAGGCATCACGCTTTGTTAAAACGTACAAGGGTGGTGTGGGCAATTTGGTGCCATCAGATTTTTCGTGATTAAACGGTGTTTCCTCGGGTAGAGGGCGGATGCCTCGGACAGAACGGTGAGGGGTTATGTCAGCTCATTTTCCCGCAATGCTGTTAACGGCAACAGCATTTACATCTTCAATTTCCTCGTTTCTGCTGGCGTTTCCTGCGCTATTTTCCATCGTAAACCCGTTTGGGGCTGCGCTTATTTTTGCGCAGGCAACAGCAGGCCGCTCGCAAACTGAAATTATGGCATTGGCGCGGCTGGTGTCTTTTTATTCCCTCTGCCTCATCATGGCCTCGCTTTGGCTGGGCAGTATGGTGCTGGCGTTTTTCGGTATTACCGTAAATGCGCTACGTGTTGCGGGTGGGCTGGTTGTGGCTGTGCGTGCGTGGGATCTGCTGCAAAGCCCAGAAACGGTTGAAGCACAAAAGGAAAAACAGGCTCTACAGGGTGGCCGTACGGTTATGGCCCCTAACTGGGCAGATGCTGCGTTTTTCCCGCTTGCCATGCCATTTACAGTGGGGCCGGGCACAATTGCCGTGGCCATTGCCCTTGGTTCTGGCTGCCCGGCAGATGAGCCTTTCTGGGCTTACACCATTGGCACCACGCTGGCAGGTGTGTGCGTAGTGGCTATTGTATGGGCGGCTTATTCTGGCGCAGATAAGCTGGTATCTATGCTGGGTGTTACCGGCACGCGCATTGTCAGCCGTATGGCAGCGCTGGTGCTGCTGTGCATTGGCGTGCAGATTTTGGCTGCAGGCGTGCAGGGCTTTGCCACGGATATGTGGCGGCACCTGCTTGCCATAAAATTACACGCATAACGCAGGTAAGGGCGTTATTCCTCTACAAGCTGGGTGACGCAGCTTTCATGCGCGCCCAGCACGTGTTGTAGCCGTTCAAGCTGTGTGTTTGCTTTTTCTGCAAAACCAAAAGGCGGACGGATAACAAGTAAGCCCGCGCCGTTAAGCTGCTCTGGATTGTATGGTGGGCGCATAAGCAGTTCTGCCACGCAGATATTGCGGATACCGGTGCCCATTAATGTTTCATGAAAAATCCGAACCGGTGTGCGGTGCTTGATGGGGTACCAAATGGCAATAATCGCATTGGCAAAGCGGGCCTGAATGGTTTGCACAGCTTGGGCAAGACGGTCGAATTCCCCCGGTTCTTCAAATGGTGGGTCAATCAGGATAAGCCCGCGCTTGGCGGTTTTGGGGGGTAGCAGCGCGCGCAGGGCCTCATAAGCATCTCGCTCATGCACCGTTACATTGGGAGTGTTGGTAAATAGCCGGTAGAGGCTGCGTTTATCTTCCGGGTGTTTTTCACAGCAGATTAACGAATCCTGCGCCCGCAGCATCTGCGCAATAATGAGTGGAGAACCGGGGTAAAACTCCGGGCCGCCCGTTTTTTTGACTTGTTCCAGCCAATCCGCCAGCGGGCTGGAGGCTCCTTCAGCCCACAGTTTGCCAATGCCATCTTGCCATTCCTGCGTTTTTTCGGCTTCAGGGCTGTGCAGATCATACCGGCCGATACCGGCGTGCGTGTCCAGCACCATAAAAGGCGCGGGTTTGCGCAAAAAACTTTGCAGCAGGGTGACAAGTAGGGTGTGCTTCATGCAGTCGGCAAAGTTGCCGGCGTGGTAGGCGTGGCGATAGTTCATGCTGAGGGTGTTTCTGCTTCAAAACGGCTGGCCATATCTTCCAGTGGCCAGCGCGGGCGAGGGCGTAGGGCGTTATCGTTTATGGGGGGCAGATTACGCTTTGCGGCTTCCTGCCATGTTTCCAAGGCTGCCCACCCCACCATAACTGCGTTATCCGTGCACAGGCGCAAAGGAGGCGCAGCAAAGCGCAGGCCGCGTTGTGCGGCTGTTTTTTCCAAAGCGGCACGCAAAACTGTATTTGCGGCCACGCCACCAGCGGCTACCAGAAGTTTGGCTTCAGGCATCATATCCAGCGCGTGTTCAATGCGGTTGGTCACCACATCGGCCACGGCCTGTTGAAAAGAGGCAGCTAGATCTGCTGCAAACTGGCGGGGCAGAGGTTCCTTGCCAAAAGGTGCAAGCTTTTGGGAGATGGCGGTTTTCAGGCCAGAAAAAGAAAAATCGCAGCCTTCACGCCGCCAGAGCGGACGGGGAAGGGAAATGGCCTTGGGGTTGCCCTTACGCGCCAGTTTTTCCAGCTCCGGGCCGCCGGGCCAACCCAGACCCAGCATTTTGGCAACCTTATCAAACGCTTCACCGGCGGCATCATCAATCGTGCCACCCAGTTTACGGTAATGGCCTACGCCTTCCACAGCAATGCACTGGCAATGGCCGCCAGAAACCAGCAGCAGCAGGTAGGGGAAGGGCGCGCCATCTGGCACAATACCGGGTAGACGGGCCGTGAGAGCATGGGCTTCTACATGGTTGACCGCCACAAATGGAATGCCCAGCGCCAAAGCCAGCCCCTTGGCAAAACCACTGCCTACAATCAGCCCGCCAATAAGGCCCGGCCCGGTGCTGGCAGCAATGAAAGACAGAGTCGCCGGAGCGATGTTGGCATCTTGCAAAGTGGCCTTAACCAGATTCGGCAGTAGGGCCAAATGGGCGCGGGCGGCAATTTCTGGCACCACGCCGCCAAAATCTGCATGCCCGTCCTGAGAAATAACACGCTGTGCCAGCACCGTGCCATCGGGGGCCAGAATGGCGCATGCGGTTTCATCGCAAGAAGATTCAATGGCCAGTATTGGGCCATCTGGCCTGCGGTTTTGTGCGGTTTCGTTCATGGACGCATCATGCAAAACGGCGCATCCTTACGGCAACGCAATAGATGGACGGGGGCGGAATGTTTTTTCGGTCGCGCAAGTTTTTCAGACCAGCCGGGCATCATCACTTCTTGTCCTTTCTCTACTCCCGGTAATAGACACTCTTATGGATTCAGCCTACCCTTCCTCATCCGCCCCTTCTCCTGCGTTGCAGGAACTTGCGGCGGAAGCGGCGGCCCGCCAGAAAAAGGCAAGTGGCCATTCTGGGCGCCGCACCCTGCCTTTGCGTGTTGGCACGCGGGGTTCGCCCCTCGCGCTGGTGCAAACGCGCGCCTTCCTTACCACACTGACACGCTTCTGCCCCGTCTTGCGGGATATGGGTGCGTTTCAGGAACACCAGATTAACACTACGGGTGATCAGGTGCAAAATCGGCGTTTGGCCGAAATTGGTGGTAAAGGCCTGTTTGCAAAGGAAATTCATGAAGCCCTAGCCGATGGGCGGATTGATTTTGCCGTGCACAGCCTCAAGGATCTGGAAACCACGTTGCCCCCCGGCCTTGTGCTGGCCTGCACGCTTAAGCGGGAAGATGCGCGTGATGCCCTGATCCTTAGCCCCGGCCTTGCGCAGTCCGATCCGGATGATCCGTATTCCGCCCTGCCAGAGGGTGCGCTTGTAGGCTGCGCATCCGTACGCCGGCAGGCGCAGATGCTGCATGTGCGGCCAGATCTGCAATTTGGCCTGCTACGCGGCAATGTGCAGACCCGACTCGATAAACTCGCTGCCCATCAGTGTCAGGCTACGCTGTTGGCTCTTGCCGGGCTTAAGCGCCTTGGTATGGCAGAACGTGCCAGCATTGTGCTGGACCCCACAGTTATGGTGCCAGCCGCAGGGCAGGGCATTGTGGGCGTAACCGTGCGCGAAGATGATATTGAACTGCGCGAACTGCTGTCTGCGATTGAAGATTACGAAGCCCGTGCCGTCGCCACGGCGGAACGTTCCCTGTTGGCGGAGCTGGATGGGTCTTGCCGTACACCTATTGGTGGTTATGCGCAGCTTCTTCCTGCCGAGGCTGGGAAAGATCCCAAGCTGCATCTTACGGGCCTTGTTGCGCGTGAAGATGGGTCCTTCCTATTAAAGCGTAGCATCACAGGTATGCCGGAAGATGCTGCAAGACTAGGTAAGGAACTAGGTGAAAGCCTGCGTAAAGACAGCCCGTCTGATATTTTTGAGGAAAACTGAGGTAAGGCCATGCATCCGCGCAGCGTGATTGTCACGCGCCCGGAACCGGGGCTGAGTGAAACAATGGCAGCCGTTGCAGATGCAGGCTGGCTGCCATTGGCCTCACCCGCATTGGTTGTGCAGCGGCATACGTTGCATCTGCCGCAAAAATTACCCGCAGCTATATTGCTTACCAGTGGGCAGGCTGTTTCTGCTGTGGTTGCAGCGGCACAGCCGGCCAAAGCGCTGGATATACCGGTTTACGCGGTAGGGGATCGCACAGCCCAACGGGCGCGGGATGCCGGATTTACGCACGTTAAAAGCGCGGATGGTGATGCCCGTGCGCTTGTCTCGCTTTTACAAATTCACCAACAGCCAGAACGAGGCAGCCTATTGCTATGCTCTGGGGCCGGGCAGGGGGTAGAACTTGCGGCTTGGTGTAGGCAGGCGGGGTTTAAGGTTGTGCGCCGGGTTGTTTATGCGGCTAAACCGATCCAGCAAATAAACGCGCAAACATGCACCGCCATTCAGGCCGCCAAGGTGGCGGTGGTTCTGTTTTTTTCGGCAGAAAGTGCAGCCGGTTGGTTTGCGGCTTTACCTGAGGCAGAACAGAAGCTGTTAGCTGCGCAGGCAAGTGCCGTGGTAATATCTGGCCGTGTTGCTCAAGTGTTGCGTGCTGCTGGTTGGCAGAACATACGCGTTGCAAAGCATGTATCCGCCGCAGCGGTTATGGAGGCTCTGGGGCCATACCACGCATAAAAAAACCTCCGCACCCGTAAGTGCGAAGGCCTTTTGTAGCCCTTACAACAAGGACAACGCGATTATGCGTGGCCTGCTGCTTCGGGGAATTCTGCGCGGCGAGCCTGCCACAGAGCCACAAAGTCGATCGGCTGCAGCACGATGGGCGGGAAGCCGCCGTCACGCGTTACATCGCTGATGATGTTACGTGCGTAGGGGAAGATCAGGCGCGGCACTTCAACCAGCAGGATCGGTTCAATCAGTTCCTGCGGCGGGTTCGTCAGGGTTACCACAGCAGCGTAAACCAGCTCGGTCAGGAACACAGTGCGGCCAGCGGGGCCACCTTCCTTTTCCGGGGCTTCCTTGGCTTCTGCCTTAATGGACAGAACAACCTCGTAAACCATCTGGTCATCCTGCAGGCGGTTGGCCTGCACATCAATGTTCACGCCAATCTGGGGCTGGCTGCGCAGGGTGGCAAAAATTTCTGCACCAACCGGCACTTCAAACGACAGATCGCGGGTGTACTGCAAATTAACGGCAAGCGGCAGTGCGGGTGGGGCACTCTGTTCTGTTTCAGACATCGGTTCTGCTTTCGTCAGCTTCAACTTTGGATACCCTTCGTGGTAGCATGCCCGCAGGCATCCGCCAACCGCAAGCGGCACGTTTGGCAGGGTATCTGGGCTGTGTGTGCGCCTTTTTATGCGTGCTCAGGGTGAAAAATGCTGCCAGTCTCCATTTTCAAAACTCTCTCCTGTCAGGCTCAGCAAAAACCACCAGTGAGAGACCACAAGTGTTTCGGATGCTTTGGCATCCTGCACCATGATCTGGCGGAACTGTTGTGCCCGGTTTTCCAGACTGCACTGCTTTCCGGCAACGGAGACCACCAGTGCTCATCTATGTGGGCAAAATCCAGATGCGGCCATGCGGATGCCAAAACAGAGGCAGGTGTACCTTTATCGCATGAATACATGCCGCGTTCACGCACAAGCGGCATAATTTGTGGGGTAATGCCCAAGCGTTGCGCCAAAGGTGTGGCGGTTTGCAGCGCACGTGTGAACGGAGAAACCAGTATGCGCCGGATTCCCCTATCGGCCAGTTTCAGGGCCAGTTCCTGCGCGTGGGCCTTGCCCTCAGCAGAAAGATGCGGGTCTTCCAACCCGGGGTCTCCCCCATGAAGGTTGTAATGGCGGTTGAATTCGCTTTCGCAGTGTCGCAGGATGATCATGATACCCGCAAGGTAGGAAGCATAATGCCCCTTTAGCAAGAGGGTAGGTGATTGTATCCCCCCATGCGCGTGACTATGTGATAAGTAACACGCGATTCTCCTGTTCTGTTTCATATGCTGTGGCAGAACAGGCGCAAGGTTTTTGGTGGACGTAAGACAGATGGATTTTTCTCTCGGCCATTTCCCGGTCGATCTGGTGCTTCTGGCTCTGGTTGCGGCATTTCTGGTGCTGCGGTTGCGTAGCGTGCTGGGCAAGCGCGTGGGTATTCAGCCGGTACAGGTGCAGCTTCAGGTTCGGCCGGATGCAGCGCCCAGAGTTGTGGAAGGCAAGCCAGAGCAGGCCGAAGCTGCGGCGGAATTTGATATTCCTGCGCCGGGCACACGTGTGGGCATATTACTGGCAGATATTCGGCAGAAAGATCCTTCCTTTACGCCCCAGCAGTTTCTGAACGGTGCGCAAATTGCGTTTGCACAGGTGGTTGGTGCCTATGCGCAAGGCAATGTGGATGTGCTGAAAACGTATCTGACACCTGCTGTGCTCTCTGCATTTGAAGCAGGCATTACAGCCCGCACCAATGCAGAAGAAATACAGCGCACAGATGTAAAGGCCATTCGGTCTTTGGCCATTGAGGATGTGCGTATTGCATCCATGGAAGCCGGTACGGCAGCAGCTATTGATGTGCGGATTGTTTCTGACCAGATCAGCCTTGTGCTGAACAAGGAAGGCCAGCCAGTAACAGGCACGGATGCCGTAACCGAGTTTTCCGATTTGTGGACTTTTGAGCGTCTGCTGGATGTTAACGGCAGCACATGGCGCCTTGCGGCGGCGCGTAGTGCGTGAAAGCTGCCAAAGGTAACGGGACATCCCGCGCCAACACCACCCACACCAAACCACCACGTGCCCGCCGTTATAAAATTGGGCAACAGGAAATAGTGATGGGTGATTGCCTGCGTGCGCTCAAGCGCGTGCCGGCGGAATCGGTGGATGTGGTTGTTACGTCTCCCCCCTATAATATCGGTCTCTCCTACCGCAGTTATCCAGACAGGCGGGAGGAAGAGGATTATCTGGATTGGATGTTAGAGGTTGCGCAGCAATTACAGCGTATCCTTAAGGATGATGGCTCATTCTTCCTAAATATTTCCGGCTCATCCGCACAGCCTTGGTTGCCGTTTGAGCTGGCGGTGCGGCTGCGTGATTTGTTTGTGCTGCAAAATCATATCTCGTGGGTGAAATCCATTTCTGTGGGGGAAGATAGCTTCGGGCACTTCAAACCCATGAACAGCCAGCGCTTTCTGCACCGCGGGCATGAGCATGTTTTTCACTTCACACTGCATGGAGATGTGCGGCTTGATCGGCTACGCGCCGGGGTGCCGTATAAGGATAAATCCAACATCGCCCGCCGTGGCCATCGGCAGGATAGGCGCTGTCGGGGTGATACATGGTTTATTCCGTATGAAACCGTGCGGGGCCGGGCGGAAAAGTTTGATCATCCCGGCACATTTCCTGTAGCGCTGCCTGAACAGTGCATTCTGCTGCATGGGCGTGAAGGGGCGCGCGTGCTTGATCCATTTATGGGTACAGGCACCACGCTGTTAGCTGCCCAAAGGCTTGGCTGTTACGGGCTAGGCATGGAGCTGGACCCCGAATACGTGGCCATTGCTCGTGCCCGTTTGAAAGATGATCTGGCGTCCTGAACGCCTGATCATCGAAAAATTCAATTATTAAAATAAAAACAATCGTTTGGACATATTGATATGTATCAAACACAATGCAGGTAACAGCGCATAAAAGCTATTCAATCAAGGCGTAGAAATTAGGAGACCGGGTTTTGAAACGATTAGTTGTGTCAGCAGTGGGTGCAGCTCTGCTGGCTTATGGTGGAACAGTCGCTTATCTGCAGCATTTTGACCATATTACAGCACCAGAATTACCAGCATCTTCCCCCACGCTGAAAGATCCTGTGGCATTGGCGGCCTTTAATGCCTTGCGTGAGGCACGGTGTGATTACTGTCATGCCGAACAGCGTGATCTGCCGTTTTACTTCCGCGTGCCGGTTGCCAAAACGCTTATGGAAAAAGACCGCGCCAACGGGCTGCGTCATTTCCGTGTAGAACCGGTGCTGGATGCGTTTGAACAGGGCACGGCCCCTACGGAAGAACAGCTTTCCCGCATTGAGGAAGTGATTACGCAAAACCGTATGCCGCCAAACCTGTATCTGATGATGCACTGGCACGCCCATCTGTCTAACGCAGAGCGTGAAGCTGTGTTGAAGTGGGTGCAGGATACGCGCCGCAAAAACTACAACAACACAGGTGCGGCAGCGCAGTTTGCAGCAGAGCCTATTCGCCCTGTGCCAGAAAGCATGGAAGCTGATCCGGCCAAATGGACGCTGGGGCGCAAGCTGTTCTTTGATAAGAGCCTGTCGGGCGATAATACGCTCAACTGTGCAAGCTGCCACGGGCTGGATACCGGCGGAGTGGATAATCTGGTTACGGCCACCGGCATTGGTGGGCAGAAAGGCCCCATCAACACGCCTACAGTGTATGATGCCTACTTCAAGATGGCGCAGTTCTGGAACGCCCGTGCCACCACGCTGGCAGATCAGGCCGCTGGCCCTGTGATGAATCCGGTGGAAATGGGTTCTCATAACTGGGAGGAAGTGGCTAACAAGCTGAATGCCAACCCGGAATACGCACCGCTGTTTCAGGCTGCATTTGGCCCAGATGCTCAGGTGGATGAAAAAACCATCACCACGGCTATTGGAGAGTTTGAAAAAACGTTGATCACGCCAAATGGTGCTTTTGATGAATACCTCAAAGGCAAGCCAGATGCCATTAGTGAGCAGGCCAAACGTGGGTATGAACGCTTTAAGGCCATTGGTTGCTCTGGTTGTCATACCGGCATTGGCGCAGGTGGCCGTGGTATGGAAATCATGGGTCTTGAAGGGGATTACTTTAAAGACCGTGGTGGCAAGCTGACAGACGCAGATCAAGGCCGTTACGCGGTGACGCATGAAGCGAGTGACATGAACCGCTTTGTTGTGCCTAACCTGCGCAATGTTGAGCTGACAGGCCCATACTTCCATGATGGCAGCGTAAAAACGCTGGATGAGGCTGTGCGCAAAATGGCCCGTTACCAAACCCCGGATCAGAACATCTCTGATCAGGATGTGGCGGACATTGTAGCTTTCCTGAAAACGCTGACAGGGCGTTACGAAGGCAAGCTGCTAACCAACAGTAACCCGGCCGCCAAATAGTAAATTTGGTGTAAAAAAAGCAGCCTTCCAAATGGGGGCTGTTTTTTTCTTTTCTTGAAAGATGGCCCGCAGGCAGGTGATAACCAAGCCTGACGGGCCATTTTTGGTTTTAGGGCATGAAACGTAGAGGGTGATGTGAACAGGCGTCGGCGGCACTTGCAGGAGGGGGAAAAGGCGCTATGGGCGCTGGTTGTGCGGGATGTTGCCCCCCTGCATGTGGCCGAACTTGTGCCACCCGCTGCGCAGAATGAGCCAGAGTCACAGGCTATTCCACGCGCACAGGCCAAGGTGGGCAAAAAGTCTCAGGCCAGTGGGCTTATGGCGTCTTCATCAGGCGGTGAAAGCAGTATGGCAGCGGCCAATTACGGCTTTACGGCCCCACGCGCCCCTGTTGCGGGCTTGCGCGTGCAGCAGGGGCCGCGCCCGGTAGAAACCATAGGCAAACGCCAGCCCGGTGTGGATGATTACAGTTGGCGGCGCTTTACCCAAGGTAGCTTTAAGGTAGAGCGACGCTTAGACCTGCATGGTATGGTGGCGCAGGAAGCCTTCCATCGGTTGATGGAGTTTATGGATGTCGCCACCCATCGGGGCCTGCGTTGTGTGGAAATTATTACCGGCCTAGGCACAGGGCAGGAAGGCGGTATTTTGCGGCGTGAACTGCCCCATTGGCTGGAAAGGCCAGAAATCCGCCGCCGTATTCTGGGGCTTACATACCCTCATGCAGGTAACAGAGGGTCTGTTCGCGTATTACTCCGTCGGCGGCGTTGAGAGCAGGGCCGGAGGCGTGGCATCGCGCCAGTGGGGCAGGCTTTGGGCAAACCAGCGGCGTAGTGCCATCAGCACATGCGGCTCGGGCATGAGCGTTTCATAAAACGGTGTGCCTGCCGTGCCTGCCAGAATGGTCTGGTTTTCTGCCAACGCGGCCTTTTGAATGGCCGGACGGTTTGCGCATACTTCAGCCGCATGGCGCCAGCGGGCAATGCTATCGGGTTGTGTAAGGGCAGGCAGCACAAGCCCTGCGCGTAAGCTGCATGCTGCGGCAATGGCACCCCAAGCAGGTAGCAGAAACGCAGGTTGGGAATATTTATGTTCCTGTTGCAGCACAGCCAGCAGATCGGGCGGTAGATTGGGCTGATGGATTTGCATATCCGGCCGCGCGTTATTGACAAACAGGGGAGCAAAACCCGCAGCCTGTAATGTGGTGATACGGCTAGGGTAGCTGGCATCTAGCGGCAGTTGGATCACGTCGGTCTGGCCTGCCTGCAAAGTGGACATTGCGGCTTCTGGCGTGGCATGTCCGGCCACGGGCTGCGGGCGCAGGCCCAGCATGTCTATTGCCAGAACGGTGGTCAGCTCCGGCCCTGTCAGTTTGGAAACAGCAACGCGTGTAAGCTGCCCGGTCAGGCGTGCGCGGAAAGACTGATGCAGGCTTACGCGCCCCACAGCTACGCTAGGTTGTGCCACCAGAAACACAGGGGCCCAACGCCGGTAATCAAAATGAATGCACGGCCCACCCAGCATGGCGGACAATATGGCCGTGCCGGGCACCATCAGCCCAATAGGGTCGGGGGCAGATTGTTGTTGGGTATCAAACAGATTGGCCCCGGTTATACCATCCCACCCGGTTGTGGGGGTAAGTTGCAAAGGGGGGCTAAGATGAAGTTCTTCTTCCAGAGCAGGAGCCAGCAAACTGGCCCAGTGCCCACATTCTGAAGAAGTGGTGCCACCAATAATAAGCGCAGATCCGCCATCTGCATTGGTGGCAAGAGAATCCTCCGCGCGTGCCGTGTGCGCACCCGCCACAATGGCGGCAGCACCACCAAGCAGAGTGTTGAGGAACACACGGCGCGAAAACTGCCGTTCAGGCATCACAAAAAGCCGGGGCTGATCAGCGTGGGGCAAGCGCGGGAGATCCTCTTTCTGTTCCTTCCCCATATTAAGCGCATATGAGGGAAGAATCACGCGTGTTTTATTACGGCCATTTTACTTCGGGCGGCATGCTCATCAGAATGGCTTCGGTATGGCCTCCGGTTTTTAGGCCAAACAACGTGCCTCTGTCGTGCAGCAGATTGAATTCTACATACCGGCCACGGCGGATAAGCTGGGCATCGCGCTGTTCCGGTGTCCAAGGTTCCATCATGCGGCTGCGGATGATTTCGGGAAATGCGTTCAAAAAAGCCAAGCCAACATCTTTTGTAAAGGCAAAGTCTTCCTGCACGTCACCACTGTTCAGCCGATCATAAAAAATACCGCCCAAGCCACGGGGTTCATTGCGATGGGGAAGGTAGAAGTATTTGTCACACCATGCCTTGAAGCGCGGATAATATTCCGGGTCATGCGCGTTGCAGGCCTGCGCAAAGGCGGCATGAAAGCGTGCGGCATCATCCTGTGCTTCTGCACTGGCGGGGAACATGGGAGTAATATCCCCACCGCCGCCAAACCAGCCTTTGGTGGTAATAATCATGCGGGTGTTAAAATGCGCGGCAGGTACAAGCGGGCTGCACATATGCGCCACCAGACTGATACCTGTGGCAAAAAAATGCGGATCTTCTGATGCGCCGGGAATGGTGGCGGCAAATTCCGGTGTAAAAGTACCCTGCACGGTGGAAACGTTTACGCCCACTTTTTCAAAAACACGGCCATGCATCACGCTCATCACACCGCCGCCGCCGGGGCTGCCATCTTCGTTCAAGCGGTTCCAGCTTTTGCGCTTAAAACGGCCTGCGGCTTCATGGCCGGGCAGAATAGGGCTGTTCTGTTTTACAGCATCATCCTCAATGGCTTCAAAAGCGGCGCAAATTTTGTCACGCAGGCTTTCAAACCATTGGCGGGCAGGTTCCCTAAGGGCTTGGTGGGCAGAAACATCAGCGGTGTTGGTGGGCGTCATGAACTGTCTTTTCCTCATCGTCCTTGCCTGAAGCTGCCATCTGCTTACAGGCTTTCAAGGGGTGCGCTTTCCGGCGCATCATTGCAAGATGAACCCGAACATCGTTAAACCAACAGCAGATCTGCACAGGACAGAAACATGCACCTTATAAGTGGCGTGAGGGGAGAAAAGGGCAAGATGGCAGCAACACCGGCCCGCCATACGGAGCAGGCAGAAAAGGAAGCACATTCCTTTTTACAGCAGGCACGTGCTTATACAGGGCATTATGGCCGCCTGCCTTTGCCCGCAGACCTGAACTGGTGGTGGACCATTGGCGCCATGCTGGTGGCTGTTCTGGTGCTTATGCTGTTATCGGGGCTAACCCTTACATTGGCTTACACACCAGATGCCTCGCTTGCGTTTGGATTAGTTGAGACCATTGAGCGCCGCATGCCCTCTGGCTGGCTGCTGCGTGCCATGCATATGACAGGAGCCTCGTTTTTTATGGCGGCCCTGTATGTGCATTTATTGCGCGGGTTGTATTACCGCACCTATCTGCCCCCACGGCGCGGTGTATGGTTAAGTGGCTGCGGCTTGCTGGTGTTGGTGATGGTAACAGCTTTTGCAGGCTATGTGCTGCCTTGGGGTCAGATGTCTTACTGGGGGGCAGATGTTGCTGCCAAGGCTGTAGGGGCTGTGCCATTTGTGGGGCACGGGTTGGAGCAGGTTTTTCTGGGGGGGGAAAGCCCAGGCACACCTACGCTGCACCGTATGCTTACCCTACACTTTCTGCTGGCGTTTGTTATTATCGGGCTGGTTTTGGTGCATGTTGCTGTTGTGCATGTAAAAGGCAGTTCCAGCCCTTCTGTGCAACCCGAAACACGCCGGAAATATCTTCCATTTTATCCGTATTTTACCACGCGGGATATTCTGGCCGTATTGGTTATGGCCTTAGGTTTTGTAGCCGTGATGTGCTTTTGGCCGGGGCTGATAACAGAGCCAGCCAATTATCGCCCAGCCAACCCATTGCATACGCCTGCTGATATTGAACCCGAATGGTATTTCCTGCCCTTTTACGGAATGTTGCAGGTTGTGCCTTCCAAATTCTGGGGGCTGCTTGTTTCTGGTGGCGCGGTGGCCGTGTTGTTTGCAGTGCCGTGGCTGGATAAAGGCATGCGCACAGCAAATAGCGGCTTGGCACAGTTGGCAGATGCCGGGGCACTGCTGGCGTGCCTAGGGGCTGCCATTACTGCCGCAGCGGCAGGGGTGCATCATGCTCAAGGTGGGTGGCTTTTGGCCGGACAGGCTGCATGTTTGGTTTATTATCTGTATTTTCTGGTTTTTCTGCCCTTACGCACCCGTTTTGAGGGGAAGGGAGCATGACAGTACAGAAAATACGCCCCACACTTTGGTTCCATGCCGGAGGGATGCTGCTTTTAGGCGCCATAGCGCTGGGGCTAAACATTGCGCGGCCCGCACATGCACAACCCGTTAGCGCGCCTGTGCAGGATTGGTCTTTCAAAGGGCCGTTGGGGCATTTTGATCTGCCATCTGTTCAGCGCGGATACGCTGTGTTTGCGGGCATATGTGGCTCCTGCCATAGTTTGTCGGAAGTGCGTTTTTCCGATCTCACAGATATGGGCTTAACACTGGAAGAAGTGGGGGCCGTTGCCGCAACATGGCAAGTGGCAGATGGGCTGGATGCCGAAGGGCGGCTAAAGCACCGTAATGCCCGGCCAGATGATGCACTTTTTTCCTCCTATTCCGGGCCGGAGGCTGCGCGTGCGGCCAATGGGGGCGTGGTACCGCCTGATCTTTCGCGCATTGTGCAGGTTTACCCCGGTGGGGCAGACAGGCTTTTTGCACTGTTAACCGGTTATAAGCCCGATGCAGCACGCGTGCTGGGTAAAGGGTTTGCCAATTCCTTTGCTATTGGCCATTACACCGCCATGCCGCCGCCTTTGCGAGAAGGCGCGGTAAAATATGCAGATGACACCCCCGCAACCGTTACGCAGGAAGCGCGGGATGTTACCACTTTTCTTGCGTGGGTTTCTGCACCGCATCAGGATACCCGCCGCCGTGTTGGCATAGGTGCAGGTTTGTATCTGTGCTTCCTTGCCGTGTTGTTTGTGATTTTAAACCGGAGACTCTGGTCGCATGTCAGAAAATGAAACTGTGGAACCCGTTATTGGCCTGATAGGCGGGTCTGGTCTGTATGATATTGACGGGTTGGAAGAAAAGGAATGGCGCACGGTAGAAACGCCTTGGGGCCTGCCTTCTGATCAGCTTCTTTTCGGGCGGCTGGATGGTGTGCGCTGTGTGTTTCTGCCGCGCCATGGCCGTGGGCACCCCATTCCGCCTTCACGCCTGAACTATCGGGCCAATATTGCCGCCATGAAGATTTCTGGCGTAACAGATATTGTCTCGCTTTCTGCTGTGGGGTCTTTAAAAGAAGAACTGCCACCGGGGCATTTTGTGGTGATTGATCAATTTATTGATCGCACCATTGCGCGTACAAAAAGCTTTTTTGATACAGGCTGCGTTGCGCATATTTCCATGGCAGACCCGCTGTGTAACCGCGTGGGTGATGTGCTGAAGGCGCAAGCAGACAAGCTGGGCATTACCGCTGTACGTGGTGGCACCTATCTGGTTATGGAAGGTCCGCAGTTTTCAACGCGCGCAGAAAGCGAATTGTACCGGAGCTGGGGTTGCTCCGTTATTGGTATGACCAACATGCCAGAAGCCAGCTTGGCGCGTGAAGCCGAAATCTGTTACGCCACAGTGGCTATGGTGACAGATTATGATTGCTGGCATACGGAGCACGACAACGTAACCGTAGATAGCGTTGTAAAAACCATGCAGGCCAATTCCGCCAACGCCAAAGCGCTGATTAAAGCGGCTATTCCCGCTTTGGGTGGCAAGCGCCATAGCTGTAGCGCAGGCTGCGATCATGCACTGGAACATGCTATTATGACGGCACCCTCTGTGCGTGATCCAGAACTGGTGGCAAAGCTGAAAACCATTGCAGGCCGCGTTCTGTAAAAATGTAAAAATAAGGCATGAGGCATCGGGTTTTTGGTGCTTCATGCCTTTCGGTTTTTAAGGCGTTCTTAAAAGCCCTGCCTTAAAAACCGAAAGGCTGCGTTACATGATAAAATCAGCCGGAATATCGGTCTCTTTGCTTACAATGTGCCTGCTTGTGGGGGACGTGCATGCAGCGCAGGCGTATCGGGTTGTAAAGTCTTGCAAACCGGCTGATTTATCTGTGCATTTTGATAATGGGCAAGGTGAGTTTGATGGCATGTCCCACAGTGGGGCATGGGTTGTTCTTAGCAACCACAGTGCTACGCGCTGTGCTGTGCCTGCATTGCCGGTTGTGCGGCTTGAAGATACACAGGCCCATGTTTTGGCAACGGGTAAGCCAGCACAACCTGCCCCTAACCAACAGCCGGATCAAACAATACTCAAACCCCATGCACAGTGGCGGGCCAGCATGTATTGGGTTTCTGGAAATGTGTATGATGGAGGGCAATGCGTTTCCCCCAATCGTGTTGTATTGAAGTTCCCTTTAGGTGATGTGCACGTTAATTTTCCAGCACGCACTTTATGCGGGCCAGCCCAAACTCCGCTTACGTTTGAGCAAGGACAATTACAGCCGGTACCACGTTAAAAACGCAAAGCGTATTCAAAATCAAACGCTGTGAGTATTGCAGCGGCATCAAGGGTGTACTGTTTTTTATTGCAGCCTGTTCACCTTTTCCGATTTCTCCTTTAGGACGCTTCCAAACCTTTAACCGGAGAGCCGGATAGTTATGCCGCATGTTTTCCTTCCTGTGCTGGCGTTTGCTGCTGCATGGGGTGTTCTTGTTTTAACACCGGGCACAGAAACAGCCCTTATTATTCGGCTGAGCATTAGTGTCGGGCGCACAACTGCTATTGATGCAGTGCTGGGCATTGCCAGTGGCCTAACCTTATGGGGTATTGGCACGGCATTTGGGCTAAGTGCACTTATTGCGGCATCTCACACATTGTATCTGGTGTTGGAATGGGCCTGCGCGGGTTATTTGCTCTCTCTGGCTTTTCGGTTGATGGTAAATGTTCTGCGTTCCACACCAGAGACAGAAACAGATTCCGAAAATCAGGCCCCCAAGGCGTTTTGGTCTGGCTTTCAGCGTGGAATGTTCACCACAATTCTAAATCCGCTTGTTGGGGTGTTTGATCTTACAGCCTTTCCGCAGTTTATTCCCCCAGATGTTAATGCCGTAACATATGCCCTTTTGCTCACCGTAGTGCAGGCAATTTTGACACTGGCTTGGTATTTTATATTGGCCTTTACGGCACTTTTCTTTAGCCGCTTTCTTGCCAACCCGGTTGTTATTCGTGTTCTGGATGGGTTAACGGCTTTGGTTTTTGTTATCTTTGCCATACGGCTTGTTATAAGCGGCTAATGAAGGGAGATTAGGAAAACTTTCGGAGTTTTTGCATGTTTTTCTGAAAACGGGATTCCTTGGTTTTCTGCTGCATGGCAATTAAATGCCGGAAAGCAACAGCCATAAGCGCGCACCCAATAACAAACCCTACAAGGGTAAGCATCACCAAGGCAGATGTGCTGTAAACAGCCCATGATCGGGTATCGGGCAAAGCATCCCATACAGGCTTCAGCCAGCTTATACTGTGCGGATCATGCACCGGTATGTTCGCGCGCAGCATGGCATCCTTAATAATCACCATTAAGGTTATGGGTAATGAAAGTGCCATTAAAAAAGCACCAGATACCCATATCAGAATGTATCTTCGTTCCTCTGTGCACATTTCATATTTTCCCCTTACATGTTCTTGAGATCATGCAATTGTGCATAAGTAACGCCACAATTCTGCTTGAAGTTGCATGCTACGGAGGGGCGAGGGGATGTTTTTTCCCTCTGTGACAAATTATTTTCTATGTATCTACAGGAAAATACTTGAAATTTTTTGTTTGCAGTATGCTTGGGAGGCAGGAACACAAATAAATGCAGCGGATAGGCCTGTATGTGGCAGGCCTATCCGCCATGATTTTTTAAAGATGTGTGAACAGGGCTTTTTCTGGCAAGCGAGATTTGGGCAGCTTGGCGTTGAAATCTGCATCGGAATGATAACCGAGTGAGACAATAACAGCCGAGGTAAGCCCTTTTTCTTTCAGGCCCAGCTCTTGATCCAAAATGGCGCCATCAAACCCTTCCATAGGTGTTGCATCCACCCCAAGAAGTGCGGCTGAAAGCAGAAGAAAGCCTTGCGCAATGTAGGTCTGTTTTTGTGTCCATGCAGTAAGATCGCCTTCCTTTTGGTGCAATCCTACAAAGATATTCCGCCCTTTGGTAATGGACTCTTTGGTGGCATCATCTGCATAGCGCCCGTCTATTTGTTCCTGATCGGTGATGGTCTGGAGATATTCGGCTGGCATGGTGGTGCGGGAACTCAGCACAATAACATGCGAGGCATCCATAACGCGTGGTGCATTAAACGCAAACGGGCCGCTAGTGGCTTTGGCAATGCGGGCTTTGCCTTCATCATTATCAGCAACAAAAAAGTGCCAAGGTTGAGAGTTTACGGAAGAAGGGCTGTAGCGCAGTGCTTCCAGTAACTGGGCAAAAATATCTGCCGGAATTTTGCGAGTTTTATCATAAGCTTTGGTGGTATGCCGGTGGGTAAGAGTTTCAAGAAGCGTCACGGCTGTTCTCCTCAGCTTTTATAACAGGGTGAGGGTAAGCGTAACTTCGTAACCGTAAAAGGTCACGGTGCGTTACGTTAATGGATGCTATGCTCAGGAATATGAAGCCAGAATAGAGCAATGGAGAGATTGCTTGTTTGCAGAAGGCCGCCTTACAGCATGGTGCGTGCTACGCGGCAGGCTGCCAGATCCCATACTGCGCACCCAACGGATTTAAAGAATACAGGCTGCATTGGGTCTGCGGGTGTATCCAGTGCTTGCGCCAGTGCATGCACGCTGTTCCAGTTTACCCCAGCTTGCAAGATATCTCCGGCTTCTGTTGGTGCACCAATCGGGTCATCCACATAAAGCTGGCTGGCGCGTACAATCTGTGGCGCAATTTCTGCCATATCGGGGCGATAGGCACCTACACCAATAATAAGGCAGTGCGGATCGGCTTTTCCATCATAAATGGGCGTTGTGCTGCCTGTGGTGGTGATAACAACATCAAACGGAGTTTCATTGGGGGCTGCTGGGCGCAGTGTGAGTAGGTGCGTTGCATACTGCTTACAAAAATGCTCCGCCTGTTCTGGAGTGCGACCACGGATGACAACCTCAATGCCCGGATACAGGGCTGAGAGTGCCTCTACATGCGCAAGGGCTTGGGTGCCTGTGCCAATAATCAACACCCGTTTTACAGCATCAGAAGCAAATGTGCGAATACCCAGCATGCTCATGGCTGATGTCCGACGCATTGTTACAGTGGGGCCATCCAGATTGAAAAGGAAGCGTCCATCATGTGCATCGGCGCATGTAATCATGCCCTGAATGGTGAGAAGATGGAGTGCAGGGTTTTTACCAAAAATTGTGAGTATTTTGGTGGCAATCAAATCCTCTGCCACGGTTGACATGCACATAAGCGTGCCGTTGCCATCTTGCGTGGGAACAACGGTACGAGGCGGGCATGTAATGGCACCATTTGCGTAATCGCGCACTGTGCGGGCCAGCATGTTCACCAATGCAGGAAATGGTAAAAGTGCCTGCGTTTCTGGCGCACCGTAATATTGCATGTAGGGCATGTTCCATATTTGAGTTCGGGGTTATGGCGCTGATTGCACAGCGCAGCACAGTGAACGTCAAGGGGCAGTAACCTGCACAGATACATGCACTGGTAGAAAAATGCTGGGGTTGAGGCGGTTCGGAACAATCGGACACAAAATGAGTTTCAGGCACCCATTCTTATATAATCTATTTGCTACCTATTATTTTGCTTAACGTATGGCATGGGAAAGGAGGGAATATAAAAAATAGACGACCGGTCTATTTTTTATATGGACAGGCAATGTATTCGTCCATATATAAGCTCCTATGAAGATTGCAGAGAAACATCACGCTGCTCGGCAGCACATCCTGAAAGCGGCTAAACCGCTTATCGGCCAGCGTGGTTTTTCGGCTGTTGGTCTGACGCAAATATTGGATGTTGCGGGAGTTCCCAAGGGCTCTTTTTACCATTACTTCGAATCAAAAGAAGTATTTGGGGAAGAGCTTCTTAGAACTTATATTGAAGATTATTTGGTAAAAATGGATGATCTTTTTGAAAATGCAGATGGTAATGCAGCCGAAAAAATAGCGCGTTACTGTCAGTTCTGGCGCGATACGCATCTTAGTAAGCAGATTGGGAATAAATGCCTGATTGTTAAACTTGCAGCGGAAGTCTCTGATCTTTCGGAACGGATGCGGGCCATTCTGGAAGGTGGCACCAGGAGTGTTATTGACCGGCTTAGCGCACTTATCACGGCGGGGCAGGGAGAAGGCTCAATAGGCAACCGGCAGGAGCCGGAAATGCTTGCGGCCTCACTTTACCAGCTCTGGCTGGGTTCGACCCTGATAGTGAAAATTACACACAGTTCTCAGCCGTTTGACCAAGCTTGGCAGGCAACCAAACGGCTTCTGGAAATCTAGAAAGCAGGGAAAGCGCACAGCGTTTTACTTTGCGCAATAAATAGACGACCGGTCTACTACAAAGGCCGATCTTAATAAGGTGTCTCAATGCAGAACTTTGAATTCTATAACCCTACACGCATCCTGTTTGGCAAAGGCATGATAGCTCGGCTTGATGAACAGCTATCGCCCGAAGCCCGCGTGCTTGTGCTTTATGGTGGTGCAAGTGCCGAACGTAGTGGCACGCTGGCTGAAGTTCGGGCAGCGCTGGGGAACCGCACTTTCCGTGAGTTTGGCGGTATTGAAGCCAACCCTACATATGAAACCCTTATGAAGGCCGTGGCTCTGGTGCGGGAGGAAAAGCTCGACTTCCTTTTGGCTGTTGGTGGCGGCTCTGTCATGGATGGCACCAAGTTTGTCGCGGCTGCTGTGCCGTATGAAGGTGAGCCATGGGATATTCTTGTCAGCAAGGGTAAAGCCGCAACAAAAGCGCTTCCGCTGGGCACGGTTGTCACCTTGCCTGCCACGGGTTCAGAAATGAACTGCCTAAGCGTTATTTCTCGCCAGTCTACGGGTGACAAGTTGTTGTTCTCCAACCCGCTAGTCTATCCGCGTTTTTCTGTGCTGGACCCCATGCGCACCATGAGTTTGCCCATGAAGCAGGTGATTAATGGGGTGGTGGATTCCTTTGTCCATGTGATGGAACAGTACATGACCTATCCGGTCGATGGCATGGCGCAAGATCGCTTCTCAGAAGGGCTGCTGTCCAGCCTGGTTGAGATCGGGCCGCGTATTGTCGCGACACCAGATGATTATGATCTGCGCTCCAACCTCATGTGGGTTGCAACGCTTGCCCTGAATGGCTTGATCGGCGCGGGTGTGCCCCATGATTGGAGCACGCACATGATTGGTCATGAAATTACGGCAAAATACCACATTGATCATGCCCGCACGTTGGCCATCGTATTCCCTGCGTTAATCAAGGTTCGGCGTGCCGAAAAGCGCGCCAAGTTGCTGCAATATGCAACGCGGGTATGGAACCTGACCGATGGTACGGAAGATCAGCGGATTGATGCTGCCATTCGTAAAACTGAGGAATTCTTCGAAGGTTTGGGCGTACCAACTCGTCTGTCTGCCTATGAGATTGGTGCTGAAGGCATCAACGATCTGGTTGGTCAGCTTGAAGATCATGGCATGACGCATCTGGGTGAAAACGGTGATGTTACCCTAGATGTAAGCCGCAAAATTCTGGAAGCCGCTGCCTGACCTGAAGTGTCGCTATCGCCGGGGTAAGGGGGAACAGCCCGTTATCCCGGCAACCAATAAATTAATGAGAAACGAGACTTAAAAATGGCTTACGCCACAACCAATCCTTATACTAACGAAGTTGTTGCAACTTTCCCAGAGGCTACTGATGCGGAAGTTCAGACCGCATTGGCCGAGGCGCATGCTGCTTTCGAAGCTTGGCGCGATACATCCTTTGCAGAGCGAGCAAAGGTAATGAATGCCGCTGCTGCCATTTTGCGTCGTGATGTTGATAAGTATGCCCGTTTGGGCACGCTGGAAATGGGCAAGCTGTTTGAAGAATCTAAAGCAGAAATTATTCTTTCTGCTGAAATTTTCGAATACTATGCAAAACATGCAGAAGCACTTCTGAAGCCGGAATTGTTGCCTGTAGCAGACCCGGCAGAAGGCAAAGCCATGCTGGTGCATGAGCCGCTTGGTATCGTGCTGGCAATTGAGCCGTGGAACTTCCCCTTCTATCAGGTCGTGCGTATTATTGCGCCGCAGCTTTCCGCTGGTAACGCCGTGCTGCTCAAGCACGCTTCCAACCTGCCGCAGTGCGCTGCTGCCTTTGATACACTTATGGCAGAAGCCGGGCTGCCCAAAGGGTTGTTCCGCAACCTGTATGCAGCACGCCCGCACACAGCCATGATTTTGAATGACCCTCGCGTATGCGGTATCGCACTCACGGGGTCAGAAGGCGCAGGCACGGTTATTGCTGGTATTGCTGGCAAGGCACTGAAGAAGGCCACCATGGAACTCGGTGGAGCAGATGCTTTCATCGTGCTTGATGATGCTGACGTTGAAAAAGCAGCGCGTTGGGCGGTCATCGGTCGCCACTGGAATGCTGGCCAAGTTTGTGTTTCTGCAAAGCGCCTGATTGTAGCTGATGCTATTTATGATCAGTTCGTTGCTCTTTACAAAGAAGGTGTCGCAGCCCTCAAAGCAGGTGACCCGATGGACCCCACAACCACGCTGGCTCCGTTGTCATCTCAGGCTGCTGCTGATGACTTGCGCGATCAGGTCACGCGGGCGATGGACCTTGGTGCCAAAGTTGAGGTAATTGGGGCGCCAGTTCCCGAACAGGGTGCTTTCTTCCAGCCGTTGCTTATGTCCAATCTGGATCAGAAAAACCCTGCACGCCATTGGGAATTTTTTGGACCTGTTACCCAGATCTACCGCGCGAAGGATGAGGCTGACGCCATCCGCATTGCCAATGATTCGCCCTACGGTCTAGGCGGCAGCGTATTCACAAAGGATGAAGCCCGAGGCACCCGTGTAGCACGGGCCATCCGCACCGGTATGGTGGTGATTAACCATCCACTATCGCCCAAGGCAGACCTACCTTTTGGTGGGATTAAAAACTCAGGCTATGGCCGTGAATTGATTGGCCTCGGCATTAAGGAGTTCATCAACCACAAGCTCATCAATGTAGTGGATATCGACGCAGCGTTCTGATTTGTATGATTGGAAGTGGCCAACATTTCTGGATGATTTTCCAAAGATGATGCCTGCACCGTATAGTGTGAAAGCCGCATAGGCCGTAACAGACAACCTAAAAAGGGGCTTCCATTATGGAGGTCCCTTTTTTGTATGGGGTTTGGTTGCGCTAAAATGGTATTACGGACTTCATCTCTTACGCAACATGTCGGCTTTATTCAGAGGCAGGCTGATGACGATTGCCATCATGATTTGTGATGAACATTAGAGTTACTGGATCAGGCGCATCCTGCCGGTGCCAGATCTTTCCCGGAACAACCAGAACGTCTCCCTTTTTTGCTGTAGAAGTGGTTTCACCATTTGCCGTGCGTAGGGTCAGCATTGTTTCTCCTTCGACGACGAGAAGGAACTCATCATTTGGATGTTCTTCCCATGGGGTCGAGCCTCTGAAACGCAAAAGCCCGACATCATGGGGGCCAAACGAAAAAAGCATTTTAAGCCCGTTTGTGGAAACTTCCTCTGTCTTTTTGCCAATATCAATAACTGATAGATCAGTGGCTTCTTTGGGCAGATTGAAGATCATCATCAATGTTCCATTTCTTTGTATGGTTGTTGTCAGGCATTGTGTCATCACAAAGGCCCGCAAGTTTTCTGATTGCTGAAACCACAAACAACAGTATGAATGCACCTGTGATCCATGTGATCAAAAAGGTTCTGCTGTATCCGATGATGGATGCCAGAGGTGCGATAGACATGCCGGCAATTACATTCGCCAGACTTTCCCCGCATTGGAGAAAACTATAGTCTGTTCCAGGTCTTTCTTCAGAAGACCAATTCATGAGTGTGGCCCAGACCGAGACGTAAAATCCCCCATCAATGAAGTTTTCCATGCCAAGTCCGGTATATAGAAATGCTGGCGTTCCGATTTTTACGTTCTGCAGGAGTAACAGCGTGCCGAGGAGTAAGGTGGACGGCCAAATAAGTAATGTCACAGCTCGACGGCAACCCAGGAATCTGACGGCAGGGAAGCCGATAAGCGCGCCTCCGAGCGCTCCACAGAGGATGTTTGTCATCTGTAGTGTTCCGGCAAAGTTCAAGCTGAAAGATCGGTCTATAAGCCAAGGCTGGAGCAGCATGGCGAGTGCTGAATTGGCGAATTTGAAAGTAATTGCCATCAGGCATGCCCAACAAAATCCCGGTTGTCGGAAAAGATCCCTAAGGCGAGATGGTTTTTTGGATACGTGGATAGGCTCTATACAGGCTCTTAATGGCAAAAGTGACATCCACAGGATGATGAGTTCACACGCCATTCCCCACATGGCACCGCGCCAACCGAACTGCCCGTAAATAAAGAGTGATCCTGCACCACCTGCAACCATACCCAGAAGAAATGAAATAACCTGCAAAGCATTAGCTAGCCCTGCATTTCGCCCTCTCATATGAGAGACGGCGCAAGCATTTGTGAAAATGTCCTGTGTGGCAAAAATTGTATTCAGAAGCAGGATACCGGATAAGGCCCACAGAAAATGATGTTCAGGAGGGAAAAAACCCAGAAGCAGGCATACCACAACCGCAGACAGATGCGTCCATAATGCGAGGTATCCGTAACCCCAACGCTTGCCGGCATTATCAGCCATGCCAGACCAGAAACATTTTAGCGCCCAAGGTAGAAACACCAGTCCTGTCAGACCGATATCTTTTAATGGGGTGCCACTATGGCGCAAAATGGTTGAAAACGTGTTGAAGGCTAGCCCTGCAGGAATACCCTGCGCGCCATACATGAGTCCGATTGCCAGGAGCCGCCTGAATGGCATTTGCCTTGTTTCAACTTTAGTGACCTGATTGGAATATGGTGTCGTCTTCATGTCAGAAATTCACTCCGACACGGAAGCCAAGCTGCCGCGGATTGGCAGCTACAACATATCCACCGGACAGACCGCGTGTGAAATAGCTCGAATTGGTCAGGTTGTGTCCGTAAAGTGCAATATTCCAGTGCTTCCAACGCTTCTCAATCTGCGCATCCACGAGCACATAAGGTGCGTTCTGAATATTGCTGCTAGGGTAGAGTGTGGTGTGTCCACGCCGAACAATACTGGCACTGACGGTCCATCCGGGAGTGGGATGCCATTCACCGGAGAAGCCGAAGTTGCTTCTGGGCGTGCCTGCCATTTGTTTGCCGCTATAATGAGCCGCCAAATACGAAACGATCATATGCTGCGTAGGTAAGGCCTAGAAACGCATTAAGCTGTAGTGTGTCGAGTGGCTTCCAGTGAGCTGCTGCTTCCATACCCCGAGAGTGTGCAGTGCTAGCTGTTCCGATAAGGGATTCCCCCGCGCCATTTGTTGCAGAAACTTGAAGGTTTGAAAGGAAATTTGCAAATCCTGTAGCTTCTATGGACCATCGATTTGTAAGGTCTCCGAGGCGGTATCCCAGTTCCAGATTATTGCCGTAGCTGGAAGCGTAAGGTATTGAGACCGTACTGGCGTAGGACCCATAAGGGCTGTAGTTCGGCGGTAAAAATGAGCGTGAGTAACTCAGCCAGCCAAATTGGTTCAGCTTCCCGGATGACCGGGGATTATATTCTAACTTTAGCCCAGGGAGAGGCGCTGTTTTGGAAAGAGTCTGCCGTGGGAGGCTTTCCTGTACGCTATAAGCGTAAGGCGTATCTCCGCTCATGGAGCTCGTCCAGTTACTAAGGGAGCTATTAACATGCTCGATACGCAGCGATGGCACGAGGCGCCAATTCTTCGAAAAATGCCAACCTATTTCCCCCATGAAGGCAATGTTAGCTGTTGCTAAGGTGGCAGTCGTGCGGCTGGCGTAGTAAGGCGACATGTCAAAGTCATACGGTGCCCAACGTTTAACCTGCTGTCCGTAGAGTCCACCTTTCCAGTCTATCTTGCCGGACGTTCCTGACAGCATGACGGAACCACCAATCTGGCGCGTTGGCAGCGTGAAACCGGAGTTGGCGGAAAAAACTGAATAGGGATTGCTGTAGCGCCAGTCGGTAGAAACACCCCCGAACGTAACATCCAGAATCATATGTTGGTTAAACCGCCGGTGATATTGCGCGGAGCCGAGAAGATACTCCGTATCGTTCACGCCCTCAGATGTATTGTGCGAAACATGGTTACGGGCATTTTGGGGCGTTTCAAAATAATCGTTTCCCCCGTGATTCAGCATATGATGCAAACTGAAGCGCCATTCACCACCCGCGCTGTCTTTGTGTAGTAGCTTGATGCGGCCAAACCATCCGTGCCAGCCACCCGTATCATGCCGATTCAAAACATGATTGTGGATGTAGCCATCGGCAGTTTCTCCGCCAACAGACAGGCGGAGGCTGGTGGAAGCATTAATAGGAAGATCACCCGAAAAAGTTGCCCGTTTACGGTTTCCTGTCCCGTATTCAAAATCCAGCGCTCCTCCTAAATGGTTTCCGGGGTCTCGTGACTGCGCTGAAACCATACCGCCAAATGCGTTGATACCTTCGGTAAGTTGAGGGCCACGGAGTACGTCTACATTGCTGAAATCAAACATTTGCCCCATGGCAAAACTGGGGACAGGAACACCATCAATCAAAACGGGCGTGTAAAGAACGGGGCCTTCATCCTCCGTGCCGCCAAGCCCACGTACCATCAGAACAGGATTGTTTGGCGTTGTGTTGGTATAGGATAGATTGGGAACACGCTCAGCAATGTCACCCAGAGTTTGCATTCTATAGGCCTGCATTTCTTGGGCGGTAATGTGGGTTGTGCTTACGGGTGAGATAAAAACAGCTCGTTTGCCTCTGACCGTGAAAGTCTCTTTAGTGGCAATGCATCTATCGTCTGAATTTGTAGGATTATGTTCTGGTTTGTAGATGCATTTTACTGTTGGCCCCTTGGCAGCCCCTCCAGAAATAGGGAACGCAGTTAAAGCCGTGCAGAGGAAAGTCAGAGAACTGACACCCCGCAGACGAGAGTTGTTCCTGAACGTTGGAAGGGCGAGGTTTTCTTTCATGAAGCGAGATGATAATAATTATTATTATCCTCGCCACCCGGATCAGCCGACTTACCCCGATCGGACAGGAAAGACAGTGCCATGATGGCAGACGTCAGCTCAACTCAAGTTCATCAATCACATCCAGATATTGTTGCGGGAACATCCTTATTGCATCCGCATGCACGCACCTTTCCTGGAGGGTTGCAGGCAAGTGGGTTTTTAGCTGCACAGGGAGGCGAGTTGAGCGGCTATTTTGATGAACCGAGCGTGACCACCCGCTGCACTGTCATTCTATCAGGAACATGCAGCATGAAGGCCGGGGGCCAAAAGTATCATTTCCAGGCAAGAGATTTGATTCTTGCGCGCACATCTTCTGAAACTTTTACATTTGAGAATAGTGCAGAATTTTCGGCTCTCGAGATTCATGCTCCATCAATGCTTCTTGAACAAATGCACGTTGAGCCTTTTACCGGCATTCAGGCCCGGCCGCTTGGGCTACAGGATCTGGCTATGAGGATAGCTAAGCAACTCCTTGGTTATTTGCGGACGGCGCCTGGCTCTTGCTCGCAAATCAGTACCCCTGACGTGCTGAGGGGGTATGGAATGGCAATGACCATACTAGGATATGCTTTTACATCGTGGGGAACAGAGAAAACGCAGCTTAATAAGAAAAATATAGCGCGCCTTGAAACAGCACGACAGGCTTTGCTCAAACACTTTGACCGGGCTCCAACGATCCCGCAATTGGCAGCGATGTGCGATCTCAGTCCTACGCGCTTCAAGGGTAATCCCCCCATTTTTAGTGGGGCATTGAATGAGAATTCAGGCAGCTGTTTTTAGTTTCTGGGCGGGGGTTAGCCCGCTGTTCCCCATGTTGGGTCTGTCATGGTTATATGTCCAGAGCCATTGTGTTGCGACCTCCTGCACGTCCTGAATGCTTTCAAACAAATACTGCTCCAGCCATTCCTGCCGGACAGTTCTGTTGTAGCGTTCAATATAGACGTTCTGCTGCGGATTACCCGGTTGCGTATAGATCAGGGTAATCCCCTGTTTTTCGGCCCATGAAACCAACGTATGACTGACATATTCAGGGCCATTATCCATTCGGATGGCTTCTGGCCTGCCACGCCACTCCATAACCTGTTCCAGACAGCGGACAACCCGACAGGCTGGCAGGGAAAAATCAACCTCGATCGCCAGTCCTTCACGATTGAAGTCATCCAGAATGTTCAGGAGACGAAAAGCACGTCCATCCATCAGCCTGTCCGCCATAAAATCCATGGACCAGACCCTGTTGGGAAGGGCCGGAACCGACAGCTTTTCAGGCTTTTCGCGAACCAGACGCCTGCGGGGTTTAATCCGCAGGTTGAGTTCCAGTTCCCGATAGATCCGATAAACCCGCTTATGATTCCAGAGCTGTCCCTGCACATTGCGCAGATACAGGAAACACAGACCAAATCCCCATCTCCTGTGAGCCTGAGTCAGTCCCACCAGAAGAGCGGCAATCCTGTCGTTCTCCGCTGCCAGTCGCGGACGATAGCGAAAGCAGGCCTCGGATATCCCAAAAATCCGACAGGCCAGCGCAATGCTGACCCCATGATGCGCCACAGCCTGTGCGGCCAGTTCCCGGCGCTGGGCTGGCCGCTTCATTTTTTTCCAAGGGCTTCCTTCAGGATATCCGTCTGCATGCTCAAATCCGCATACATGCGCTTCAGCCGACGGTTCTCCTCTTCCAGAGCCTTCATCTGACTGATCATCGAAGCATCCATACCGCCATATTTCGCGCGCCACCGGTAAAACGTGGCGTTGCTAATCCCATGCTCCCGGCACAGGTCAGGAACCGGGACACCGCCCTCAGCCTGGCGGATCACACCCATGATCTGGGCGTCAGTAAAGCGATCACTCTTCATCAGAATCTCCTCAATTCTTACGCTGAGAAAATTCTCATTCAAAAGTCACTCTTTTTATTGGGGGATTACCCAAGGAGCTGTTCCGTCAGCAATTTGGGTGTGCACCTTATGCTCTTTATCAGGCGCATCGCATGGAACAGGCACGGCATTTGCTACGGCACAAAAACGTAACAGAAACGGCAATGGAAATTGGCTATAGCAATGTAAGCCACTTCAGTGCGGCTTTTCAGCGACAATTTGGATGCGCGCCCAGCATGTGGCAGCGCCAGATATTGTAAAGGTTTTTTAAGTCTGTATTTTCCAAGTCGGACTCTCTAAAAGTATCCCGGCATAAAGGTGAGGATCTGTGTGACGGAGGTGGGTTGTGGCTCCGTTGTTACTGGTGATACTAAAATGTAGTATCTCACAAGGCATGAAAGCCAAGCACCGCTGCACATTGAGGGATAAACTGTCCCGCGTTATCTCAAATACGTTGAATTGACAGGTTTATTATTCGTCTTTCAACGCCGCAGCCAGTAAATCGGAAACACCGGCTCCTTTTACTTCGGTGGCTTGGCTATCTGGCAGCTCTGTTGCCAGAGCAAGCCGTCCCTACATAATCGGGTCAATCTCTCTTCCCACCTGTACTTCGGGGTCTTTTTCAAAGGCGTGCAGAACGGCGGACCAGAACGCCCTCAGGCTAGGAAAACTGCCCCAGTTTGGTGGTTCTTCAGGCTCAACTGTTGGAATGATACCAAGAACAGCCTTGCTGACGTGCTCGACGCGGAAATCTCACAGAAGGGTTGTACATCGGGTTAGATTATGAAAAAGTCTATTTTGTGTAAAAGAAATTTTCGTAAGCTATAAGAAAACCCGATGCAGACAGAGTGTAGCGCAGGCGCGTATGAATTTCCAGCCTCCTATGGACGGCGTGTTGTAGCCCGTTTTGACGGGGGTCGCATGAGTTCGGATGGCGGTGTCATCCTGGTAAAGCAGGTCGATGATAGTCTGGGGTTCAGTCGCCGTTTTGCTGCATGTTTTCGCGATGAGCGGCATCCTGCCTTTGTGGAATACCGGGTTGACGCGGAAATCTCACAGAAGGGTTGTACATCGGGTTAGATTATGAAAAAGTCTGTTTTGTACAAAATAATTTTTCATAAGCAATAAACGAACCCGATGCAGACAGAGTGTAGCGCAGGCGCGTATGAGTTTCCAGCCTCCTGTGGACGGCGTGTTGTGGCCCGTTTTGACGGGGGTCGCATGAGTTCGGATGGGGGCGTCATTCTGGTGAAGCAGGCTGATGACATTCTGGGTCTCAGCCGCCGCTTTGCTGCCTGTTTTCGCGATGAACGGCATCCCGGCTTTGTGGAATACCGGGTTGAAGACCTTGTCCGTCAGCGGATCATGGGCCTGGCACTGGGCTATGAAGACCTTAATGACCATGACGCTTTACGTCATGATCCTGTCATGGGTCTGGTATCGGGACGTCTGTCAGGAAGCCGGGCCAACTGTGCGGCACTGGCAGGAAAATCCACGCTGAACCGGTTGGAGCGCAGTGGGCAGCAGGCAGATCGTTACTGCCGCATCATTGCTGATCATGAGGCCCTGGCTACCCTGTTCGTGACGCTTTTCATGGACCAGCATGAGCGCGCACCCGCCCGGATCGTTCTGGATGTGGATGCCACCGATGACCGTATCCATGGCCATCAGGAAGGCCGGGCCTTTCATGGATATTACGGCCATAACTGCTATCTGCCGTTATACATCTTCTGCGGGGACCATCTCCTCAGCGCTACCCTGCGCACGGCAGACAGGGACCCGGGGAAGGAAGCACTGGCAGACATCCGCCGGATCGTGGAGCAGATCAGGAGCCGCTGGCCCCGGGTGCGTATCCTGGTGCGTGGGGACAGCGGTTTCGCCCGGGACAGTCTGATGACATGGTGCGAAGACAACCACGTTGACTTCCTGTTCGGGCTTGCAGGCAACACCCGCCTGTATGACCGGATTGCCTCTTTGTCCGCTGAGGTTCGTGACGAAGCCGCCACGACAGGCAGAGCTGCGCGCGGTTTCGCCTCCTTTGACTGGATCACAAAGGACAGCTGGACGCGCCGCAGGCGGGTCGTGGCCAAGGCCGAATGGCGCCACGGCAACCGCTATCATCGCTTTATTGTCACCACGCTACCGCAGGGAATGTCCGACCCCCGCCATCTCTACGAACAGATTTACTGCGCACGCGGGGATATGGAAAACCGCATCAAGGAATGCCAGATGGATCTGTTCTCAGACAGGACCTCGTCCCACACCATCCGGGCCAACCAGCTCCGGCTGTGGTTCTCGGCCGCAGCCTATGTCCTGCTGACCGCTCTGCAAAGACTGGCCCTTGGCCAGACCAGCCTGGAGACGGCGACCTGTGGCACCATACGCGCACGACTGCTCAAAATCGCGACACGTGTAACGCTCAGCGTCCGTCGGATTGTCCTGTCCATGCCGGACATGTTCCCCTGTCAGCATGAATTCGCCCTCGCTCATGCACGATTGCGAAGGCTCCGGCAGGCCATCTGAAGAAACAGACAGTGCACAGACCACATAGCTTCCACCAACACTGCCTTCTCAGGCCGTGACACCCTCACTGCGTTCAGAACCCGCCGCCAGAAGCAGAATATCGTCAATATTCCAGATCGGGCTCCTGTGGGATGGCTGAATTCTACAAAATGACCCGAAATTGCCTCAAGTGTGAGAAATCCGCGTCGATTTCCGCATCATTACAAGCCAATACAGTTCTTAATTCGTTGACTGTTTGTAGCGTGAACAGCAGACGATGCCTCTGAGGTGCATCTTCAATGGCCTCTGCCAATGTATCGCCAAAGAGATCCGCATCCTCGCCGAACGAACTGGCGCCCAGATTAGTGAGACGCGGAAACAGGTCAAGAGTGTCATATTTAGTCAAGTTTAACAGTTTGGACATAGTAAATCATCCCGTTGTATTCTTTTTTGATAATTATAATTTGGATACGCCGTGCAGTCTTGCGCTGCCGATTGGCACTCTCAATTACGACACTTCCCCTTTGCCAGACACACGTTACTTGAAGACATGTCTGAACGTGTTTTATCGAAAGCAACTTATGGGCTGATAAGGGGTTCATACGTTTATAGGTTAGGGGAAAAGTATGGTGCAGCGTATAATTGCCGGGCTGGTACTTGTTGGCCTTCTCCCTTTGAGTACACATATTGTGTGCGCTCAGGATATGGTCCAGAATGAGCTAGAAAAATCGCCTACTACCTATTACTGGCACAACTGGGCAGACCATAATGGCGTAAGCCATATGACAAAGTGCCCACTTCATCATTACACTCTCAAGACAATGAACAAGCCAGCGGCTCCTCAGTGGTCAGACGTGCTTTCCAAAGGAGAGGTGCAAATTATTTCAACAGTGCAGCCCAATCATTGGAACGGTGCATGGCATACCGATCCTAAGGTGCAGTGGATTATTCCACTGAAAGGCACATGGTTTGTTCAGGCAATGGATGGCACACGTGTTGAAATGGGACCGGGGGATATATCTTTAGGCGAAGATCAAAGAACACTTCCTGATGCGCAGGGGCATAAAGGACATTTGGGCGGCAATGTAATGCCTGGCCCGGTAACGCTGATGGTGATTCAGTTGGCAGAAGCGCCTACAGTGGATGAGGCATGTCGCTTCAAATAAAACATCAGGCTTGAGTAAGCAAAATCAGGCATAGGCGGACATGGCTTATGGGAGCGGCATTGCTTGCTGGCGGCTATTTTAAGTGGTGCGGATATTCCCGGCGCTGCTTCTGGTTTCGGTATGGTTGGTCTTGCCGCTGCGGGTATCAGCATCTTTCCGTTATGCTCCTAGCACCATCCAAAATCACTAAGGTGCAACATCACAAAGCAGCGGAATGGAAAAACATTTCAGAAATTATGAATGCTCTTCATCCATGCTGCAGGCACCAAAGGGATGACTGTGCATGGTTTGCGCTCACATTCCGAGACTGGGCTGGGGAGACAAAAGCTTGCTCGCGTGAGGCAGCTTATTTGTAACGGGCCGTTCTGGGCTGCCTTGATTATGCGGCCTGTCTGTGCGGTGTATTCAGGGGTTGCCAATTCCATGGCAATAGTTCGTGGAGCCGATTGATCTTGTGCTCGTTGATACGGGCCAGGACGTCGGCGAGGTAATCGTGCGGGTTGATGCCTGAGAGTTTTGCGCTTTCGATAAGCGTCATGGCATCAGCGATGTTGTCGCCCCCGGCGTCTGAACCGGCAAACAGATAGTTTTTCCGCCCGACGCATACCGGTCGTATGGCCCGCTCGGCAGGATTGTTGTCGATGGCAACACGACCATCTTCGAGGAAGAGGGTAAAGGCTGCCCACCGGTTGAGCGCATAACGGATTGCTTTTGCCAGTTCCCCCTTGCCTGGGATACGGGCGAGCTGTGTTTCGCACCATGCGTGGAATGCTGTGACACGAGGGCGGCTTTTTTCCTGTCGGACAGCCAGACGATACGGAGCAGGAGACCCGGTGAGCTGCCGCTCGATATCGTAGAGTTCCCCGATCTGCTCGAGTGCTTCCCTTGCGATTGTCGAATCACTGCCCTTCCAGACATCATGGAAGGCCCTGCGGAGATGAGCCCAGCAGGCCGCTTCGCGCACATGCACGGTTCCCGTTGCATCGGGTTTATACAGATCCCTGAACCCCGCGTAGGCGTCAGCCTGCAGAATGCCCCGGAACTGTGCCAGATGGGTCTGGGGATTGATCCCCTTGCGATCGGGAGAGAACCAGTAGGCCACGGCGGGCGGATCACTCCCTCCCCATGGGCGGGGATCGCGCAGATAGGTCCAGATCCGCCCTTCCTTCACGCCCCGGGGTTTGCCAGCCTGACGCAGACGGGGGTCAAGAACCTGGATGGGTGTGTCATCAGCATGTAGCAGGTCTGCCTTTACGACATCCTGACGGATCAGATCTGTCAGAGGACGCAGAACGGCAACGGCCTGACCACACCAGTCGATCAGGGTTGAACGGGGAATGTCCACACCCTGACGGGAAAAGATCTCATTCTGACGATAAAGCGGAATGTGATCATCGAATTTTGAGACCAGGATATGGGCCAGCAGCCCGGGGCCAGCCATGCCCCGTGGGACAGGGCGCGACGGTGCTTCAGGCTGTACCATTGTTTCGCAATGACGGCAGGATTTCTTCAGCCGTGCCGTTTCGACAACTTTCAGTTTTGCCGCAATAAAGTCCAGTATTTCGGTGACATCTTCGCCAACGAGGCGTAGGGGACCGCCACAGGCGGGACAGGCCTCGCCCGGGTCGAGAACAATACGCTCCCGTGGTGTCGTGTCGGAAACCTTTGGTTTGCCGCGCCATCTGGGGGAAGAGACCACACCATCGCTGTCATCGTGCTCCCTGATGTCAGGAGAAGGATCGGCTGCCGCGATGGCGATTTTCACATCTTCAAGAAGCAGTTCGAGCTGTTCAATCTCACGGTCTATCTTTTCTGAACTGGCCCCGAATTTCTGTTTCTGAAGACGCGCGATCCGGATTTTGAGAGACTGGACAAGAGCTTCATACGCACGGGCTGAAGCGGAAAGCCGAGCCACTTCAGTCTGCAGGGAAACAATCATGTCCCTCAGGATATCTGGATCATCAGGCAGGACCGCGGGCGCATGCGTCATTATGAAAAAATAGCAGAAAACCCAATAAAAGACAAAAGGTTCTGCACGATCACGCCATAAAAATCAGGCCACGCGAGACGGTGGCGCAGACCAGGAAGGTCGTCTCCACTCCATGCCTTCCCACAGCATGGCCATCTGTGCGGCTGTCAGGCGTGCAACGCCCTCTGCCGGCGAGGGCCATGGAAAACGTCCCTTCTCAAGCACCTTGTAATAAAGACAGAACCCCTGACCGTCCCACATCAGAAGCTTGATCCTGTCCCCACGGCGACCACGAAAGGCAAAGAGCGCTCCCGATGTCGGGTTCTGACGCAGCACGTCCTGTGCCAGTGCAGCCAGACCCGATATCCCCTTGCGCATATCCGTAACCCCGCAGGCCAGATAGACGCGCACACCGTTGCCCACGCCAATCATGCTGTCTCGGCAATCCGGATGATCTTCGCCAGAAACTCTTCTGCAGGATGTCCCGTCACCTTGATACTGCGGCCATTACGCAGCATAATGGCCAGCCCTTCATTATCATCGCCAGAGACCAGAGCAGGTGTCTTCACTGCAGCGACAGGAACAAACGTCACAGACTGATCCGGGGAAGACAGTCTGTGGCGGAAAGACGTCCGCCATTGGTAAAGATGTTGACGGGTCAGGTCATGCCGACGGGCCACATCCGATACACTTGCCCCGTCCACACCAACTTCAGCCAGTATCGCAAGCTTGCGTTCATCCGACCAGCGGCGACGGCGTTCAACGCCAATCAGGATTTCTTGAGCCATAGCTACCTCCCAAACAACGTCAATAACGACGTCGTTAACGACGGTAACTTACCACTCACAATCCTCACTCATAAGGCGGTCTCAAGCGGCCGCTTACGCTTATTTCCAGAGTGACCTTCTGGATTTTCGGCAGGACAAGGCTGGCGATTGGCTGGTGAAGGTGCGCGCCCTCCGGTGAGGGCAGTCATCAGCTTTTTGCTTGTAGGTAGCTTTGTACTAAGGGGTGATTTGCTTTAGCGGAAAGCCTGCGTCTGGAACGCCAACACATGAAAATAGACATCCCTGTATTCGGTGTTGGCGAGCAAGCCGTCTCTACATAATCGGGTCAATCTCTCTTCCCGCCTGCACTTTGGGGTCTTTTTCAAAAGTATGCAGAACGGCTGACCAGAATGCCCGTAGGATGGGAAAGCTGCCCCAGTTTGGTGGCTCTTCAACATCCGCCATGGGACTTATGCTGATCAAAATCAAAGTTGTATGGTCGATTTCCGCATCATTACAAGCCAATAAGGTCTTTAATTCGTTGATTGTTTATAACTTGAACGGCAAGCGACGTCCCTGCGGCGCATCTTCAATAACCTCTGCCAATGTATCGCCAAAGAGATCAGCCTCCTCGCCGAATGAACTGGCACCAAGATTTTTTAAACGCGGGAACATGTCAAGAATATCATCATTGGTACAGTTTAACTGTCTGGACATAGTAAATTATCCCGATGTGTTCTTTTTTGATAATTGTAACGCGGATATGTTGCGCCGCTTTGCGTATCCGATTGGTGTTCTCGATAACAATGGCTCCACTCCCAGAGAGATATCCTTCGGCGTGGACTGAACTCCCGTTTTTGGCACTTTTAAGCCAGCCATCAATCTTATGGGAGTTATCTCTGAGCACTTTATGAATAGCACGTTCAGCCTCCTCCTTCGAAGTGAAGAATGAAACGACAGGGCGTTTTTCCTTCGTAAACCGGCGTTCGATATATTCCTCGGTTGGATCGACGTGCTTCAGCAAGACATGCCCTCCTGCCTTGCGATTATGTGGGGGTGCCTCATGGCGGTTGAGATCGAGCCGCTTCTGTCGATGGGGAGAGAGAAGGTTCTGGTTGGTGGGTAGTCTTGGCGGTTGAGGAGACGGCGAAGGCCGGTGGAAGTGCTCCGGGGCGATATCGGCATGCAGGAAGGTCAGTCGGCCTGCATCCGCTGAGGCCACGCGAATGGCCCGAGTGGCCGCGAAAGACCCCGCTGCATGGAGCAGTCCGCCCGGGATCAGGGCGTCCGCAGCCGCACCTGCCAGACCCGCAACAGAGGGGGGGCGCATGTGCCCTCAGAGCCGCGCCGTAGCTTATGCCAGAGCGCTTTTTGGGAAGATCATGATTTTGTGGGAAAGTCCGGATCAGTGAATATCACTATCCGAACTGTATTTAATATGTAGATCCAAACGACCAGATAGGCTGGTGGTTCGATAACAACATCACCACCCACATCAATATTACGGCCCCGAACGATGATCCAAAAGCCATCGTGAAAGAAGCGCGGAATGCTTTTAATGATATACGCTTTAGGGCCAGGCAGGCCAACTTAGGGCTGACCTGATTTATGCTTGTTGGTGTATGCCGCCAGGAACTATTCAAGATACGGTAGATTTTATCTTGGGTTAATTGCTCTGGCGGTTATTTGCTGGCAATGATTGTCTTTTAAAATGCACAATTTATGAGTATTTGAAATGGCGAAATACTTCATCTGCCGTATCAGCAAGTTGTGCATGATGGATTAAATAAACACCTGTTGTTGCTGCTGCCTCTCGTGCTGATGCTGAAAAAGTCGAGTTTGTAACAACAAGAGCGGCTTGAGCTCCTCGGTGAGTTTTTGCTGTATATACTTGCTGCACAGCTGCGTTTCCAACGGTTCCGCTATAGAGTTTGCATTGCACGACAATCTTCACGCCTTCTTTTTGTGCAATAACGTCTGCCCCTTGGTCGCCGCTTTGCTTTGTGGCTTGGGCATCCCATCCTGCGTTTCTTAATATAAGCGCGCAATATTGTTCATAATCAAAAGGATCCATACGCGGATCAAAAACTGTTGGATCACTACGATACGCTGTTGTGATTGTGTCAGCTTGCAAGGGTTCGGAAGCGATCTGCTCAATTAAAATCCCGGCAGCAGCACGCAGTTTGTCGCGTCTTTTTTCATCTTGTATGCGAGAGGAAATGATTGGAGAAATGCGTGTATTGATAAAGTAATTTATTTCTTTGACCCATTTTGTGACGTCAACGGTCCCATATGCGTCAGCAGTTAATTTCTGAGTTCTCGCTATTTGAAGGTTCTTTTTTTGCGTATAAATCTCGGTTCTAAGAGCCCTTTTGGAAATTCGCTATGATAGGTTTTCAAGAGGTTTTGAGCGTGATTCAAAGGCAGGATGTGGACGCCAGCACAACGAGGCCGCATGGCCGGAATTACACGCAAGACGAAACGCTATCCGTCTGATCTGACAGATGAGGAATGGGAGCGCATAGCGCCTCTGATGCCCCCTGCGAACCGGCGTGGTCGGAAACGGACAACCGATTTCCGTGAGATCATCAATGCTCTGCGCTATCTCGTGCGCTCAGGCTGCGGTTGGGAGATGCTTCCGGTTCATTTTGGCCCATGGCAAACGGTTTACTGGTGGTTCCGCAGGCTGATGCGCCGTTTCCTGTTCCAGACCATTCATGATGTCTGTCTGATGCTCGATCGTGAAGCGGCAGGACGCGAAACCAGTCCATCGGGTGGTGTCATTGATAGCCAGAGTATCAAGGCACCCCACGCAAAGACACGTGGTTATGACGCAGGCAAGAAGATCGTCGGTCGGAAACGTCACATCGCAGTTGATACGGATGGCCGCCTTCTCCTGGTCCAGCTGACAACAGCCGATATTTCGGACAGTGCAGGAGGACAGATGATCCTTGATGCCATTCGTAAACGCTGGCCTTGGGTGAAGCACCTGTTTGCCGATGGAGCCTATGACCGCCTCCAGTTGATGGATAAGGCCACTTTTCTCGACTTCACAGTCGAGATCATCCGGCGGTCAGAGACAGCAAAAGGGTTTGAAATCCTGCCGCGTCGGTGGGTTGTGGAACGGACCTTCGGTTGGATGATCCGCTGGCGTCGCCTTGTGAAGGACTACGAACAGCGGATCGACGTCGCAGAGGCCATGATCCACATCGCCATGGGAAGCCTCATGCTACGCCGAAACGCTCATCCGTCAATTTCCAAAAGGGCTCTAATTAAATCCCATGTAGCTTCATATTCATTCTTTTTGACCTTATGACGAAAGAAGATAAAAGCCATTACAAGAACAGTGATAATAATCATCCATAGGAAAGATTTTCTGCTTTCTTGCTCATTGGTTGGAGCCATAGGTGATGTATATTTCGGCTCACTTTTTGAGGTGACCTGTACAACAGGTGTTGAAGCCATGAGTTTGGGTACATCATCATCGGAAAGGAACCCTGTGGGGTTATGATATCCGATGTTTTTTTGCCATTTTATAATAGCAGCACGTGTGCTTTCTCCATACACACCATCGGCAACACTTCCTGCAGGCATATAGCCGAGATTAATAAGTTGTTGCTGTAGTTTGATATGTTCATTGATATCGCGATTGGCTTCTTCCAAAGAGGCACCAGATAATCTTGTTTTGTATTTATCTGTAATTTCCCCCATTTTGGAAATGTAGCAATCTGGATCTGCTTTAGGTGTTCCTTCCATGGGCGCAGACGAATCTATGCAAACCTTTAAGGCTCCATCGTCAGATATGACCTGCTGCTTAAGTGTTTTCCAACGATCTGCCGCAGCGCGTAGTATGTTTGATCAAAGATCAACTCATGTTGTGCGGCATTACTATTTTCACATAGCAATGTGGCGATGCTATCTTTGGAGTGATCAACGTTACAATCAAAATCAGGATTGTAATGACCGAATGTCTCTAGTCCTGGAGAGCTTTCTGCTGCAGCGGGATGCACCAAGGATGGTGTGGCAGGGAAAGATTTTGATGAATGCCCTCCATTAAAATGAGAGAAGGCAAAAATACCGCCAAAAATAATCGCCATACCAGCAATGCCACTTATACGTTGCTCTGCTTTCTTACGGCGATAGTATTGTCTGGTATAGGCCGCTTTTTTATAGTCCCTAGCCCAGAATGGTTTTGAGCTTCTGCGGCCCATAATACCCCTCCCCAAAAAAGCTTCGTCATACCCTTGGAAGATGATTTTGGGGAGTCAGAGGTTACAATCCTACCGAACCACGGGATGACACATCTCTTTCCACGATTGTTGAAGAGACAAGATTATCTTGCGCCTATCTTGATGCACTGATCAAAGAACGGGCTGAAGACGAAACGGGCCTCGTATCCGGTATCAAGAGGCTTGTGGACCGGTTTGAAGCGGGCTGTCTGCCTAACGGTACAGCAACAAGCGGGCAGGTGCGTTCCGTGATGCGCCGTTTTGGGCTGGTGGCTGCTACTGGTGAAATGGCATCGGTTTACAAGATTCTGCCGTGGCTATCGGGAGAAGCCATACGGGCTGCGAATTTTTGTTTTTATTGAGTATTTTTAAGGAAAATGGTGGAGGGAGTTGGATTCGAACCAACGTAGGCGTACGCCAGCGGATTTACAGTCCGCCCCCTTTAGCCACTCGGGCATCCCTCCGATTTGTTGAGCCGTGATCTAAAGGGTTGGAGAAGTGTTGTCAATGCTTTGAAGGACATTCTTTTTCTTTTTGTGGTTTTGCTTTGCTTCGGGTCGTGGCAGGGCTGGACAGCCGAAGGGGATGCGGGAAAGCTGCCCCCACTTTTGATCTATGATCCTGAACTGAAACAAGGAGAGAATACGCGTGAGCAGACATCAAACAGTCAAGCGGCATACACCGCGATCTTTGGCGGCGCTGGATGCTCCCATCGTGTCTCTTACCGCTTATACGGCTCCCATGGCTCGCCTGCTGGATGCGCATTGTGATCTGCTGCTGGTAGGGGATTCTTTAGGCATGGTGGTGTACGGTATGGATTCTACCTTGGCAGTCACGCCGGAAATGATGATAGCGCACGGTCAGGCCGTTGTGCGTGGTAGTCAGCAGGCCTGTGTGGCGGTGGATATGCCTTTTGGCAGTTATCAGGAAAGCCCGCAGCAGGCGTTTCGGGTGGCGGCACAGATTATGGCGCAAACAGGTGCCGGGTGCGTAAAGCTGGAAGGCGGGCAGGAAATGGCCGAGACCATTCAGTTTTTGGTGCAGCGCGGTATTCCGGTTGTGGGGCATATCGGGCTTAAACCGCAGGCTGTGCATGCGCATGGCGGCTTCCGTACCGTTGGCCGAGGTGATGAGGCCGAACAGATTTTGGCAGATGCGCGCGCTGTGCAAAATGCTGGTGCATGGGCGGTAGTGATTGAAAGTACAATGGAACCGCTTTCCCGCAAGATCAGCGAGATATTGCATATTCCCACCATTGGCATTGGGGCTTCTCCCGCATGTGGCGGGCAGGTGCTGGTAACAGAAGATATGCTGGGGCTGTTCCCTGATTTTACACCCAGATTTGTGAGAAAATTTGCTGATCTGGGTAAGGAAGTTGAGCAGGCTGCGGCTGCATACGCGCAAGCCGTGCGCAGCCGCAGCTTTCCCGGCCCGGCTGAATGTGTGGGAATGCCAGAGAAAAAATAAGTTTCTCACTGTGTTCCGGGCATCTGAGGGAGAGCCCGGAACGCGCGCGTAACTCCGCGTTACTGATAACGCGCCAGCCACCACCCGTAAGAAGGTGGTAGAACTTTTCCGGCATCTTTCACGTGCAAAGCGCGTGCGGCTTCATACGGCCAGTGCGGGTTGGCAAGGAACGGTCGCCCAAGCGTTGCCAGATCCAGCGCACCAGTGCGGATAAGCGCATCTGCCTGTCGGCCTTCGCTAATATACCATGAGGTTGTGACAGGTAGCGCGGCTTCCTGTTTTACGCGTTGAGCGTACGGGGCCATAAACCCGGCACCCCACGGAATATTGGCGGTGGGGGTGGAAAACCCGATACTGACATCCAGAAAATCTAAGCCCACGCCTTTCATTTTCTGAACAAGAGTAATGGATTCCGCCAGAGTTTGCTCATCCTGTCCATCAAATTCAATTACGCCAAAGCGGGCGGAAAGGGGCAGGTTTTCGGGCCATACGGCACGCACGGCTTCTAGCGTTTCCAGCAAAAAGCGGCCACGGTTTTCAGCAGATCCGCCGTATTGATCCGTGCGTTTGTTGGAATGGGTAGACCAGAAACTTTGCGCCAGATATCCGTGAGCAAAATGCAGCATCAGCCATTTAAAACCGGCATCCCGCGCACGTTCTGCGGCACGCACAAAATCGGCTTTTACACGGGCAATGTCATCCAATGTCATTTCCGTAGGCACGCGGGGCAGGTTAGCTCCAAATGCTACGGGAGAGGGGGCAATGGGTTGCCAACCTGCGGGGTCTGATTCTGGAATATGGTCATCACCTTCCCACGGTACATGTGCGCTGGCTTTGCGTCCGGCATGGGCAAGCTGGATACCCGGCACGGCCCCCGCTTTGCTGATGGCTGCCGTAATAGGAGCAAAAGCAGCAGCTTGCTCATCATTCCATAAACCAAGGCAGCCGGGTGTAATGCGCCCTTCGGGGGAAACTGCTGTGGCTTCCACCACAACAAGGGCTGCACCACCACGGGCCAGTGTGGGGTAATGCACGTTGTGCCAATCATTCGGCACACCTTCTTGCGCTGTGTATTGGCACATGGGACCAACCACAATACGGTTGCGCAAGGTAATATCTTTAAAGGTATAAGTATCAAACAGTGTCGGCATGCGTAGTCTCCGTTACAGATTAGGTCTGCACGACCATTAGTTCGACTATAATCGAACTAATCCTGTAGGCAAGAGTTAAGGGCTCAAGCGCAACCCATGAAGCAGTATGATCATCCTGCCCCCGAAGACTTTCAGCTGGCGGGTATTCTGCACGCGCTGGCAGACCCTTTTCGGCTTTCTGTTGTGCAAAAGCTGATGCAGCATCAGCCTCAGGCCTGTGCACCATTGCAAGATGGGCGGCCTAAATCTTCTATCTCTCACCATTTTGCGGTGCTGCGTAAATCTGGTTTGTTACGCACGGAAGTTGTGGGGGTGACGCATATGAACAGCCTGCGTTTGCAGGATATGGAAGTGCGCTTTCCCGGCTTGCTGGCAGCTATTTTGTTGGCGGCGGAGCAAGCTCCGCAACCAGTCTGATATATTGATCTGGCGTTTAGGGCACCAGCACGGCGGCACCATCAAACCGCCCATGCCGTAAATCATCCAGCGCCTTGTTAGCGTCTTTCAGGGCATATGTGGTTGTTGTGGTGTGAATGCCAATTTTGGGCGCGATAGACAGAAAATCTAACCCATCCTGACGTGTGAGATTAGCAACGGAAACAATTTCACGCTCTTCCCACAAAATATCGTAAGAAAAGGCAGGTATTTCGCTCATATGAATACCTGCGCATACCACGCGTCCGCCTTTACGCAGAGTTTTAAGGGCCGCTGGCACCAAGGCCCCCACAGGTGCAAAAATAATGGCGGCATCTAATTGTTCTGGCGGCAGTTCATCAGAGCCCCCAGCCCATGTTGCCCCTAACTCGCGCGCAAAGGCTTGGGTTTTTGCATCACCGGGACGGGTAAAAGCGTAAACCTGCTTTTTCTGCCAGACCAGAACCTGCGCAATAATATGGGCCGCAGCACCAAATCCATATAGTCCCACTTTTTGCGCATTTCCGGTTTTTACCAAGGAGCGCCAGCCAATAAGCCCAGCACATAAAAGAGGCGCGACTTCTACATCAGATCCTTCCTCCCCCAGCGGGAAGGCAAAGCGCGCATCGGCTACGGCCATTGTGGCGTAACCGCCATCTCGCGTGTAACCGGTAAATACGGGATGATCACACAGGTTTTCATGATGATCACTGCAATAAAAACAGTGCCCGCATGTATGCCCCAACCACGGAATACCTACGCGCTGCCCAACAGACAGAGAGGTAACACCGGAGCCAATCTGGTCAATCCGCCCGACAATTTCGTGGCCGGGAATAATAGGTAGCTTGGGGTGTGTGAGGTCTCCATCTACCACGTGTAAATCTGTGCGGCACACACCGCAGGTCAGCACTTTTACCCGAATTTCACCGGGGCCGGGCACCGGGTCTGCCACTTCCTCCCATTGCAGGGGTGTTTTGGGCTGGTGCAGACGCATGGCAAACATGGAGCTTTCCTTTCTGCGGTATCAAACCTTGGCATTTTTCTACCAGACTGAAAGATACCCTGCGCAGGAGAAAGTGAGATGTCCTTGATCTGTCGCAGTTACCGCGGGATTTTTGCTAGTTCTGGCTTAAAAGTGGCACAGCACGGCCACCAGCACCATTGGTGAATGCCTGAACCTGCACACCAATAACATGCCATCCAACCTGATCATGAAACAGTAAAGGCGCGCCGCTGCTGCCATGTGTGCCAGCGCAATTATGCACTAGCATGGGGTTTCCGCCACCATCTTGCGTAATGCTTAAAAAATGGCAGTTCTGATCAGCCGTGATGATATCTGGCTGATTTTGCTCATAACCGCCCAATACAACAGGCATTCCGGGTGTAAGGGCCTGTTGGGGCGTATTAATATGGAAAACCTCACCCGGTTTGGCGATGGCATGGTCCAGAATAAGCGTGGCATGGTCTAGCCCGCCGCTATTGTTTTCCTGATCCGTTCTGTAACTGGGAGGAATAATAATTTGCACGGCACGGGCATGGGCCATGTAATGGTCCCCCGTATAGGCACGTAAAAAATGCACGCTTTCAGGCTGCACAAACCCGCGCACATGGCTGAGCCATAGGCAGTGCCCAGCAGTTTCCACCACGTTAGGCGCAATTAAAAAACCGGTGCACCGGCTGCCCAGTTCTGTTTGCACACGCCCCACGGCAGACCAAGGCGGCTGTGTGGCATCCACTCTTTGGCGTGGGTCATGTAGCCCCACACCAGCCAGATGCGTGCGATAAGCTGGGCCTTCAGCCAAGGCAGCATGGCCTGCAAAGGCAGTTTGCATGGCAGCGGTAAATGCTACCATGCAGGAAAAAAGAAGGTTACGCGTCATAACCCTGCGGATGGTTTTTGCGCCAGTTGAAGGCTGTTTCCACAATCCGATCAATATCCGTAAACTCTGGTGCCCAACCGGTTGCTTCCATCAAGCGGGCTGGGCTGGCAACCAAGCTAGCCGGATCACCCGCACGGCGCGGGCCCGCCTGCCAAGGCACCTCCAAATTGCTTACGCGGGCAACGGCATCAATAATTTCACGGTTGGAGTTACCGCGCCCTGTGCCAACGTTAAACACTACACTTTTATCATTCAGTAGCGGCAATACGGCCAGATGTGCACGTGCTAGATCTGTAACGTGCACATAATCACGAATACAGGTGCCATCTGGCGTGGGGTAGTCCTCACCAAACAGGGTCAGGGCAGGGCGGCGTTTCAAGGCAGCATCAATTACCAGCGGGATCAGGTGCGTTTCTGGGCGATGGTCTTCCCCCGCGCGGCCAGCCGGATCAGCCCCAGCGGCGTTGAAATACCGCAGGCACGCACTTTTTAGGCCATGAATTTTGTCTGCCCAATACAGGGCGCGTTCCACCATATATTTGCTCTCACCATAAGGGGAGCCGGGGTTGATGGGAGCATCCTCGTTAATTGGGCCTTCCCCGGCGGAACCAAACAGATTGGCGGTGGAGGAAAACACAAAGCGTTTCGCACCATGGCGGACACAGGCATCAATCAGCCCAAAGCCATAACCAGCATTGGCTGTCATGTACATCATGGGGTTTTGCATGCTTTTCCCCACCAAGGAGAGTGCTGCAAAATGCAGAATCCCATCCCACGGGCCAGAGGAAAGAACCTTATCCAGACAAGAAATGTCTGAAATATCGCCTTGCACAAAAGTAGCCTGTTCTGGCACGGCAGCGCGGTGGCCAGTGCGCAGGTTGTCCAGCACAACAACGTCGTGCCCATCATCCAACAGGGCCAGAACAACGTGGCTGCCAACATACCCAGCGCCACCGGTTACCAGAAAACGAGCCATACTCTCTTTTTGCTCCGTGCAATGTAAAAAGTCTTATCCGGCTGGCCGTGTTGCTAAGCCGAGTAGAATTAGCGTGCCTAATTTATGTTTCAGAACGGTTTGAGCAGGCGGTCAAGATAATCCAGTTCCTGCTGCGGGCGTGTGCGGTCTGAATCACGCCGCCTGAGTTCCTGCTCAATTTCTCTGGCACGCTGGCGCGCTACGTTGTCTGGAATGTGGGTGGAATCATCCTCTGTCTGATCCTTGCCTTCACCCAGTTTACGGCCCAACGGATCGCGCTTGCCGCCCTGTTTATCTTCTTCTTCCTGATTTTCAGAGGAATCAGAAGGTGTGCCAGAGCCATTCTGGCCATCGGATGCACTGCCAGAACCAGAAGATCCATCAGACGGGCTGCCAAGAGCAGGCAAAAAGCTGGGGATACTGTTTTTGCCATTGCCCTTAACGGCATCCTGCATTTGCTGGCGTGTTTTGCGCAGGGCTTCCAGCGCTTTTTCCTCAGCATTAGCGGCGGCGGCATCATCCCCATCGGCCAGCGCCTTGCGGGCATCCTGCATGTTTTTGCGGGCTTCATCAAAAGCGCCGGGGGTTTTGCCAGTTAGATCTTTAAATTCGTCTTTTAGCTCATCTAGCGCGTGTTCCAACGCATGCTGCATAGCACGTTCATTGCGGCGGGTAGCGGCTTGAGCCTCTGCTTTTGCAGGATCAGGCATGGCCGGTGTTTCGGGCTGCGAGGGCGGCGGCGGTGTAGGCTGCGCACCTTCCGAACCCGGCGGCGTAGGCAGGCCAAGGCGGCGCAACAATTCGGATGTCGGCATGTTGGCGTAATCGGCCTCACCATCACCGTCGTCTGCCAGATCACTTTGTTTCTGGGCCTGCGCTTTCAGGTTTTCATCAAGGCGAGATTGTGCATGGTCCAACAGGGTGGTTTGTTTGCCGGCCAGATCATGCAGGGCGGCAGCTTGTTCGCGCATTTTTTGCTGCGCCATCATCTGCTGCGCCAAGTTTGCCATATCCTGCGGCGTGGCGTTGCGCATGCGTTCGGTGGCGTTTTCCATATCCTGCAAACGTTTGAGCGCTTCATCCGCATGACCATTGGAAGCATCGGACTGAAGCTGGCGCATTAGGCGGGAAAAAGCCTGATTACCCGCGCTGGTAAAGCCCGGAAGATCAGGGATAACAGTGTGGTCTTTCATGGCCTGATGAGCCAGCGCCTGCATTTTGCGGCTGATGGCGTTTTGCAGGGTTTTTAGTCTGTCTTCCAGTTCCTGCTGGGCTTGTTGCCCTTGCTGCCCATTTTCGTGCATGTGCTGGAGTTGCTGTGCCACGGCAGCTTGGGCTGCACGCACATCAATAGATGCCTGAGCACTTGCATCATCCCCTTTACGGCGGTCTTCTATATCCAGCGCCAGATCCCATAGCAGGTTTGTGGCTCCAGCGCGGGCGGTGGCGGTGTCTGTCAGACTGTCATCTAGCATGGCCACCACGCTACTGAGTGCCAGCAGCATGCCGGTATGCTCACGCACAGGGCCGGGGGCATCGGCCAGTGCCTCCAGATCTAATGCAGCATCTGGCCGGCTTTCCTGCCCTAGTGCGAAGCGTTTGCGCACATCCAGCAAAGCGCGAGCAATAGGGGAGTGAAAAACACGCGCGCCCATACGGAATGTGGCGGGGGCACTCATGCCCTCATGCCCACTTACGGAGGTGGCAATCACGCGGCCGGTTACGGTTTCACCTGCCCAAGGATCTTCCGACAGATCGGGGCTGATGGCGCCTTTTACAGATTTGGGGTGCCCAACAAGGGGGAGAGGAATAGTGAGTGTGCGTTCCGCCCCATGTTTGGCATGAGCCAGATGCAGTTCCACTTTAAGGGACGCCAAACCGTAGGCATGGCTGGCCTCATACGGTAAAAGTGTGCGCCATTCTTCCTTACGGGGGGAGCCAGGGTTAGGCCCCCATTTCACGCTGGGGTTTGCATCCGGCAGAACGGTGACAGGCCATTGGGCTAATGTGCGGCCACGGCCTGTAAGGCGTACGGTGCCAGAATGCTCCAGCACCACATCCAGCTTCCAACTATGGCCATCCAGCTTGTGGCGCGTGGCATCATGCAGCACCATGCCGCCTTGTTCCCCCAAGGTAGGGTGTGAGGCCAAGCCTGTAACAATAGCGGTAAGGTGTGCCCCTTGCGGCGTTTGGGGTGGTGTTTTGATATTGCCCAGAAAAACCGGGGCATCCGGCGCATAAGCAGGTGGGGTTATCCATGCCTCTACACGCGGGAAAGGCACATCAGGATCATCCCGCCCCGGGATAAACCCGGCAAGAATACGCCCCGGTGCGGAGGAACCCGCAAGCCCAGCAGTGCCTGCAAGGGCTGCAACCAACACCCAAGCCCCAATCTGCCGCGTGCGGGCTTGCGGCCAAAGGCGCGGCCAGCCTGCCCGTAACGTGCCGAGTGATGCCAGAATGCGCTGTTGATGCGCTTGCCATAAGGTAATGGAGCTTTGAGAGGATGTGCCCGCAGGGTGGTCTGTCAGCGTAGCAAGGGGGCGGTTGTGTAGGTTGGATGCCTGTTCAATCCGCCGGTCAACTTCGCTTGGGGTGGGGGGCGTAAGGTTTTCAATATCCTTGTGCAGCCGCCAGCCACATAAGCTTAGCCATCCGGCCACCAGTAGCAACCGGATGCCATCTGGCAGGTGCTGGGGCATACGCAGCAAAGAGGCCACGCAGTAAATGCCCAGCAGGGCAAGAGCAGGCTGCAGTGCAGGCCACAGCCGTTCTATCCGCAAAACAATGGCGGCGTGGCGGCGTGCGGTGGCAAGGCGCTCCGCCAGCGCTCCATCCTCAGCGGTGGAGGCGGTCAGGGATTGGTGCAGACCGCCTTGGTTCATGTGGCTTTGGCAAGGTGGGAGGGCACAGTTTCATCCTGCCACAGTTCTTCAACGCTCTGCCTTTGGCGTATCACCTGCCACTGGCCATCTTCAACCAGAACTTCTGCGGCAAGCGGGCGGCTATTGTAAGTGGAACTCATAACCGCACCATACGCGCCTGTATCCAACAGGGCTATACGTGCATTGCGTGCCAGCGGGGGCAAAAGCCTGTCACGCGCAAATGTATCTCCACTTTCGCACACAGGGCCAACCACATGGGTCAAGGAAACAGGCTGGCTGAACGCCTGCGGTGCCAGCGGCAGAATACCATGCCACGCATCATACATGCTGGGGCGCAGCAGTTCGTTCATGGCCGTATCCAGCACAAGGAAAGGTACATCCATGCCTTGTGCTTTACGCAGGATAACGCTGCTGAGCAGTACACCTGCCGGGCCAATGGGCCAACGCCCCGGTTCAATTGCCAGTTTTACGCCCAGCCCCCCCAGTTCTGCCTTAATGGCGCCTGCAAGAGCTTCGGGCTGACCTTCGGTTTCATTGCGGTAGCAAATGCCAAGGCCGCCGCCACAATCTACAACGCTTACAGCATTGCCTGCGGCGCGCACGGTGTGCACCAGCTCCGCCACGCGGGCATAGGCTGCACGATAAGGGGCTGTAGTTAAAATCTGGCTGCCAATATGGGTGGCAAACCCAACAGGGCGTACACCGGGGAGGGTAAACGCATGGGCATATAGTGCTGCGGCATCTTGAAACGGAATGCCAAATTTATTGGCGGCCAAGCCGGTTGTAATTTTGGCGTGGGTTTTGGCATCCACATCCGGGTTTACGCGCAGCGTAATAGTGGCCTGTTTGCCCAGTTTGCTGGCGATGGCTGAAATAGCTTCCAGCTCTTCCGCACTTTCCACGTTAATCTGGCCAATGCCGTGGCTAATGGCCTGTTCCAGTTCGGCATCTGTTTTGCCAACGCCGGAAAACACAATGTGGTCTGCTGGAATGCCCGCCTTTAAGGCGCGTGCCAGCTCACCACCGCTTACAATGTCCGCCCCAAACCCTTCCTGACCGATCAGGGTAAGAATGGCCAGATGATCATTGGCTTTCACGGCATAATGGATGGAAACATCCAGCCCGGCATTGCTCATGGCTGTGTGCATACGCTGCATACGCGCGCGCAGCGTGCCAGCCCCTAATACCCAACAGGGCGTGCCAACAGAATCAGCTATGGCGTTCAGGGCCACGCCTTCCAGCATCAATCCACAGGTGGGGTCAACTGTAAGCTGCGGGTGCGTATGTAACAGTTCTGCCAGTGTTGGGTCGGCATCGGTATAAACAGGTGTTTCGGCCATGAGGCGTAAAGACCCTGATTGCAAAAAAGGAGCAGGAGGCCACGCCAAGAAAGCCTCGGCATGGCAGGTTATGTTGTGCGGTGCAGTATCAAACCAATATAGTGCGCACTGCGGTCTTATTCATCCGGTGGGTACATCCGCGGGTAGGTAATTTTATTTTGTGGGCCGGGCTGATGCGGCGTGCCCTTTTTGCCGCAGGCTGCCAAAGGCAGAAACAAGATAGTGGCTAGCGCAAGGCCAAAAATCAGGCGGTAATTCATGGTTTTACTGCCCTGTTACGGTGGGTTCTGCACCCAGAGTTTTCAGCCAACGCTGCGCTTGCGCACTTACATTGCCCGGTGCGGTGCCACCTTCGCTGGTGCGTGATGCAATAGAGGCATCTACGCTGAGAACCGAATAGATATCATCCGTAATACCGGGTTCTTCAGCCTGCATTTCCTGCAATGTCAGATCTGCCAGCCCAACGCCTTTTTCCTCGGCTTTCGCAACCAAGCGGCCAGTTACGTGGTGTGCTGTGCGGAATGGCACTTTCAGCACCCGCACCAGCCAGTCTGCAATATCTGTGGCTGTGGAATAACCGGAACCTGCCAGCGCGCGCATCTGGGCGGTGTTGGCTGTCATATCCCGCACCATACCATCACATGCGGCAAGAGAGAGAACAGCGGCATCCGTGGCTTCAAATACGGGTTCCTTATCTTCCTGCATATCCTTGGCGTAGGCCAGTGGCAGGCCTTTCATAACCGTTAGCAGGCTAACAAGGCTGCCGGTCATGCGTCCGGTTTTGGCGCGCACCAGTTCTGCTGCATCTGGGTTGCGCTTTTGCGGCATGATGGAAGAGCCGGTGGTGAACGCATCTGAAAGACGGATGAAGGAGAAAGGAGAGGAACACCAGATGACTATTTCTTCCGCCATGCGCGAAAGATGCATGGCCATAATGGACAGCGCAGAAAGATACTCCAACGCAAAATCACGGTTGGATACAGAATCCAGAGAATTGGCGGTAGGGCGGTCAAAATGCAGCAGTTCGGCGGTCATCTTCCGATCAATGGGGAAGGATGTGCCTGCCAGCGCGGCCGAACCCAGCGGGCATTCATTCAGGCGCTTGCGTGTGTCTGCCAGACGGCCCCGATCCCGCGCCAGCATTTCCACATACGCCATCAGGTGGTGGCCGAATGTGACTGGCTGTGCGGTTTGCAGGTGCGTAAAGCCCGGCATGGGGGTGGCGGCGTGTTCCTCTGCCCGGCGGGCGAGAGAGCGCATAAGGGCGGCAACCTGCTGGTCCAGCCCATCAATGGCATCACGCACCCACAGGCGGAAATCTGTTGCAACCTGATCATTGCGGGAGCGGGCAGTGTGCAGGCGCTTTCCGGCCTCACCAATCCGGTCAGACAGCCGGGCTTCGATATTCATGTGAATATCTTCCAGCGCTTCGGAAAAGGGGAAGTTGCCAGCTGCAATTTCCTGCCCGATTTCTGTCAGCCCCTTGCGGATGGTGGCTTCATCATCCTTGGAGATAATGCCCACATGCGCCAACATGGCAGCATGGGCGAGGGAGCCGGCAATATCCTGCTTCCACATCACCTTATCAAAGCCGATGGAGGCATTGATGGCCTGCATGATCTCAGAAGGGCCACCGGCAAACCGCCCACCCCACTGGGCGTTGGCGTTTTTCTGGTTTTCCGTTTCCGTGCTGTTCTGGCTGTTCAGAGACATTTTAGGCCCTAATTCCGTCCTGCTGCGTAAGATGTGCTCAGGCGTTGGCTTATACTGCCGCGGCGCGGATGCAAAGATGCCACAGTAATGTTGCGCGCCCTAGGGCGCAAATGCCGGTTTGGGCAAAGGGCGTGGCAGGGCCGATCCTGCGGCGGGGCTGTTCTGTGCGCTGCGGTGCGGGAAAGGGCTGTGCCCGGCGGCAATTCTCTGCTTAAAAGCAAGTGAAATTCAGGGAGTTCATGAACATGACAACACCACACAAGCTTACAACCTTTGCCGTGATTGATCCCGGCCCGAATGTGCTTTTGGAAGTTATGCGCGCAGAAAGCCCGGTTGTGGCTGTTGAGCGCTTGGAAGGCAAAATGCGCGGCCCGGAATATGTGGCGGCTCGTAGTTACGATGTTGGCGGCGAAGAATCGCTGGATGGCGCAGATCCGGCCTATCTGGTGTACGAACTCGATGATAGCGGGTTGGATGCAGAAGGCCTGACGGGGGAAGACGCAGGGCAGGTACGTGCACAGGCCGATCTGGCTGCTGTTGTGGTATCTTCCGCCAAATAAGTTTTTCAAACCCGAACGAGAGTGTTCTGTGGCATGGCGGAAAGGGTAGGCGTTACCTGCTTTTTCCGCACCATGCCGTGCGATGCAGGAGGTGGAAGAGGCATGTCTGTTGATCAGGTGCTGATGGCAGAAAGTTTTGTGGTGCATGGCCGGGATGAAGGTGGCCCCTTTGTGCTGGTAAGTGACCATGCAGGCCGTGCCATTCCGCCTGAACTGGGTGATCTGGGGCTAAGTGCGCAGGAACGTGCGCGCCATATTGGCTGGGATATCGGCATAGATGGCGTAGGCCGCAAACTGGCTGATCTGCTGCCTGCTGTGTTGATTGAGCAGGTATATTCCCGCTTGGTGATTGATTGTAACCGTGCGCCCGGCCACCCAACCTCCATCGTGCAGGTAAGCGATGGCACAACAGTGCCGCGCAACCAGAATATCTCGGCGCAGGATCGGGCTTGGCGGGAGCAAACAATTCTGCACCCTTATCACGCCCGTATTCGGCAGGAACTGGACGCCCATGTGGCCGCTGGCCGCCAAACGGTGGTTGTGGCACTACACAGTTTTACGCCATCCATGCACGGCAAACAGCGCCCGTGGCATGCAGGGCTTTTGCATAATCATGATTCCCGGCTGGCTCGTATCATGATTGCTCTTTTGCAAAAGGCTGGCTTGGTGGTGGGGGATAACGAACCCTACGCCCTGACAGATACATCAGATTACACCATCCCTCAGCATGGTGAGCAGCGTGAACTGCCGCATATTGAAATTGAAATTCGGCAGGATCTGATCGCCGATGATGCCGGGCAGACCGAATGGGCAAACCGTCTGGCCCGCGTGCTGCCACAGGCATGGCAGCAGTTTTGTGAACAGTATGGAGAAAGCGCATGACCGCCACAGATACAGCCAAGCCGCAGATTATTACGGGCAAGGCCAAGCTGGCGGGTGTTCTGGGCTGGCCCGTTGCACATTCGCGCTCTCCCGTGCTGCATAATTACTGGTTGCGGCGTTATGGCGTGGATGGCGCTTATGTGCCGCTGCCCGTTGAGCCAGATGCGTTTGTAGCAGCCGTTCTGGGCTTGCAGGCAGCGGGCTTTCGGGGCGCGAATGTGACCATTCCGCACAAGGAAGCCGCCTTTAAAATTGCGGATGTGCTGGACCATTCCGCCCAGCGTGCAGGTGCCGTGAACACGCTGGTGTTTGAAGATGACGGCAAAATTCATGGTTACTCAACAGATGGCGCAGGTTTTGTCGCCAGTATGGAAGCCGCAGGATTAAATCCGCCCAAACAGGCACAGGCTCTGCTGCTAGGTGCTGGTGGGGCTGCACGATCTGTTGCTGCCGCTTTACAGGATTGTGGCCTGCGTGTTGCCGTTACCAATCGCACCCAAGGGCGAGCAGAAGAACTGGCAAAAGCTCTGCCGGGGCTGGACGTGGTGCCGTGGAATGCGTGGGAACAACGCCTTGGCACGTTTAGTCTGCTGGTAAACACCACATCTTTGGGTATGGAAGGTGGCCCGGATGCGGCGTTCCGGCCTTCCTTGGCGCATGCGGGCAAGGAACTGGTGGTGGCGGATATTGTGTATGTACCGCGCATAACGCCGTTGTTGGCAGAAGCTCAGTCTGCTGGTCTGCACACTTTGGGTGGGCTTGGTATGCTGTTGCATCAGGCACGGCTGGGTTTTCAAAAATGGTATGGCGTGAACCCAGAAGTGGATGCCGCAACGGAAGCTTTTGTGCAGGAAAGTTTCTAAGGGTTACAGTAAGGGCATGAAAATTCTGGGCCTTACTGGCGGTATGGGCATGGGCAAAAGCACCGTGGCCACATTGTTGCAGCGTGCAGGCTTGCCGATATTTGATGCAGATGCCGAAGTGCGCAGCTTGCAGGCGGATCATGGGGCCGCCTTGCCCGCCATAGCGCAACTGGTGCCGCATGCTGTGCAAAACGGACACTTGGATAGAGCCATATTGCGGCAAGCTGTGATAAAAGAACCGGCACTGCTGAAAAAACTGGAACACATCATCCACCCTATGGTGCGGGCTGCGCGTACACGGTTTTTACGCATGCAGCGCTTGCAGGGGGCGCATTGTGTGGTGCTGGATATTCCATTGCTGTATGAAACAGGTGCCCAGCGTGAATGTGATGATGTTTTGGTGGTATCCGCCCCACATTGGGTACAGGCGCGGCGCGTGGCCAAAAGGCGAGGCATGCCATCAGCCGAGGCGCGCAAGCTGATAGCGCGGCAAATGCCAGATGCTCAACGCGTGCGCCAAGCCGGCAAGATTATCCACACTGGCGGTAGTATGTGGGAAACAGAGCGGCAGGTGCGCCAGATAATCAGGAGCCTGAGGGCATGAAAAGATCCATTCTGTTTGATACGGAAACCACAGGGCTGGACCCGGCAACGGGTGACAGAGTGATTGAAATTGCAGCCCTGGAACTGGTGGGAGACCTGCCAACAGGGCGCACTTTTCATACGCTGATAGACCCCGAGCGCGATGTGCCGGAGGAGGCTTCCCGCGTGCATGGCTTTACGCGGGCAGATCTGGAAGGCAAACCCAAATTTGCCGAAGTGGCGGATGATTTTCTGGCCTTTGTGGGGGATGACCCACTGATTGCGCATAACGCCCGGTTTGACTTTGGCTTTATGAATGCAGAGCTTAAACGCGCAGGTAAGAAAACGCTGGGGCTGGACCGTATGGTGGATACGCTGGATATGGCGCGAGAGCGCTTTCCCGGCATGCCCAACAGTTTGGATGCCTTGTGCCGCCGCTTTGGCGTAGATCTTTCTGCCCGAACCACCCATAACGCGCTGCTGGACTGCAAACTACTGGCCGATGTGTATGTGGAACTTATGGGCGGCCGCCAGCATGGCCTTGGGCTGATGGCAGAAGATGGGCAACTGCCTTCTGTGATGTATGAAGGGCCGATGAACCGCAAGGTTGTGCGGGTGCAGCCAACACCGCAGGAACTAGCAGCACATGCGGCATTTGTTGCCGGCTTGAAAGAGCCCATTTGGGAACACTGACCGCACATTGAAACCGTGTAGTGAATTCTTGCGAAAAGGGCTTTGCAGGGGCGGGTGGGTATGCCATCCTTGATTCTACAAAACGTGACAAAATGTACAAAAATGTTTTGTCAGCCGTTTCCACCGCTTTTTACGCAACGGAAAAGGTAAGTTGTTTCAATGAATTCGGGGAGCCCTTTGATGCGTTCTGCATCCCGCCATTTTGCTGCTGCCTTGGCGCTGTGCGGAGCATGGTTCATGCCTGCGGGCGCAGAAACCATGCTTGGCCCGGTTACGGCAACAGTTACATTTAATACGCGTTCGGCGGATCTGGGTGTAGGATATACATGGGGCCGTGGCGTGCTAACATATGGTGGCCGCCAGTATCCGTTTGAAATCAAAGGGACTTCCGCTATTGCTGTTGGGTATTCCTCTGGCCACAGTGTAGGCAAGGTATACAACCTTCAGCGTATTGAAGATTTTGAAGGTACATTCTGGGCGCTTTCGGGTGAGGCCACAGTTGGGCGTGGTGTTGGCGGCCTGCTGATGGAAAATAATGATGGCGTGCGCATCCGGCTGGATGAATACCGTTCTGGCGGCCGTATTGCGGCATCACCTTCCCGTCTGACAATTCATTTGCTGAATAAAATAGGTACACCCGTCGTAACGGCGTCGGTTGGTCAGAAATCAGCCCACTAAATACATTACATCCGCGCCTGATGGCTTAATGTGTCAGCAGGCGTGTGGTTGTTTGTAGAATTGTTTTTTCATCAAATAAGCGTAGGGCCCGTTTTAGCCCAGCATCGCCCATACGCTGGCACAAGGCTGGGTTCTGCACCAGCGTTGTAAGGGTTTTAGCCAGTTCTGCTATGGTGCCGGGAGGCACAAGTAGCCCGGTTGCACGCGGCACAACCTGTTCGCGCGAACCCCGTATATTGGTAGCAACTACTGGCAATCCGCACAGCATGGCTTCAATAATAGACATGGGCAGGCCTTCAAAATGGCTGGGCAACACAAAAATATCTGCTGCTGCCAGTAAAGCCGGAATATCTGCCCGATAACCAAGGCATTTTAGCCTTGGGCCAAGTACAGCACGTGCTTTGGTAAGGTATTCATCCATATTGGCACCGTGGTCCGATGCCAGTCTTTCTCCTACAATCCATAATTCTGCTTCAGGCACCCGCTCCATGGCCGCCAGAAGTTCTGGATACCCTTTGTGGCGTACAAGGCGAGAGACAACAATAATTACAGGCGTTTGCGTAGATGTGCCCAGTTCTGCCCGGATACGGGTTCTGGCTTGCGCATCTGGGTGAAAGCGGGCCGGGTCCCGCCCATTTCCAATCGCAACCGGGTGGGAGTGAATATGCAGGCGTTTGGCATCCTGCGCTTCTTCATGGCTGACGGTCAGGTAAACATCAGTCATGCGCCCGCACAGAATTTCCAGCATCAGAGCCAACCCGCGCCGTAGGCGGGAGCCGGGTTGGTTAAACAAAAAGCCGTGGCACGTATAGGCAATGCGCGGCACACCGCACAACTTGGCTGCCACACGCGCCAGAATGCCGCTAATAGGCATATGGGCGTGTACCAAATCCGGCTTTTCTTTTTTTATAAGCCGAACAAGTGCCCAAAAGGCTCGTAGCTGCGCAGGCACGGAAAATGAACGTGCAAAAGGCAGTGTTTCAACCCGAAACCCTTCGCTTCTGGGGTGTTGAAGCAAAGGGCCATCTGCACAAACGCCTATCACCTCATGCCCTTCTGCCCGTAACTCTCGCATAAGAGGCAACAGAAAATGAGTGAGTGAAAAATCGACGTTTGTGATTTCCAGAATTTTCACGTCAGCCCATTACGCATTCTTGAGAGAAAGCGACCAGCAGATAGGCGGTTTGCTTGGGGCCTGAGGCACTGGCGGCGGTGGCAGCAAGGTGTTTTCCAAGCCACTGGCCTCGGGGGCAGAAGGGGCAACCAACAAGCCAGAACCTACTTCTGGCACTGTTGGCATCTGTGCTTCCGGCATAGCAGAGGCGGGGGCTAATTCAGCTTGTTCTTCCGGTTCCATTGCGGGAGAAGAAACTGCGCTTTCATCGTTTTGGTGAGATTGAGTGGGAATGAGCACCAACTGCCGTGTGGCTTCACATTTTCCCTGCCCCAGATAAACGCTTTCTTCTATTTCAATATCAGCGTCAGACCAGAAGAACCATGTTTCTTCTGGCGTGTGCAGCAAATAGCCATCTTCTTCCTGCTCAATGCTTACATCAGGATGCAGGTGGAAGCGGATGCAAAGCGGCACTGGAATACTCACGTCTTCCAGCTTTTCAATGCCCTGCAGAACCATGCCGTCTTTATCCAGATAAATCTTGCGAGAATACAGGCCACCCCCTTGGGGCTTGTAGCCATCATGCGTCATGCTCAGGCAATGCACGCCATCCTGCACAGACGTTTGGCGTGTAACCTGTGGCTTTTGAGAAATGCCGCCATTGGCATCAAACCGCATGGGGGTGAGGTCTGCCAGTTCCAGAACAGAGTGCGCAGCCGGATAACGCAAGGCTTCAGCCCACCCACGTTGGATACTGCTGCCGCAATTTACAATCAGCCGTTGTCTGCCGGATGAAAACTCAAAGGACAACATGCCCGCGTGTGCGCTGCTATCATAACCCGCAGGGGCGGCAGAGGCGGCATCGGCAATTAGCAGGGCGCGTCCGTTGTTCAGGCGTGCAAAGCCAGATTCTGGCAGGCCCGCAGCTACAACGCGTGTGCGGGATGCACGGCTGAGCACGTGTTCAATAAATTGCGGGTTTTGTTCACTGCTGCCATTAAACAGGGCCAGCCCGCCATCACCATGCCGCATAGCACGCAAGGCAGGGGCGCTGCGGTTGGCGGCATCCAGCACGCTGGTGGGCAATGGCACGCGGGCGACCTGTAGAATATACAGCATTTCTGCCAGTTCGCGCACGCATTGCAACAGGTCTTCCGGGCAGCGAGTAATATGGCCGCCATCGGGCAGAATCTGCTGGCTGATGGCGGCATCAATCAAACGCAGATAACGGCTTAGAAATTCAGGATAATCAGGCAGGGAAACTGCAACAGCCAACAACCCTTTAAGGGCGGTAAGGGCACGCCATCCTGTGGCTTCCTCTGGCATGAGCGCCATTATGGAACGCGCTTCCATAATCAGCGAGGCCATAAGCTGCTGACGGAAAGAATCATCCGCCGATGCCGCAAAAAATTCGTAACAGCCCAACCAAGCGGCCAAGCGGGCACCAGTTATGGATGGGTCTGAAATAGGCCGTTCTGCCGGGGTTTGCTCCATCCATTGGGCCACTAGCGTACGGGCCTTAATGCGGGCAGATTCAGCACCCAGTTCCCGCAGATCCTGCAACCACGTAAAACCTTGCAACCAGCGCCGATAGGCTTCTGGCCATTGTGGGTTATCCCACTCCCCTTCAATCAGAGGGCGTTGGGTGTCTTCAAAAAGTGTCTGGTTGCGAACAAGCTGTTCACCCCCAGCAGCGTTTCCTGACCACAGATCCCGCAAAGCAACGGCAGGGGCTGCCGGCACGTGGGCAAACCCTCCCAATGGGTTGCGCATGGCATAGGCAAGGCGGGCTCCGCGGGTCCAGCGACGCAGGGGCATTGGAAGTTCAGAACTCCATCAAGGCAGGTGCAGAAAAAGTTAAGATCTGTTTATGGCAGAATATTCATGCAAGGAATGACTTATTTGCCGGATGTGGCTTTATTTTGGCTTAGCAACATGTGTGCGCAATGCGGCAATGGCGGTGGCATAATCTTTTTTGCCATATACGGCACTCCCGGCAATCAGCACATCTGCGCCAGCATCTATGGCTAGAGGAGCAGTTGCGGCATCTATGCCACCATCTACAGCCAACCGGATATCGCGCCCGCTTTGGGTGATCATGTCGCGAATGCGCCGAATTTTGGGGAGCTGGCTGGACAGGAACTTCTGCCCCCCAAATCCGGGGTTAACAGTCATCACCAAAATAATGTCCACCAAGTCCAGCACTTCACTAATGGCTTCTGGCGGTGTGGCGGGGCACAGCACAACGCCCGGCTTGGCCCCTAAATCCCGAATGCGCTGTAAGGAGCGGTGAGTATGCGGCCCGGCTTCAATGTGGATCAGAATCTGATCTGCCCCGGCTTGTGCAAAGGCTTCCAGATACGGGTCCACCGGTGCAATCATCAGGTGCACATCAAATGGCAGATCGGAACAGGGGCGGAGCGCCTTAACCACCGCAGGCCCGAACGAAATGTTGGGCACAAAATGCCCATCCATAACATCCAGATGCACCCAATCTGCCCCAGCCTGCTTGAGCGCTGAAACTTCTTCTCCCAACCGGGTAAAATCGGCAGCGAGAACACTTGGGGCGATAAGGGGATAAGATACAGGGCGCATACCCTGTTTATCGGCAATCCTACGCCCGTGCGCAACAGTATGTTTGGTCTTTTTTCAAACAGTTTTGCAAATGTTATGGGCGAATAAAGCGGGCGGCAAAAAATCCATCCATGCTGCCTTTGTCTGCCCACATTCCGGGGTGGGTGCGTAGCCAGCCTTCGGGGGTTCTGGCTTCTGGCAGAAAGGCCAGTTCTTCTGGCGTAAACGGGGCTGGCACCAGCCCCATGGCTTCTGCCGCACGGGCGCGGTCTGGCCCTTCTTCCTGCTGCAAGGAGCACACGGCGTAAACCAGCCGGCCACCGGGGCGCAGCATGTTTTTAGCAGCTTCTAGTAAACGGTCTTGCCCGGCGGTGAGTGTTGTTAAATCACGCGGGCGTTTCACCCACAAAACATCTGGGTGGCGGCGTGCCGTGCCTGTGGCAGAGCAGGGGGCATCCAGCAAAATGGCATCAAGCGGGGTATCGGGCTGCCATGTGCCAGCATCTGCCTGCAGGGTGGCAACATTGGCAAGGCCCAAACGCGCCAGATTTTCCTTCAGCCGTGCCATACGGTTGGGGTTGTTCTCAATAGCAGCGACCTGCGCACCGGTTATAGCAAGCTGCGCGGTTTTGCCGCCCGGGGCCGCACACAAGTCGGCTACCTTTTCACCTTTCTTTACGTGCAGGAGGTGTGCAGGAAGTGTGGCTGCTGCATCCTGTACCCAAAAAGCGCCTTCTTCATACCCAGTCAGATCAACAACGCGGGTGCCTGCCGGGTAACGGACAGACCCATTGGGCAGCACAATCCCCCCTTCCGGCGCTGTGGCACCGGGGCGCAGGGTAATATCCAGCGGGGCTTCGTGGCTGATACCTTCAGCTATGGCGCGGGGCACACCACGGCCCAGCACACTCCATGAGCTCCATAGCCATGCGGGAATATTCAGCCGTGCCTGATCCAGCCCTTCCAGCACGTTTTGCCCTTCTGCCGCTACCTTACGCAGCACGGCATTGGCCAGCCCGGCAAATGGGGCCAGCTTGCGCCGGCGCAGGAGGGAAACTGTGGTGCCAACAGCAGCATGCGGAGGTGTTTCTAAAAACAGAAGCTGCGCACAGCCAATCATCAGCGCCACACGTACGGGTTCTGGAGGTTCCTTGCGTAAAAACGGTTCCAGCACAGTGCGCAGCGTGCCCATATGGCGCAATGTTGCTGCGGCCAAGCGGTGCGCTGCGGCTCTGTCTCGCGGTTCGGCCTTATGTGCTTCGGCTGAGCGAGAAAGGCTGTTTTCCAGCATGCGCCGGTGTTCCACCACGCCGCACAGAATATCAAAGGCGATATCGCGCGTAGGATCAGGCTGTGGAGGGGCTGGGCGGTCTTTTCCACGCTTTGGGGAACGGGGGGCGCGTACTGGTGTGTTCATAAGACTGTCAGAACCGTTCAGGAAAACAGAAAAGGAAAAAGCGCCTTACCCAACAAGCAGGGCGCATTCTGCCGGAGCAGAAACAGGGCGTTGAAGCAGAAAGTGGCGGAGCACCTGCGGGTAAAGCTGGTGTTCCTGCCGCAGAACGCGCGCCCCAAGTGTATCTGCGGTATCATCCGGCAGAACAGGCACAGCGGCCTGGCCCAGGATAGGCCCTTCATCCATGCCTTCTGTTACCAGATGCACAGTGCATCCATGCACGCGCACGCCAGCTTGCAGCGCACGTTCATGCGTATGCAGGCCGGGAAAAACAGGCAGCAGGCTGGGGTGAATGTTCAACATCCGGCCAGCCCATGCGCCGGTTAAAAACGGGGTGAGCAGGCGCATATAGCCTGCAAGGCAGATAGCCTGAGCACCAGATTCTGTTAGGGCCGCGTGTACAGCGCGTTCATGCGCTTCGCGGTTTTTGCCAAAATCACGATGGTTGACAGCCAGCGTGCGCAGGCCTGCTTTTTTAGCCATTTCCAGCCCCGGTGCATCCGGGTTGTTACTTAAAACAAGGCAGATACGGGCAGGAAAGGAAGGATCTTCACACGCGCGGATCAAGGCCGTGGCATTGCTGCCTCGGCCACTGATCAAAATGGCAATGGGTGTTTTTTCAACGCTCATGCTGCGCGAAAATCCGGAGTGGCCTGCATTTTTAGATCAGGCTTGGCGGTGGGGGAGGCCGCTTTGGCAATATACCCAATACGCACGGCCGGTTCACCCATATCATGCAGGCGGGCCAGAACAGCATCGGGTTCTGGAGTAATCAGGATCATGCCGATACCGCAGTTGAACACACGCAGCATTTCTTCTGTATCCACATTGCCGGTGCGGGCCAACCATTTGAACACAGGCGCCACGGGCCATTCCTGATCAATCACCGCATCAAAGCCATCAGGCAGCACGCGTGGCAGGTTACCGGGCAGACCGCCGCCGGTAATGTGGGCCGCACCATGCAGCAGGCCGGCTTTATGCAGGGCCAGAACCGGGCGCACATACAGGCGTGTGGGCTCTAAAAATGCTGCGCCAAGATTTTTGCCCGGGGCAAAGGCTGCGGGGTCTGTCCATGCCAGATGGGCATCTGCCACAATGCGTCGCACTAATGAGAAGCCGTTGGAATGTACGCCAGAAGAGGGCAGCGCAATAAGGGCATCACCTTCTGCAATGCCGGAGGGCAGGAGCGCGCCACGTTCTGCCGCACCAACGGAAAAACCAGCCAGATCATAATGCCCATCGGCATACATGCCGGGCATTTCTGCTGTTTCACCGCCTACAAGGGCACAGCCAGACTGTTCGCACCCGGTGGCAATGCCGCGCACAACCTTGGCGGCGCTGTTAACAGACAGACGGCCTGTCGCGAAGTAATCCAGAAAGAACAGGGGTTCAGCACCCTGCACGATCAGATCGTTCACACACATGGCTACCAGATCAATGCCCACTGTTTCGTGCAGGTCATTATCAATAGCCAGTGTCAGCTTAGTGCCTACGCCATCTGTGCAGGACACAAGTACGGGGTCTTTAAAGCCGGCGGCCTTCAGATCAAACAGTGCGCCAAATCCGCCAAGGCCCCCCATTGTGCCGGGGCGGTCTGTGGCTTTGGCCGCCGGTCGAATGGCATCAACAAGGGCTTCGCCTGCTTCAATGTCCACGCCGGAATCACGGTAAGTGAGGCCGGAGGAAGGGGTGCTAGGTGAAGACGTCATGCGCGTGCTCTTGGTCCGAATGAGAATAAGGGTCGATGTGCGGGACAGGGTGGGTTAGGATTCCCGCTTGAGGACAGTCTTTACGGCAGGAGAAGCGGCGCGCAAAGCGGCATGACACGGATTGATGAAACAAAAAGCCCCTTAAACGCGCCTTCGGGTGGGCAAAAGCGCCAAAATGAGGCCAGCGAGGCAGAACAGATTGCCTTGCCCTTTGCGCATCGCCCCCGATTCGGAAGGTCGGACTTTGTGGCAGCACCCTCCAATGCGGCGGCACGGGCATGGGTGCTGGATGCAGAAGCTGCTGCGCGTTGGCCAGAAGGCCGCATGGCCCTGTGGGGAGAAAGTGGCACGGGCAAAACGCATCTTCTTTCTATTTGGGCGGGCCGTTATGGCGCACCCATTATGGAAGGCAGCCGCCTGAACACGCATGAAGCCGCAATGCTGTTTGAGGATGGCGGGTTCCGTGCCGCTGCATTGGATAATGCCGATAAAGTACCCAATGAGCGGGACTTGCTGCACCTTATCAATCTGGCGCGGGAGCGGCGTGTGGCTTTGTTAATGGCAGCCCGCAGGCCGCCAGCACGTTGGCCGGTTGTGCTGCCAGATTTGGCAAGCCGCCTGCGGGCTACCGCTTCTGTGCCGTTAGGTTCGGCGGAGGAGGGGCTGTTGCACCGCCTTTTACTGCGGCTGTTGGCTGAACGCCAGATTGTGGTGGGCGCACAGATAACAGAATGGCTGTTGCGCCGCTTGCCACGCCGCGCAAGTGCCATGCGGGATTGCGTGGCGATGCTGGACCAAGCCGCATTAGAATCGGGCGGGCGGGTCACACGCGCTCTGGCTGCCAATGTTCTGGAAAGCCTGCTGGCGCGGGAAGAATAATGAATATATTCGCTTCAAACGTGTTGTGATGTTTCAGTTTTATGACATCATCATCAGAATGATGAGCTGAACTTTTCGCGCCAGCCGTGTTTGCGTAAAGCTTTGCTTGCCCCAAGGCAGGAAACGGGGCGCATGATGCAGCACAAGGAAAGGAAGAAACGTGACGGCGCAGGATAAAAAAGAGCAGGCCCCTGTAAAAGCGCGTTCACCAGCCCGAAAAGCAGCGCCCAGAAAACCTTCTACCCGCCAACCTCGGCAGAGCAGAAAAACGGCAGAGCGGAAGATCACTCTGGAAATGCCAGAACGGTTTATCAACCGCGAGCTGTCTTGGCTGGATTTCAACCAGCGTGTGGTGGAAGAGGCCGATAACGCCCGCAATCCCTTGCTGGAACGCCTGCGCTTTTTATCTATCAGCGCCAGTAATCTGGATGAGTTCTATTCCGTACGTGTGGCCGGGCTTGTCGGGCAGGTGCGTGAGGGGCTGACCAAACTTTCCCCCGATGGCCGCACGCCAGCCCAGCAACTTGAGGCTGTGCGCGAACGCTGCGCCAGGCTGCTGCGTGAACAGCAGCGAATCTGGACAGAACTGCGCGGCCTACTGGCTAAAGCGGGCGTAGAACTGTGTGAACCAGATGCGCTAACAGATGCCGATACGGAATATCTGGCTAAAATCTTTATGGACAGGGTGTTTCCGGTTCTTACACCCCTTGCGGTGGACCCAGCACATCCTCTGCCGTTTATCCCCAATATGGGTTTGGCACTGGGTTTACGCCTGCTTTATGCAGATACGGGCCTGTTTGCCATGAACGCCCTTATTCTGTTGCCTGCGCAGATAGAGCGTTTTATTCGCCTGCCATCTCCCACTCCGGCAACGGATGCCACAAATCCACCGAAGGTACGGTTCTTCCGTCTGGAAGATCTGATTACCCTGTTTATTGATCGTCTGTTCGATGGTCTGGAAGTGGGGGAAAGCGGCGTGTTGCGCGTGGTGCGCGACACCGATGTGGAATTTGAGGACGAGGCAGAAGATCTTGTCCGCTCCTACGAAACAGCCCTGAAACGCCGCCGCCGTGGGGTGGTGATCCATCTGGATATGGAAAAACGGGTGCCGACGGAATTGACAGAAGCCATTGCCTCGGACCTTGATTTGCCGCCCGATGAAATTGCCGTACATTCCGGCATGATCGGCGTGGTGGATCTGAAGCAGATGATTGTGGATGATCGGCCGGATCTGCTGTTCCCGCCCTATACTCCGCGCTTTCCCGAACGTATCCGAGATTTTAATGGCGATTGCTTTGCCGCCATCCGCGCTAAAGATTTGCTGGTGCATCACCCGTTTGAAAGCTTTGATGTGGTGGTGCAGTTCCTGCGGCAGGCAGCGCTAGACCCTAACGTGATTGCCATTAAGCAGACGCTGTATCGCACATCGCGCGATTCACCCATTGTGAAAGCGCTGATTGAGGCAGCAGAGGCCGGTAAATCCGTAACCGCTATGGTGGAATTGCGAGCCCGGTTTGATGAGGAAGCCAATATTCGCCTTTCCCGCGCGCTGGAAGCCGCAGGCGTGCAGGTGGTGTTTGGTTTTGCGGATTTAAAAACCCACGCCAAACTCAGCCTTGTAGTGCGGCGAGAAGGCGGGCTTGTGCGCTCTTACGCACATTTTGGCACGGGCAATTACCACCCCATTACTGCCCGTATTTATACAGATCTTTCCTTTTTTACGTGTGATCCGGCATTGGCGCGGGATTCTGCGCGCTTGTTCAATTACGTTACGGGCTACGCCATGCCCGCACAGATGGAGAAAATTGCTTTCTCCCCCATCACCATTCGCAGCACGCTGAAGGAACTGATTCAGGAAGAAATTGATCACGTTAAAGCTGGCAAACCGGGCAGTATCTGGTTGAAGATGAATGCGCTGGTGGACCCGGAACTGATTGATTGCCTGTACAAGGCCTCCTGCGCGGGGGTGAAGATTGTGGGTGTTATACGCGGCATCTGCTGCCTGCGGCCGGGTGTGCCCGGTCTTTCAGAAAACATCCGCATTAAATCCATTGTCGGGCGCTTTTTGGAACATTCGCGCATTTTTGTGTTTGGTAACGAACATCGTCTGCCATCGCGCTATGCCAAGGTCTTTATTTCTTCGGCAGACTGGATGACGCGGAATATGGATTGGCGCGTGGAAAGCATGGTGCCTATTACCAACCCCACCGTGCATGCGCAGGTTTTGGGCCAGATCATGGTGTCCAACATTCGCGATACCTTACAATCATGGATGCTGGAACAGAATGGAGAATGGCGGCGTGTAAACCCCGGAAATCGGCCTTTTTCCGCACATGAATGGTTTATGACACATCCTTCACTTTCCGGACGGGGCTCAGCCGCGCATGACACACCCATCCGGGCCCCGGCGTCTTTGACCTCTTCACAGGACTTGCTGATAGATTGATGTCTGAAATCATGAGCTTTTTTCTTGCGTCGGGATTATCGCATCCCCGTTGTTCCAAGCTGCATAGCCAGTTTTTGCAAACGGGGAGGGGCTTCTGATGGAGGCTGATCAACCGTGCCGTTCCGCAGTGGTGGATCTTGGCTCCAATTCCGTAAGGCTTGTGGTTTTTGAAGGACGTTCACGCAATCCGCTTCCCATTTTCAATGAAAAAGCCGTGCTGCGTTTGGGGCGCGGGCTGACCGAAACGGGGAAGCTGAATGAAGAAGGCGTGGAAATGGCGAAGGAAGTGCTCAGCCGCTTCCATGCCATTGCCCGTGCCATGAAGGCTGATCCGTTTGAAATTCTGGCAACCGCCGCTGTGCGGGATGCCAGTAATGGGCCTGCTTTTGTGCAAACCCTGCGTGAAAGCATGCCCGGTGTGCCCATCCGTATTCTTTCTGGCAAGGAAGAAGCCGATCATTCCGCTATTGGCGTTATGTGCGGTGTTCCCGGCGCATCTGGGTTGGTGGCTGATGTAGGTGGTGGGTCTTTAGAACTCATCCATCTTACGCCGCAGGGGCGGCATGATGCCACAACCTTGCCGCTGGGTATGATCCGGCTGGCCGATCGTTCTGGCCGAGATCTGGATAAAGCCAAAAATCTGGCAGATAAAGATATTGGCGGCGTAGAATGGCTGCCCAAGGTAAAAGGCAGCACGCTTTATCTGGTGGGTGGGGCGTTTCGTGCATTGGCGCGGCTTCAGATTGCGCGTACGCAATATCCGCTCAACATCGTGCATTATTATACAATGGATGTGCAAGAAGCACGGGAAATGACGGGCTGGCTGCAAAACAGCTCGCGCCGCAGTTTAGAACGTCTGCCCGGTGCCCCCCGTAAGCGGTTGGATGATACGCCTTTTGCCGCGATGGTGTTGCGGCGGCTGATGAAGAAGGTGCAGCCGGATAAAATTGTCTTTTGCGTGGATGGCCTGCGCGAGGGCTGGTACATGCTTAAGGTTGCGCCGGATATTCTGGCCCAGAACCCGATGGATGTGGTGGCGCGTGAAATGTGTGTCCGTTTTGGGCGCAGTAATTCACTTCCTTACGCCTTGATGCAGTGGACAGATTTTTTACGGCCGGAGGAAACGGCGGAAGAAAAATATTTGCGTCATCTGGCTTGTTATCTGTCTGATATCGGCAGCCACGATCACCCGGAATATCGGGCAGAGCAAACATACTGGCGTATCCTGCGTGTGCAGAGTGGCGGGTTTGACCATCCTTCCCGCGCATGGTTGGCGTTAGCGCTAGCTATCCGTTACGCCGCAGATCAGCAGGCACCTTTCTTGGCGACGTCTCGCGCATTGTTGAACGATCAGGACTGGAAGAGCGCTGTGGTGCTGGGGCTGGCCCTGCGTCTGGCGTATTCTCTCTCCGGCGGTGCAGGGCGGTTGCTGGAAGGTACATCCCTTGAATGGGAAGAAGATGCATTGGTGCTGATCCTGACATCTGCCCGCGTGGCCGTAAAAGGAGAGAGCGTGCGCCGCGGGTTAGAACGTTTGGGCCAAGCCTTGGGTGTTGCAACACGTTTCGAGATTGAACTGGTCGGCTGATATGCCATAGACAGGATACAGGTGCGGGGTGGACAACCCCCATCTATCGGGGCACATTACGGTTTATACATCCTGATATGGTGCAGTGGCGCGGTTGGTTGGCCGGCTTGCTGTAACTGTCTGCCAGAATCAGGTTTTGAATAACCGGTAAAGCAGCGGAACCTTATCTCGTGTCTTCTGAAGAGATCATAGATCCCACAGTCCAGCACGATGCTTCTATCCGAAGGGTTCTGCTGCATCTTGTTCTGCCATTTGTTGTTACGGTTATGGCCGTGCTGGCCATTGCGCTGGTGGGGATAAATTCCTACCGTACCACCAAGGAAGGCGTTTCCACCCTTACGCACCAGCTTATGGGCGCTGTGCAGCAATATATTGTGCAGCAGGTTACAGATTACATTCTGCCAGCCGCCACCGGTAATCTGATTGCCTCGGGCATGATTGAACATGCTCCTGCACAGGTGGAAGACAAGGTCTTTTATTCTTACGGCAGCACCATGTTGCGGAAGATTCCGCAGCTTCAGTCCTTCTATCTAGCGGATGATGAAGGGCACTTCATGCTCATCGCCCGTGCCGCGCAAAAAGGTGTGCAGGAGCATGTACGCCTGATTGAAAAAAATGGGCACAAATATTTCCATCACGCATTCTGGGATGAGAGCGGGCAGAAAATTTCCGAAACGGAAGATGATGCCAATGATTATGACCCACGCACGCGCGATTGGTACAAAAATACAGCCGGAACAGATAAGGTAACCTGGTCCAAGCCACATTTGTTCCCCACCACCAGTCAGTTTGTCATGACCAGCTCCCTGCGGTTCAAGACAGACGCTGGACATACAATGGTGTTTGCCACCAACATTTCTCTAAACGAACTCAGTTCTTATCTGGATCAGATCAAGGTTGGTAAAACTGGCTCCGCTATGATTGTGGATAGCCGGGGCCTGTTTATTGCCGGTAAAAATCTTACGCAGCAGGCCAAGGCCGCTGGGTGGGACCCGGATAAAATGGTGCTGGACCGCAATGCCTATCCGGTTTTTGCGTTGGGGTATGATCACTACCGTGTGCGTGGTGTTGGGCCACGGCATGTTACGTGGGATGGCACGGATTACATCACCATTGCCGCAGCTTTGCCACGCTATTCTGATAGCTGGATTTTGCTGATGGCCGCGCCCGAAAGTGATTTCGGGTCCTTCGCGCACCAAAGCAGCCATCAGAGCTTACAGTTTTTGGCCATTATTACGGTTTTCTCGCTTGTGCTTGCCGGGTTGCTTGTGCGGCAGGTGCGGCGGACAGAGTCTAGCACGCGCCTGTTGGTGAAGCAGAAAGAGCAGATCCAGCGTGAAAGCTCTGCTGTGCAGCAGGTGGCCGTTGCGCCACGTCTGTTTGACCCCACAGTGGAACCATTAAGTCTAACAGAGCAGTTAACGCTTGTAACAGGTGCGCGGCGTGCCACGCTTTGGCGCTTCCTGCATGATGGTGCTGCCATGGTGTGTGAAGATGCGTACGATCAAACGCAGAACACACATTCCGGCGGGTTTGAAATGGCCCGCACAGAATTGGGACCGTTCTTTTCTGCGATTGAAGAAGGCAACGCGTTCTCGGTTGAAAATGCAGCCGTAGACCCGCGCACTACGCGGTTTGAACGTCTGACCATGCGTGAACTGGGCACAAAGGCATTGGCTGTTTGCCCTGTGCATGGCCCGCATGGGGTGGAAGGCGCGATTATGCTGGAAGATCCGCATCTTCAGCCGCACCTGCTTTACTTCCTTGATCTTATGGCCGGGGTGGCAGCCCTGCGCTTTGCTGCACAGGCACAACTGCTGAATAACCAGACAGACAAGATTGTAGATGTCGGGCAGCAGGTTGCCACGCTGGATGTGCCCGCGCCCAAATCTGATAATATGCTGATGAAGGCGCCAGAAGCCACAGCCGTTAATTCCGCCAGCATTTATCCATCTGTTGCTGTGTTGGTTATCACGTTCTCTGACCCCGTGGTGGAAGGGGGAAAACAAACCGAGGCCCTGATTGAACTCATCAATCAACTGGCGGCAGATGTGCAGTCCGTCGCGCAGGAAGAAAAACTGTTTGCCGTGGAAGTGGCCGGCCACCGCATGATCTGCATGGCAGGTTGCCTGCCCACGCCAGATGTTACAGCCATTGTGCGCGTTGCAGATGCCGCGCTTAAAATGCGTGAAATCTTTATGGCATCACTGGCCGCGGCGGATCTGGAACCCGTGTTTACTATGGGGATTGATTACGGCCCGGCATTTGGTGGCGCGGTAGGGAACGAACCCAAGGTATTCAACCTGTGGGGGCAAACGGTATCTCTGGCCGAGTTGATGGCACAGGGTGCGGCAGACCCCGGCACCATTCAGGTGACAGAGCGTGTTTATGGTGTGCTGCGTGACAGATATCTGTTCCGTAGCCGTGGTTCCTTCTTTGCACCGCATCTGGGTCTGGGGCGTGCCTATACATTGGCGGCAAGGCGATGAGTGGGAGCCAGCAAACAGGCGGCCCCAACCTGCCGTCGGATGATGAACCAGATCTGATTCTGCAAACAGATGCACATAAGCCTGCCAAGCGTATTCCGGTGCATGAGTGGATACGCAGGAAGCTGGCATGGATCGGTCGGCTTGTGCGTAGGCAGGCACGGTTTTTTCTGGTTGTGCTGGGGGCAGGCTGGGGCGTGATTTTTGAGAGTTTTCGCTCTCACGCATGGCGCCGCACGGTGCGGTACGAATTTGTAACCACCATGAACAACATTATCGGCGGTGGGGTAAGTGCATCACTGTTTGCTGGTATGCTTACAGGTGTGGCGGCTGTTTCTCAGGTTATTTACTGGTTGGGTCTTACCGGCCTTGCCAAAATGACAGGCTCCATTCTGGTCAATGTGGTTATCCGTGAAATTGCGCCCATTCTGGTAGGTATTCTGCTGCTGGGGCGTAATGGCATGCTGTCCGCCACAGAGTTGGGGCTGCTGACCATTGGCGGACAGGTGCGGTCCATGCAGTCTGTGGGGATGGACCCGTTTTTGATGCTGGTTCTGCCGCGCACGCTGGCGTTTACCGTGGCTGGGTTTACGCTGGGTATTCTGTTCTCCATGTCATCACTGATAACCGGGTACGTGATGAGCCGTATTTCCGGCGTGATTACCAACCCGATCTGGACATTTCTGGATGATGTGGCTGCGGCCATGTCTGTCACAGACTACGCCGTTATTCCGCTTAAATTCATCATGGTTGGTTTTGTGGTGGGGCTGGGCGGCTGCCTGACAGGCCTGACTGCCACCAATGAAGATTCACTGCGCACCTTGCTGCCACGCGGCTTTTCCCGCGGGATGCTGATTGTGATGATGGTGAGCGTTCTGTTCAGTCTGGATCTGTAAGATGGAGGCATATTCAGCAGGCCCACTTCTAGAACTGAACAAGGCGGTGCCCTCATTTGAGGATAGCGGACTGCCACCAGTGTCCTTCAGCATGAAATTGATGCCCGGCGAATGTATGATTGTGGAAGCGCGAGACCCAAGCCGCGCCACCATGTTTGCAGATTTGTGCAGCGGTATGGTGGAACTGGAAAGCGGGCAGGTTAGCTTTATGGGGCTGGATTGGGCAAACCTGCAGGATCGGGAACTTAACGCTCTGCGCGGGCGTATCGGGCGCATTACACGCCGCGCCAGTTGGGCGGAGTTCATGCCCACGCATCTGGGTATTATTTTGCAGCAGTTGCACCATACCACCCGCAGTTTGGATGATCTGGTGGCAGAGGCTGTGCGGCGTTCAGAAAGTTTTGGTCTGCCGGGTGTGCCCACAGTTAGCCCATCCCTGCTTTCAGATACGGATCTTACGCGCGTTTCATGCGTGCGGGCTTTTATGGGGCAGCCGCATTTGCTGCTTTTGGAAGACCCGCTGGAGGGTGGCTCGCCCGAACTGTACAACTCTTTCCTTTCTTCGGTAACAGAAGCGCGGGATAGAGGGGCAGGCGTAATCTGGTTGGTGCGCAGCAATGCCGTTTGGCAAAGTTACCGGCAGGGTATTACCTCCACATGGCGTCTTGCTGATGATGGCCTAGTAGCAGTACGGATGGCATAATGTTCCAGCTCCGCTTAAGACAGAAAGTGAAACCTCTTATTTCTCTGCGTTATGCAGATGAATGGGTTGGGTTTCTGGTTCTTCTCAGCCTTGTTATTTTTGCAGGCGCGGTGATTGAAGCCGGCGTGCTGCGAGATTGGCTTACTCCACCTGCGCGCTTGCGCGTGGTGCTGCCAGCTTCTGGCGTGGGCGGCCTTACGGTTGGGGGGGATGTGCAACTTATGGGTGCCCATGCTGGTACCATCCGTTCCATCAAGCTCAATCCATCTGGCAACATGTATGCGCTGGTGGATCTGGACCCGCAGGCCAAGCCGTTTATCCGGCGTGATAGTTCAGCCATTATCCGCAAACAGCTTATTGTAACTGGTGCCGCCTATCTGGATCTCAGCCGTGGGCATGGGGAGCCAATGGATTGGAGCTACGCAGTTGTAAGCGCAACGCCAGCCCCCAACCCGGCAGACCAGATTACCGCTACGCTCAACAGTATTCAGGCTGAAATCATGCCCGCACTGGCAAGTGCTCGGCACATGATGGCGCAGCTTGATGGCACCATTAGCGATATGCACGCAGGCAAAGGCACCGTTGGCCAGTTGATGACGAATGATCAGCTGATCAAACAGGCAGAAGCCACCATTGTCTCGCTCAATGGGGTGATTGACCGCCTGAAACCGATTGAAAATCAGATTTCCGGCATCATGAACAAAACCGATGCCACGGTGGCAAACCTGAAAGGGGCCTCGCATGATCTAAAGGGTGCAACACCGCATCTGCCGGGTATTGCGGCTAATCTGGATGCCAGCACCGCAGATCTGCCAGCATTGCTGGCGCAGGCGCAAACCACCCTTTACGGGCTGGAAAAACTAACAGACCAGTTGCGCGGTATGTGGCTACTGGGGGGGCAAAAAGTGGTACGGCATAACCGTCTGTCACCTAAGCAGGTGCGGCCATGAGGTATTTTTCTCCCGCTGTGGCTGTTTTATGTCTGCCTTTGCTGTTGGCCGGGTGTGGTGGCGCTACGCAGGATAAACCCACCGCGCAGGATGATGCCGCGTGGGATCAGGCCATGACAGCCGGGCGAGATTCCTTTGAACTGGGGCGTTATACCGTAGCTGTTACGCAGTATCGCAAAGCAGCAGATCTGGCTTTGCTGCGGGATGATACCAGCGCGATAACCGAGGCCGGGTATGATCTGGCCGTGGCACAACTGGCTGCAAACACGCCAGATAAAGCGTTGCAAACAGCACAGGCTACACGGCAGGCCGCTGGCGTGCGTGGGCAAACGCAGCTTTATTCGCTCGATCTGGTAGAGGCCGCTGCACATTACAGGCTGGGCCATTACAGTTCTGCCATGTCATCTGCCACGCAGGCCATGCAGTCATCCGATAGTGCATTGGCAGGCAGAGCTGCTCTGGTGCTGGGGCTTGCTGCAGATGCGCAATCCGATAGCGCCAATCTGCAAAAAGCAGCTACCTATCTTGGCAGCCTTAAAAAGCCGCTTTCTGCCACGCAGCAGGCAGATCAGGCGGAAATTCAGGCGCGTATGCTGCGTCAATCCGCACCACAGCAGGCGGAAGCTTTGGCCGTGCAGGCGGCTGATCTGCGGCGTAATGATGGCTCTTACCGTGATATGGCACGCGCACTGGCTCTTGCTGCGCGCATTGCTTCTGCTCAGGGTGATCAGCAAAAAGCCCGTGCGTTGTGGGAGCGTGCTGCGCAAAGTGCAGCAGCGCAGTCTAGCGGCTTAAACCGGATGGATGTGCAAACACTGGCGCATGGTTCCATCAACAAAGGTAACTACGTGCCGCCTGAAGATGATGCCGCAGCATGGGCGCGGGATGCCGGGGGTGTTTCCCTGCGTCCGTTTGAAGAAAAAGACGCACAGTAAAACGTGTAAGGCGTAAGTGGCTGGGGTAATGCAGCGGAACCTGATTATTGCACGCTGTGGGGCCCATTCCTTGCATCCAGAATGGCTAAAAGGGGGCGTGCCAGAATGGGATCTGGTGTTATGCCCATTTCAGCCTGTGGATACGCAGGGTCTCCCCAGCCAGATGATACCGGGCCATAAATGGGATGGCCTTTATCGTTTTCTAACAGAATGGAATGGATGGAAGCAGTACGACTATATCTGCTTTCCGGATGATGATCTGTTAGCTACGGCAGAAACGTGGAACCGCTTTTTTGCTGCGTGCAAGCAGTATAACGCCAAATTGGCAGCTCCAGCACTTACGCCGGGTTCTTTCTGTAGCCACCTTTCTACTTTGCAGAATAAAAACTTTAAGGCCCGCGCTTCTACATTCGCAGAAATTATGGCGCCATGCATGCAGCGGGATTTTTTACATCAGGCGCTGCCAACGCTGCGCTTTTCACGCGCTGGCACAGGGTTCGGGCTGGATTTGCTGTGGCCCATGATGCTGGGTTGGCGCGATATATGGATAATGGATGCCACCCCGGTAGAACATACGCGCCCGGTAGGGCAGCAGCGCTCTTCCGCATTGAGGGAAATTAGCCAGTATGATTTTCGTTTTATAGCGGGTTTGGGCGTAGTTGGTGCTACGTGGTCTTACGGTGGATATCCCCCGCAAGGCACGTATCTGGATTATCATGATAGCCGCTTTGCAGAACTTTATAGGCAAGGTTACGCCTATGTGCAGCAGCACTATCCGCAATATTGGGCGGAAGTTTGTACGTTTCAGTCAAGCGCACACCCGCAGGTAAGTGCGCAGGCGCTTGATAAGCTGGAACAGGCCCTGTTCCATTTAAACAAGGATGCCGGGAACATTCTTTCTCGCCATAGGCCCGCCATGTTGTCCACCGTGTCGCAATGGTCATGGTCTCATGATGCTGCACGTGAAGCCTCTGGCGGGAACGATGGGTTGATAAACGGCGGATACGGTTTTCATACAGATTTTGAAGATGATCCGTGGTGGCAGGTTGATCTGGAACAGATGTGCAGAGTGCAGGAAGTTGTAATGTACAATCGGCTGGATCAAAAAGAATGCTGTGTGCAGCTAAATATTCTGGCCTCTCATAATGGCACGGATTGGCACACGGTTTTTACCAAACGGGATGATACGCATTTTGGTGGGGCGGATTCTGCACCCTTGCATGTGGTTTTGCCCAAACCTGTTATGGCGCGTTTTGTGCGTGTGCAGGCCCTTGGCCATACGGTGCTGCATCTGGATCAGATAGAAGTGATAGGCACACCCAGCAGCATGAGGGCACAAAACGGTTTTTTTGAAAAGGTTATCTACAAAACCGCACGTTTTCTAAACGCAATGCGCTCATCATAAAAACTCAGGGTTTTATTATGTTTTTTGAGGGAGCTTGCAGGGGTTCCATGCAGAATTGTTGAGGCACGCTAAGGCTGTGCCGTGTATCACCGCAACAGAGGGCGCATCCCCATACCGGGCCGGTGCGCGGAGCGGTGATCATGAAAAGACTATTGCGAAGGTATAAAAAGAAAAGCCAGATTGATAAGGAAATTCGTCACACGCCGCTGGAGGATGTGGGCGGATCTTCTCCGGCGCAGAAAAAGAAGGAAAGCGGGCGTTTTTCTTTAAGCACGCGTGAAGCCGCTAAGCGTTTTAGAGCCCATGCGCTGGTAGAAGAAAAAGGCCACCACGATGTTGTGCGTGTGGGGCTGAAAGATAGCGTATGGACAGATCTGTACCATCACGCCCTTACAGCAAGCTGGCCCGCATTTACGGCTGTAGCTGTGCTTTCTTACCTGCTTATCAATTTGATATTTGCGCTGCTGTATATGGTGGCGCCAGATCAGATTACGAGTGATAGCCAGCATACTCTGCTTTCACTGTTCTTTTTTAGTGTGCAAACACTTTCCACCGTGGGCTACGGGGGCATGACGCCCGTTGGTATTTACGCCAATGCCATTGTCTCATTGGAAGTGTTTATCGGCATGATGCTGACAGCCGTGGCAACGGGTTTGCTCTTTGCCCGTTTTGCCCGGCCACGTGCGCGTATCATGTTCAGTAATACCGCTGTTGTCAGTAGTGAAAGTGGTATTCCCGCGCTGTGCATTCGTATTGCCAATTTGCGTGTTAGCGTTATTCTTTCGGTGGATGTAGAAGTAGCGCTTTCCCGCTTGGTTATGGGGGAAAATGGGCATCTGGTGCGCAAGTTTGACCAGTTATTACTTGTGCAGTCTCATGTTCCAGTGCTGCGTTTTGCCTTTGTAATGGCACATGTGATCGGGCCGGAGAGCCCTTTACACGGCAAAACAATGGCGGAACTGGAAACCGAGGAAGCCGAAATTATTGTAACAGTTACCGGCACGGATGAAGCCTTGGGACAAACAGTGTTTGCCAGAACGGCTTACAGGTTTGACCGCGTGCGCAATAACCATCGGTTTGTAGATATCGTGGTGTCCCGCCCAGATGGCCGCATTGCGGTAGATTATACGCGCTTCCATGATGTGGAGCAGCATTAAGCACTACGGCGTGTCGTCAGTTAAGCAGGATGATGATTGAGGCGAACTGCACGGCTGCGAGGAAGGTCGATTTCAGTTTATCGTAGCGGGTTGCGATAGCGCGAAACTGCTTGAGTTTATTGAAGAACCTCTCAACAAGGTTCCGTTCGCGGTAGAGAGAAAAATCGGTTTTCCGTCGTGTCGTTCTGTTGCGTTTTGGCGGGATGACCGGGGTAATCCCGCGCTGTATCAGCCGATCGATCAACCTGTCCGCGTCATACGCCTTGTCAGCAAGGAAAGCATCCGGTTCGATGTTTTCCAGAAGTGGTTCTGCCTGGGTGATATCGGCATCCTGTCCCGGTGTGATGCCGAGTTCCACTGGATTGCCCAGAGCGTCGCAGATGGCATGGATCTTTGTAGTTAGCCCGCCTCGTGATCGTCCGATGGCCTGATCCGTGCCCCTTTTTTGAGAGCTCCGGCACTATGCTGATGCGCTCGGACAATTGTGCTGTCGATCATCATGTATTCGTTGTCGTAATCAGCGGCCAGATAACGAAATATCCGTTCGATGACGCCGCTTTCACACCAGCGGCGCAGACGCCGGTGCACGTTTTTCCAGTCACCGAAACGGGCAGGAAGGTCGCGCCATGGAATACCCGCGCGATAGCGATACAACACCGCCTCCACGAACAGACGGTTGTTCACCGCAGTGCCGCCGACATAGCCTTCTCGACCAGGAAGAAGATCCTTTATCCGCTCCCACTGGTCATCGCGTAAACTATAGCGCCGCATCTGTCTGTCTCCCCAAAAAAACGGGAAAACAGTCAGCACACGCAGACACAAAGTACAACCCTCACGTGCCACTCTCAGGGCTTAACTGACGACACGCCGTAGGGTTTTAGGCGGTCAGTCGATCTGGGGCATCGGCAAGGTGGAAGCGCCGGGTGATATCCATAAATGTGGCATGGGCCGTAAACTCATGCCGCAATACCTCCAGCGCCCCTATGGCACGAATAAGGTCTATTTGTTGAGATAGGTTTCGTTCTGTCATGGCCGCTGGCAAAAGGGCCCGCATGGCTTGGGCAGAAGCAAGGGCAGGGGCCTGTGTATAGCCTTTTATCTGGCTGATTGTTTCTAGCACATGTGCAATTTTCTGGTGTTGATCTACAGATAACAGTTTGTGAGACAGCACATTGTGCAGGCGCAAAATAAGCAGGCCAGTTGTCATCGCACTCATGGCTCCTGTCAGATAGGCTTCCACCAAGGCATTTGGGTGGGTGCCTGCATGGCGAATAATCTGTGCAAGCCTGTCCCCCGAACGGGCAATCCACTGGGCAGATGTAAATGTCAGGCGGCCTTTGGCCATCAGGCGCAAATCACGCACCATTTTGCGGCGTAGCCTCCAGCGTTCTTCGGCAGGATCAAACGGCAATACAAGGCGGAAGGCCCATATCCCCAGCCCAATACCCAGAACAACTGCGGGTGTGGTGTTAAACCACGTAATTTCATCCATACGGCTGTGGTTGGCTGGCCCCACCATAAAGGGCAGAAAGTTATTATAGGCAGCCGCTGTGCCCGCAATACTGCCGGGGGCTCGTAAAGCCAGCCCACCAACCAGCATGGGAAAAAAGAGTGATGCCAACAGGGTTTCTACTCCAGATTGCTGAGGTAGGACCACAAAGCTGAGAATGAACGAAATAATAGCTGTCCACACTGCGCCACGGAAGAAGCCGCTGGCCGCATGTACCGGATCTTCAAATGAGGAGAAGCGTGTGGAGGTTACAGCCACAAACATGGCAAGGGTAGAGCCATCGGGCCATGCTGTTATTTCCCATATCAAGCCACCTGCGCAAATGGCCGCAGCGGAACGGATGCCGTTATTAGTGGCCAGCAGCACATCTTTTTCAGAATGGCGGTCAAACCGGAAATGGTCAGACCTGCTAGGCGTCTGGGTGGCAATAAAGTGCTCCAGAACAAGGTCCAGTTCCATCAGTAGTTTGGCTAGGGCAGATTCCAGAATGCGCCCTTCCAGCAGATCGCGCTGCTGCTGTTGCAGAGTAGGGGCATCTTGCTGTTGCAGAGATTGAAACTTTGCCAGCCGTTCTATGCCACGTTGTTGGCTGCGGGTGCGGTAAAGCCGGATTTGGGCGCGCGCCCGTGTTGCCGCAGTTATGGTGGCATCCTGTTCCAGCTCTGTCGGTAATGCCGTGAGGAGTGCGCTAATATCATCAATCGCTTGCTGGAAGTCAGGCGGGACGGGCGTTGCGGCCTGCATGTGAATACGCAGCGTCATGCTTCGGGCCAAAAAGGCGAAAACAGCATTCAGGCTGGCACGTGCGTGGTCTCCCGCATGGTTGTGGGGACCCATTTCAATTTCACTAAATTCTGTTTGATCTGCTAAGGAAGGAATACTTCCCAGCAAGGCGCGAGAGCGTAGCAGGCCATCGGGCTGGTTGCGTAACAGCCCTTGCACACCTGTGCACGCACCTTGCAATGCACCCAGCAAGCGCTCTCGCATTTCCTGTTGGGCCATGTGTTCAAGGCGCGGGGCAAATAGGGCGGCCAGCAGGCTTTCACACACAATACCCAGCGTAATGTAGGTGGTGCGGGAAAGTGCTATCATAAACACGTTGTCGGGCTGGTTGGCAGCGCTCAGTACAATAATGGTGGTGGTGAAGGACACCAGCACCAGTGCGTAAGACCGAAAATTACGCAGGAATGTTGCAATGGCACAGCATCCGCCGGCCCATATGGCCAGAAACGGAAAAACAAGCCCCGGCTCCTGCGGTAAGGCTGCCAAAAACGCAATACCCGCCACTGCGCCAATGCAGGTGCCAATCAACCGCCATTTGGCTTTGGAGAGGCTTTGCCCACGAGAGTTCTGCGCCACAATCCATGTGGTCATGGCGGCCCATTGGGGGCTGTCCATTTCCATCCACAAGGCCAAGCTTAGGGCAATAAATGCCGCTATAGTGGTGCGGAGGGCAAAGCCCAGATCAGCCGGGGCCGGGGCAATCAACCATGCCAGCGGAAAGGAAGAGCCGCTGTGTATTTTGGCATGCAGGGCGCGATACCATTGTAATGGAAATGAAACCACGCAGCCAGATGCCCCAGATTGAAGTTGTTGTTATAACAATTTCTTGAGCATCTGACAAAAAAAGAGCCGGAACAAAAGCCCGGCTCTTTAACAGCTTGATTGTCGCGGTGTTTATACTGCGCGGTAGGGTTTGGAGGCATCCAAAAATACGGCGTTGGCATCCAACTCGTGCGAGACCACAATCAGGTAGGCAATGGCGCGTGTAAGCTCGATACGGGTGGAAATATTGGGTTCCATTGCTTCCATGCGGCGGAGGGCAGATGTTGCAACCCGTGCAGCATGTGCCGTGTGGCCGTATTTACCGGTAAAGTGGCTCATACGTTTCATAACAATTTCAATGGCGCGTTTGGCTGCCGGTGGAATCTGGTTGCGTTTCAGCAGGGTGCGCAAACGGATAATGTTTAGCCCGATAGTCATGGCTGCCAGCGTGCCCTGCAAACACCCTTCAATGGTGGGGGAAGGCGTGGGACCGGCGTGGCGGATCAGGCGGGCAAACCTATCAATATTGCGGCCAATCCAGTCTCGCGTTTCGGGCATGGGCTCTGCCGATGCCAGCGTGCGCAAATCATGCAGCATGGTACGGCGCATACGCCAGCGTTCTGCATTATTGTTAAAGGGTAGTACGGCGCGGAAAATCAGCACGGCAAAAAACACGCCCAGCAGTACGGCTGCGGTGGAATTGAACCATCCGATTTCGTTCTGGCGCCCTTGGTTAAGGGGGTGCACAAAGTTGGGCAGCAGCAGCGTATAGGCCGCAGAATGCAGGGCAGTGCCCGCGTTACGGGCTGCCAAGCCGCCCGCAATCATGGGCAGTGCGAGTGAACCCACCAGCATTTCGTAATCTGCCTGCGTGGGCAGTACAAGAAACACCAGAAAGAACGAAACAACAGCCGCCCATATGCCACCCACCATGAACTGTGATGAGGCAACAACGGGGTTTTCTCGGGTTGCAAACAGCCCGCAAACAATGGCCACAAAGGTAATAAAGCCCAAACCTGCGGGCCATGCCGTACATTCCCATACCAACCCGGCAGCCGTAATGGCCACCATGGCACGCACGCCATTATAAACGGCTTCGCGCTTATCTACGTGGGCTTGCAAACGGAAGTGAAAATGATCCCCACGGATAAAGTGCTGGCTGGCATCATATTCCCGGATAGCCTGTTCCAGCTCACCCAACAGTTCATCCAGCGCATTGTGCAGGATGCGGCCATCGAGCAGGGCGGGAATGTCTGTATCGTTTGCGGGGTTATCATCAAATGCCGTGTCAATTTCCTGAGAAAGCGCATCGACCACACGTTGATGGCATTCAGCACGCAGCAATTGCAGATCGTGCAGCAGTTCTTGCACGCTTTCATCGGAATCCAGCCGGTTGGCAACAGAGGTCAGAAACTCGCTCACATGGGCTGCTGTTTCCCGGAAAGCAGGTTGGTCTGTTTGCACATATTGCAGGCGCACAGCCATACCCAAACCGCGTGAAAGCAGCACGGAAACGGCTGCCAGTGCAGCGCGCGCGTGGTCACCTTCATGCCCGTGCGGACCCATTTCCACTTCGGAAAATTCGATCTGATCGTTGATTGAAATCAGCGGGCCAAACATGGCGCGGGAGCGCACCAATGCTTCCTCATCCCCAGCCAGCAGGCTGGAAACAGAGGTGGACACGTTGGAAAGTGCAGTGCGCAGTTTATCGCGCATGTTGCGGCGTGCTGTTTCAGCCAAGTTATAGGCAAACAAACCTGCCAGCGTGCCCTCGCACACAATGCCCAGCACAATGTAGGATGCGCGGGACATGGCAGTCATAAACACGTTTTCTGGGTGCGGAATGGCGCCAATGGCAATAATGGCGGTGGTGTATCCGGCCAGCACAAGGGCGTAGGAACGGAAGTTACGCACCAATGTAGCCAAGGTGCAGCATGTTCCGACCCAAATAGACAGAATGGGGAAGAACAGCCACGCATTCTGGTTAAAGGCCGAAATAAGGGTAATAGACATTATCACCCCTATGGCCGTACCTACCAGACGCCATCGGGCTTTGGAAAGACTTTCCCCGCGGGAGCCTTGGGCCACAATCCAGACAGTCATGGCGGCCCATTGTGGGTCATCCAGTTCCATCCACAGGGCAATCACCAACGCCAGCAGGGCTGCGGCAGTGGTGCGTACAGCAAAACCGATGGCCGCAGGTGTGGGAGAGATCAGCCAAGCAAAAGGCAACTTCCCGCGTTCACCCGGCCGGTGCAGGGGGCGGAAATTGCGCAGGGGGCCGATCCGGTCAAGGATAAACATAGGGAGACTGGGCACGGCGACTATTTTATCCTGACAACGAAAAACAGGGAGGAACGCCGCACAGGGTAGCCTGATTCCCTGCTTTTTCCTTGTGGGTTCAGACGCATATCAGCTATCAGTCTTCCGGCGATGAACGCGCGTGGGATCAGAATTTATTTATAAATCTTGCACATATAAGCTATCATGTTCCCGGATAGAAAATACTGTGAATATACTATGCTCACAGTTGCTGTAAGATAAACGAAAGTAGGCGCGATGTCTGATTTCCTTCAAAACATTCTTGGTAAAGTAGAAAGCGCTCTGGGCGTGGATGTGCAGGGAGCATTACAGCAGCAGTTGCAGTCTTTGCTACAGCCGCAGAATCTGGAAGCACTGCTTACGCGGGCAGATCAGGCCGGGCTGGGTGATAAAGTGCGTTCATGGGTCAGCCAGGGTGGCAACGTGCCCGCTACTCCGGATGAAATTCAGACCATTCTGGGCAGCGATATAGTGCATAATCTGATCGCAAAAACCGGCCTGCCAGCAGATACCGTGCTGACCGCTCTGGCACATTTTCTGCCAGCCGCAGTGGATAAGCAGACCCCACAGGGCGTGCTGCCAGAAGCCGGAGCAGAAACCAAACAGGCGTAATATTTTCTGCACGCCTGCAATGCGCATGTGTTGAAGGCGTGCATCCTGCGTATGAATCCGGTAGAATTACGCCATGGATTTGGGCGAACGCATTAAACGCATGGATAGCTGGCTGCTGGATGAAGTCTGCCAGCCTTTGGCAGATAAACTGCCAGAACGTCTGACCGCTTTTGAAGTGGGGATGAGCTGCCAGCTTGGCTCTTTATTATTGTCTGCGGTTTCCATTATTGCCGTATTTGTCGTGACCGGCATGAATGATTTTGGAAACATGATCTTCAATGTGCTGGTCTGGGCGTTGTGTGTTACGTTTTTTATTGGGTTGGGCCGCCTGCGCGTGCTGGTGCAGCCGGGCAAGGCTAATCCCTTGCGCTACATGCTGATTAGTGTGCGCATTATCTCTATTCCGTTTACATTTTACGTGATTTACCAAGCCATTACATCGCCAGTCACGTTTAGTTCGGCAATGTGGTTTAACGCGTTTTCTAATATTGTTTTTGTCGTGGGGTTGTATTTTATTTCTTGTCAGCCCCGTCCGCCCCAACGCCGGGCGAAGGAAGAAATCTGGGGCCGTGTTATAGCCCCAGAAGGCAGCGGTCTTTAACGCTTAATAAATGTCATGGGGAACATCGATCAGGGGTTATCCTGATCGTGCTCTCCCTGTGCAATGCGTGCCTGCACAGCACTGCGCCATGTTGCATCCTGCGGGGCGGCATCCAGAGCTTTGCGGAAGAGCGCAAGCGCTTGCGGCGTAACCTGATGATTGGTGCGTGTCATGGCTTCTGCCGTGCGGGCAGCCAGTTCAGCATCAAAACCCATATCTAAAGCACGGTTCCACGCATCTGCGGCTTCAGCATAATGCTCGCGGGAGGCCTCAACCTGCCCAAGTAGGAGATACCCTTGGCGCAAAGCAGGATCACCCGGCGGCAGTGTGGCCAATGTCTGTTTCAGGCGTGCCACCAGCATATCATTTTTTGTGTCCTGCATATGCTCAGCGGCAAGGCGCGGGCCAAGTGGTTGCGCAGGCAGGGAGGGCACGCCGTTTGTCAGATACAGGCCCACAGCCAGCACGGGGGCTAGCCCAAGGCCGATCCAGCCCACTGTGGCCGCGCGGGAATTATCGGCGGAGGATGGTGCTTTATCAGCCGCCAGAATGCGGCGCTGAATTTCCAGCCGTGCAATTTCATGTTCAGCAGGGGCAATTAGCCCAATTGTCAGGTCGCGATCTACCTCCGCCAATTGGGCTTCGTGCAAGGCAAGGGCGGCGCTGCGTTCATCCCGCACGGTGCGGGTGCGTTTCCATAAAGTGGCGCAGACAGGGGCCAGAGCCAGCAGGCTGAGCAGGGCAATGGAAAGCCAGATCATGGGGCGTTATCCTTATCCTTTGTCAGCTGGGCCAGCCGGTTTTTTTCTTCTTCTGTCAGCGGAGGAGGAGAGGGCGGGGCAGCAGCGCGACGGCGATAAAAGATAAAGGCCGAGACAAGCCCCAGCAGCAGCGCCAGAACTGGCATACACCACAACAGCAAGGTGCTGAATGAAAATGCAGGTTTCAGACGGATGAAGTTGCCATAGCGGTTTACCATCCAATCCATAATCTGCTGGTTGTTTTCACCTTTGGCAACGTGTTCGCGCACCACGCGGCGCAGATCTCGCGCCAAGCCAGCGCTACTGTCTTCAATGGATTCATTTTGGCAGACAAGGCAGCGCAGTTGGGAGCCAATGGCCTCAGCCCGCGCTTCATCCTTGGGGTTGGGCAGCATTTCCATGGGGTCATCCACCGCCAGCACCAGCGCAGGTGCCGCAATAAGGGAGAACCCAACGCAGGAGGCTGCCAGAAAACGGCGCATGTTCATGGCGTTTTCAACTTTTCAACCAAAGGCAGAAGTGTCTGGTTCAGAATGTCGTCCGTAAGCGGGGCTGCCGTGTGCCAGCGGATAACGCCACCGGGGCCAATCAGAAATGTTTCCGGCACGCCAGAAATACCCCATTCAATACCCACGCGGCCTTCATGGTCACTCCCAAGGCGGGAGAACGGGTTGCCGGAGTGCTTGAGAAAGTTTTCCGCATTTTCTGGCCTGTCCTTGTAGGCAATACCCCACATCGTCAGCTTGTCTTTCAGCGTCATCAAGGTTGGCATTTCTGCAAGACAGGGAATGCACCATGAGGCAAAAAAGTTCACCAGCACAGGCTGTGTCAGGTTGCGTAAATCCTGCGTGTTAAAGCCCTGCATGGGGGGCTGATCTGGCAGCGTAAAATCCGGCACCGGGCGGTTAAGCACTGGCGCGTTGATATCATGCGGGTTGAAGGAGCCATGCTCCATGCCGGAAAGCATTTTCCAAAATGCAACGCCCACAACGCCAGCCCCCGCCAATGGCAAAGCCATAAGCAGGCGACGGCGGGACGCATTGGGGGGTGTTTCTGAATTGCTCATAATACTGCACTCATTTCGGCAGAAGGTTTGGCACGCTGCGGCGCACCCACACGCACACGACGGTCAGATAGCGAAAGTGCGCCACCAAAAGCCATAACCAGCGCCCCCAGCCACATCCACGGGGCCAGCGGGTTGTAATGCAGGCGCAACACGTAGGTGGGGTTGCTATCTGGCCCGTGCTTGTCACCCAGCACACCATACAGATCTGCCAGCAGGTTGGTGTGGATGGCAACATCGGTTGTGGTCTGGTTTTGCGTATTAAAGCTGCGTTTAGAAGGGTGCATAACCGTGACAAGATGCCCGTTATGCCGCACTTCCAGCGTGCCCACCATAGCGGTGTAGTTTGGCCCCGGTTCCTGCTTTACGTTTGTAAGTGTCCAGTCATATCCAGCCAGATGCTCTGTGGTGCCAATAGGCACTTCCACAATTTTATGCTGTGCCTGAGACATAGCGGAAAGCCCAAGCACCGTAATGCCCACGCCAATATGTGCAATGGCGGTGCCAATAATGGCGCGGGGCAACATACGCGCACGCTGCACGCTTGTGGCAAATGGCGCACGGAACAGGCGCACACGTTCCACAACATCCGTAATGGTGGATGTAATAATCCAGATAGCTGCCGCCGCGCACAGAATAGGCAGAACGCCAGAAAGGCGGAAGGCCGCAATGGCACAAGCAATAGCGGTAATAACAGCCGCCACCCACAGCTTCTGCAAAATGGGCCAAAGCTGCGCACGCTTCCACGGCAGCATGGGGCCAAACCCCATGAAGATGAACAGCGGCAGAGCCAGCGGAATGGTGGTGGCATCAAAAAATGGTTTGCCCACAGAAATGGTGCGGTCAAACAGCAGGGACATAAATGGCGGATACATTGTGCCCGTTAGCACCACGGCGCAGAGCGAACACAGCAGAATGTTGTTCAGCACTAACGCCCCCTCGCGCGAGACCGGGGCAAACAGGCCTCCAGAGGTGAGGGATGGAGCGCGATAGGCAAATAGCGCCAGAGAGCCACCAATCACCACAGCCAGCAGGCCCAGAATAAACACGCCACGTGCAGGATCATTTGCAAAGGCGTGCACGGAGTTCAGGATGCCCGAACGCACAAGGAAGGTGCCGGAAAGTGAGAACGAGAACGTGCCAATAGCCAGCAGCACGGTCCAGATTTTAAGGGCTTCACGCTTTTCCACCACAATGGCGGAGTGAATAAGGGCGGTGCCTGTCAGCCACGGAATGAGTGAGGCATTTTCCACCGGGTCCCAAAACCAGTAACCACCCCAACCTAACACGTAATAAGACCACCAGGACCCCATAGCGATCCCGCAGGTTAGGAAACACCAAGCGGCCACGGCCCAAGGGCGCACCCAACGGCCCCATGCGGCATCCACCCGGCCTTCCAGCAGGGCGGCAATGGCAAAAGCAAACGGCACGGCAAAGCCAACATAACCCGTGTAGAGAATAGGCGGATGAAAAGCCAAGCCGGGGTCTTGCAGCAGGGGGTTCATACCCTGCCCATCCATTGGGGCAGGCCAGATACGGGCAAATGGATCTGACGTGGTAAGGCAGAACAGCTCAAACCCGGTAGCCACCAGCCCTAGCACGCCAATGACGCGGGCGCGCAGGGCAGATGGCAAGTTACGCCCAAAAGCCGCAACAGCCGCGCCGCACAGCCCCAGAATAAGTGCCCATAGAAGAATGGAGCCTTCGTGGTTCCCCCATACGCCGGTAATCTTATACAGCAGCGGTTTGGAAACCGCGCTGTTGGCCGCAATGTTCTGGACAGAAAAATCATCCGTAACAGCGGCGTAAACCAGGCAGAGGAAAGAGGTTAGCAGCGCAATAAGCTGGCCAATGGCAAGGCCGGGAGCCAGTGCCATCAGCCGTACATCGCGGCGGCGTGCACCCATAAGGGGGAGAATACCTTGTATGGCAGCAAGCACGCAGGCCAGCGCAAGGGCGTAGTGTCCGAGTTCGGGGCTCAGCATGTCAGGGGGTAGACTCCCGCTTTTTCAGGTCTGTATATTAGTTGGTGGCAGGCTGGGTGGCGGTGTTTTTGCGGGCATCCTGCACCGTCATTTTGTTCCAGCTATCCGCACTGGGTGGCGGACCAAAACGTGGGTCCCACTTCCCGGCTTTTTTCAGGGCCTCGGCCACTTCCTTGGGCATGTAGGTTTCATCATGCTTGGCCAGCACTTCAGTGGCGGCAAAATCGTGCGAGGGCTGTACCGTGCCAATGGCTACAACGCTTTGCCCTTCACGGAACAGATCTGGCAAAATGCCTTCGTAATGCACGGTAACAGCGGCCTGACCATCGGTAACGTTAAACGTGGCAACAGGTGTTTCACCCCTGCGTTCACGATGGACAGAGCCAGCCACCACCATGCCACCCAGCTTGACGGTTCTATCCTTGGGCGGAGCGGAGGCCATTACCTGTGAAGGCGTGACAAAAAACACGATATCGGAAGAAAAAGCCCGCAGAATCAAAGCTGCGGCGGTGCCAAGGCACGCCACACAGGCAATGACAAGCCAAAGGCGACGGGTTTTGCGGGTCATGATTGCGGAGCGGCTCCTGCCTTGCGGGGGGCTTTTTGTTCAAGGGTGGCCAGCCGAATGCGGTCGCGCTTCAGGCGCAAGGCAGCGCCAACGGAAAACACAAGCGCCATAATGGCAAACAAGCCGTAGCTGGCGGCAATATAAGGCAGATGGGTCATGCAGCGTTGCCTCTACGGCGGGGGGAGGTCAGCAGAGCGCGAATACGGCTTTCCATCACGGCAGCGCGGGTGCGGGCCACAACAATAGCGGCAAAGCCAAGCCCCATGCCCAAGGCAGACAAAGCTAAAGGCCACAGCATGGAAGAAGACATGGTGGGCGCGCCCGTAAGAGTAATGCTGTCTGGTTGGTGCAGGGTATTCCACCACTGCACACTAAACTTGATAATGGGCAGATCAACCGCTCCTGCAAGGGCCAGAATGGCGGCGGCTTTATAGCCACGCTGCGGATCATCAAACGCGCGAATAAGCGCGATATGCCCCAGATACAGGAAAAACAGCACCAAAACGGAGGTTAGCCGCGCATCCCACACCCACCAGGTACCCCACATGGGTTTGCCCCAAAGGGAACCTGTAGCAAGGCAAAGCGCAGTGATAGAAGCACCAACAGGGCCAATTTCTACTGCGGCCAAGTCAGCCAGCGGGTGCCGCCATACAAGTGAGAGCAGGCCACATATGGCCAATCCAGCATACCCCGCAGAAGCCAGCATGGCGGCAGGCACATGCACATACATAATGCGCACGGAATCGCCCTGCTGCCAGTCTGCAGGGGAGAAAAACAGCCCCCAGCCCAGCCCTGTAAGAGTAAGGAGTATGGCAGGCCACGTAAGCCACGGCTGAAGGCGTGCCCCCAGCTTAAGAAACTGGCCGGGATTGGCATACCGATGGAAAAAATTGCCGGTACGCGCGACAAAGGTCGGAGAGGCGCTCAAAAGTCAGTCCGTTCCATCTGTATCTGGTTCAATCCTGTGGTCTTCCTCTTTCACCACCATTGTGGAAGTGGGAAAAGGACTACCTGTGTCCCCTTTTACAACATTCCGTGCCTCTTGACACGATGCAGTTGTTCATGGGCGTCTTGCCCACACAACACAACGGAGGAAATTATGCTGTTTGCCATTACCTGTACGGATCGCCCCGGCGCGCTGGACCTGCGCAAGGCCACACGTGCGCAGCATCTGGCATTTTTGGAAGCCCATAAAGATGGTATCCTTTTTGCAGGTCCGCAGTTGGATGCTAACGGCAACCCCTGCGGCAGCCTTGTTTTACTAGAAGCGCCAGACCGCGCCACAGCAGAAGGTTTTGCGGCGGCAGATCCGTATGCAAAGGTTGATCTGTTTGAAAGCGTGATTATTCGCCCGTTGCGGACCGTGTTCCGTGATGGCCAGATGGCTGAATAATCATGGCCTACTGGCTGGTGAAAAGTGAGCCGGATGCCTTTAGCTGGGATGAGCAGGTGGCCAATGGCGTAGAGCCATGGACAGGTGTGCGCAACCATCAGGCCAAAAAGAACCTAGCGGCCATGAAGGCGGGAGACCGCGCTTTTTTCTACCATTCCAACGTGCAACGCGCCATTGTTGGTGTGGTGGAAGTGGTGCGTGAAGGCTACCCAGACCCAACGGCAGAAACCGATAAGTGGGTATGTGTGGATGTAAAAGCCATAGCCCCCATGCCCACACCGGTAACACTGGCGCAGATTAAGGCGGAACCTACGCTGGAAAGTCTGGCTTTGGTGCGGCAATCTCGCTTGTCTGTCTGTCCCGTATCAGCAGAGCACTGGCAGATTTTGTGTGACATGGGTGGGTGGCAGGAACCAGCCTGAAACGCAGCCCGTGTTCACGATATTTTGTAGTTTGTGGGTAAATACAACCCAACAAAAAAGGCCGCTCCATGATGGGCGGCCTTTTTTGCAAGCAGTGCAGAGCAGGAATTAGCTCTGTGTTGCCAGTGTCCATGCCTGAGCAGAACGGTTGCCAGAACGGCAATAGGCAAAAATCGGGCCTGGCAGGGTGTTGATGGCTTCCTGCGTTTCAATCACGGCATCGGAAGAAGGTGTGAGCGGTGCAGAAACTGGAATGGCAATAAAGGAAAGGCCAGCTTTGCGTGCGGCTTCACCAACAGTTTCAGCAGAAGGCTGGCCAGCTTCTTCGCCATCCGGGCGGTTGCAGATAATGGTTTTGAACCCTGCACCCTGAATAAGCGGAATATCTTCCACCGTAATCTGGGGGGAAACTGCAAAATCGGGGGAAACAGAATGATACTGCATGGGAATAGGTATCCTGAAAGCTAAAAAGAACTGCCGCAGAATGCGACTTTTGGGGCTGAATGCAAGGTCAAAGCAGCCAGACCCAAAAGCGTGTGCGATTGATTATCTGTTTAGCGGTGAATGAAGTACATATCGGAATACAGGTTTTTCAGTGCAGCGTGGTCTGCTAGGCAGTGGCGCACCAATACAGCGCGCAGGCTGATAGCGGCCTGCTGCACGGCTGGGTCTGTGCTATCCGGGTGCAGGGCTGGGTAGTGCTGCATACAGGCTTTAAGCGTAGGGTTGTTCATATCCACGCCAGAGCGGATCTTTTCTTTTAGCTCGCTATAGTAATCGGAAACTTCTTTATCAGAATCCCACAGCGGCACGGAGGTATCCACCTTTCCGTTGTGCATGAAGTAAGCCACCGTGAAAAAGCCTGTTTCAGGTGCAGCCGTGCCGGATTGAACTGTCATGCGGCAAGCGCGTTGTGAATATGGCGGAAAGCTTACATCCGGCATGGCGGAAGAAGCTTGCACCTGTATGGCTGGCGCAGGCGTATTGGGGTTGGGAGAAGCATCCTCAACATCTGCACCACCGGCTTCATGTGCCTTTTCCCATGCTTTTGCCACCAGAACGTGGAAACGGTCAGACTGGCACAGATCAGGTGCAGTGCGTGCTTCAGCCAGCGGGGTTTCATATGTCTGTTCCTGCGGGGTGGCGCAGGCTGTAGTTGCTACAACAGCCGCCAGCGGTGCCAGCCGCAGAAAGCGCCGTACAGAACGCTGGATGGATGAAGGATCGGTCATGTCAGGATACTCCGCAATAAGGTGTGCGCCTGGATGGAGAACGGTATTTCTGCTTTGGAGTGTGTAAGGGCATTATGCAAGCCTTACAACGGCGCGGGCCGCGTATGCAGGGTGGATAAGGTGCTGGGTGCTGTTTTTCGTGCCCTGTGCCTGTTATGATTGCTACGGAATAGAGAAAAATAAGGCGCCAGAGTGCGTCGCTGCTTCGTTCGCAAACGGGCGTAGCATGCAGCAGGCAGGAGAGGCACGGATGAGCACACAAAAAACAGCAGGGAATGCCCTGGCCCCCATGCTTTTGGAAGGGCACGAACTGGCAGAACTGGAACAGGCTCTGGCCGATGTGGAATCTGGCCGGGGTGTTCTGGTGCGTCTGGCAGACCTTATGGGCGGTGCTGTTGGGCATGCCGCACGTTTGGGCCTGCGTGGTTTGGGCATGGCCCCCAATATGGAAGAAAAAATGCGCGGGCTGGCAGAAACTGCCATTGCACGTGCGTTTGATGTGGCCATTGTGGGCATGAAAGGCCGGACAGATAGCCAAATGGCAGAAGCCCGTTGGCGTGGCCCGGCATTGCAGGCTGCGGTGGCTGTTTCTGGCGCAGTGGGTGGCTTTAGTGGCTTGGCCGGTTTGGCCCCGGATATTGGTTTTACAACGCTCACAATCATGCGCGAAATTGCACGTGTTGCGCGGGAGGAAGGGGAAGACCTGTCTGACCCAGATGCCCGCCGTGCATGTTTGGAAGTGTTTGCGCTTAAAGCTTTCCCGAACAGCAGAACTGGCGAAGAAAGCGAACTGGGTTATTTCTCGGCTCGCGCCGTGCTGCGTGGCCGCCCGGTTGTGATGCTGATTGCTGAAGTGGCCTCTCATTACGGTTTGGCGCTGGGGCAGAAAATTTCCCTCCAGCTTATGCCTGTAGCAGGTGCGCTGTGTGGGGCCTCTTTGAACACGGCATTCTTTAACCATTACCGTGCGCTTGCCCGTGCGCATTTCACCATTCGCCGTTTGGAGCGTGAACATGGGCCGGTTGTGCGTGATACCGCTATGTCCATGCGCGAAGATCTGGCCGAACGTGGGGTAGAAGCCTAAGCCATTTTGAGCTAAAGCGAGAGAAATGCAAAAAAGGCCAGCACCTTTATGGGCTGGCCTTTTTGCTGGTTAGGCGGGTTTTTTCACCACCTTGCGGGGTGGTTCGCCCTCAAGAAATGTGGTGAGAATGGCAAAGCCAAGCTGGGTGATGCCGATAACCTTGGCCGCCAAATGGTAATGCGGGGCCCAAAAGCTCACGGCAAAGCACGCTGCAATACCAATCAGGCAAGACAGGCGCATGTTCATGGCAAAAGCTGCTCCTTATACCGTAACGGGCGTGGGCATGGGCAACCCTTTTGCTAAGGCCTCAACATTGTCTAGCGCCAACATGCACATGGCGGTGCGCGTTTCTATGGTGGCGCTGCCTGCGTGCGGTGTCATGAAGATATTGGGCAGGGCTGTCAGCCGTGGGTTGGGGTTTGGTTCCTGCCGGTAAACATCCAGCCCAGCCCCAAACAGATGGCCAGATTCCAAAGCCTCTATCAGCGCATCTTCATCCACCAGGGACCCACGCGCCGCATTTACAAACACACTGCCCTTGGGCAGCAGGGAGAATGTCTGACTGTTCATGAGGGGAGGCGCGGAAGGTGAGCCCGGCATGTGCAATGTGAGCACATCGCAATGGGGCAGCATGTCTTCCAGCTTTTCAAAATAGGTGGCACCAGCTTCTTCTGCGGCGGAAAGGCGGCTGCGGTTGTGATAAAGAATGGTCATGTCAAAGCCGCGTGCACGCTTTGCCACAGCCTGCCCAATACGGCCCATGCCCACAATACCCAGCCGCTTTCCGGTAACACGATGGCCCAGCATGCCGCCCATACCAAGGCCATGATGCCAGCCGTTTTTCATGAGCGTATAATATTCGGCGGCCCGGCGGCAGGCGGCTAGAATCAGCATCATGCTTAAATCGGCATTACAATCTGTTAGCACATTCGGGGTGTTGGAAACCGCAATCCCGCGTGCATGCAGGGCGGGAATATCCAGATGGTCTAGCCCAACGCTTACGGTAGATACCAGTTTTACGCATTCTGGCAGCGCATCTACATCCTTACCTTTAAGGGGCGCGTTATTGGTAAGCACAACGGCAAAAGGCTGAAATTCCTTAGCGAGTTCCAGAAGTGCCGGTGTTTTTAGGCTTTTTTCTGGAGGGGGTGGCGCTGTAAATTCTGTTTTAATACGATCTTCCGCAGCATTTAACAGGCGGATGGAGCGGATAAGGCGAGGTGCTTCTGTGCTCACAGGCAACTCCGTAGGCTGGTGAGTTGGTGGTTGTCTGGCACAAGTTTGTGCCCAATGCAGGCTGGCATCAAGCAGGGTCAGACAACATATGGGCTATGACACTCCATAACGGCATGCAAAGCTAGAGGTTGCCTTGGCATGCGGAATGATGGGTTGCAGAAAAGGAACATACAGCAGATGACACAGGAACTTACCCCCCAGATCATGCTAGGTGCATATGCGGCGGGACTGTTCCCTATGGCGTCTGATGCAACGGATACTACCTTGCGGTGGTATGACCCGGACCCACGCGGTATTTTGCCGCTGGATGGTTTTCATCTCCCGCGCCGTTTGCGCCGCACTGTGCTGTCTGACCAGTTTGACGTGTGTGTGGATCGGGATTTTCCCGCCGTTATGCGCGCATGTGCCGCACCCGCACCCGCACCCGCACCGGGGCGAGAAACCACATGGATAAATAGCGAGATATACCGCCTGTTTTGCGCTCTGCATGACATGGGCTTTAGCCACAGTGTGGAATGCTGGCAGAATGGTGAGCTTGTTGGTGGCCTGTATGGCGTAGCCCTTGGCGGTGCGTTTTTTGGAGAAAGCATGTTCAGCCGCACAACAGATGCCTCCAAAGTGGCCTTGGTGCATTTGGTGGCACGCTTGCGCTTGTGCGGGTTTGTTGTGCTGGATACACAATTTGGCACTGAACATCTGGCCCGCTTTGGGGGTGAGGAAATACCAGCAGCCGAATATAAAGCCATACTGGAAAAGGCCGTAAGCATGCAGCCGCGCTGGCAGCGGAATATTCCGGCCGATGTGCTGGAAGCAGAAATCCGAAACATGTAAGTAACTGCCATATTCCGGCCCGTGGCATGCTTTAGGGGTGCAGTATGTTGCTTGCGTCCAAGGTAGAGAGCAAAGCGCGGGCCTATAATTTGAATGACTGGAATGGATGATATTATGAGCACACGCCTGTATGGTCGTATGCGTTTTTTTTGCCTGATGAGTGTTCTGGGGGCTGCTGTGCCTGTGGTGGGTGCGGTTATTCCCGGGCAGGCACAGGCACAGGTTGCGCTGGATCATCCGCGTTTAACGCCCGCGCGTGATGCTATTATTGATTACAGCTTTCAGCCTCAGCCCACAGCGCAGGATTTGCAAAACGGCGCCAAGCCAGACACCTCTGTGGCAACGCGCCATGTGCAAGTGATGTTCTCTGGCGATGGCGGGCTTATGCGCATTAACTACATGACAAACATGGAAGGTGATGAAAGCCGTGGAGCCGTCATTATCAACCGGGCTTCACAGGAAGTACTGGTAATTTTGAATGACCGGCATATCTACACCCGCCTTGTGCAGCAAGAAGGTATCCGCAACCCTTTTTTGCTTGATTTGTCCATGCAGTTTACGCGCAAAGGGAGCGATGTTGTGGCCGGGCAACCGTGCACTGTCTGGGCTGCGCAATCTGCCCAAGGGCAGGCCACGGCTTGCGTAACGGATGATGGCTTTATTCTTTCCCAAACCGGTATTGATGTAGATGGGCTGAATGGCCGTATCCGTGCCATGAAAGTATCTTACGACCCCGTGCCCGATAGCGTGTTTCAGCCGCCTGTAGGCTTTCAGGAAGTTAACCCGCATAGCGGCAATAAGAACGGTGGTGGTTCAGCGGGTGCCGCACCGGCACAGCCTGCTGCGCCTTCTGGCGTAGGGCCGATGATATCTGCCCCAGCTACAAGTGGTACGGAAGGAAATCCGTAAGATGTTTGCAAAGCGTTTGCTTGCAGGTGTGGGGTTTGTGCTGTTGGGGGCTGTGGCTTCCGGCACGGTAGCCCACGCCCAGATACAGCCCCAAACACCAGAACCAACACAGATAAGCCCTGCCGATGCACCAGTGGTGACGCCATCTGTTGATGCAGATGTGGTGTATGAGCTGAACTCAGCCCAAGGTGATGCACACACGCAGCAGCGTATGCGCTGGCAGGTCAGCTCCCTACGCCAGCGGCTGGACCCGCAGAATTCTGATGTGTTTATGATTACATCATGGACAGATCATACTCTTACGGTGGTGGATACCGCACGCAAGCGTGCCAGTGTGATGCCCGTGCCCGGCCCACAGCAGATTACTCCGCCAGGGCAGCCCGCAGCGGCTGGCACCTATGCACGATTGGGGAATTCCGTTGTGGCGGGTGAACAGTGCACATTATGGCGCACAACGGATGCCGATGGGCACCCAACAGATGCATGCTATACGCCAGACGGCCTGCTTTTGCAGGTTGCGCAGCAGGAGCAGGTTACGGTGCGCGCGCTGAGTGTAAACCGAACCTCGCAGCCAGATAGCGTGTTTGCCATTCCGTCCGGGCTGAAGCGGGAAGCCCCTGCACACCCATAAGGTTTGATGTTTCGGGCGGCATAAAACGGAAAAAGAGAACGTCGCCATGAAAATCCGCCCCAGCTTTTCACTTTTTTATCTATTTCTCGCTGGGGTGAGCCTGCCTGTGTTTGCGCTGGCGGATGATGGAAGTTCCGGCACAGTTTCCGTATGTTTGCGCGCAGATATTGCACAACCGCCCCAAGCTATGCAGGTGGTGGCATCTGGCACTGTGTTTACAGCACAAACCAAAGCTGGTGGCCGTAAGGGCGGGGAAGAAAACGAAGCGTTGGTCACCACCGAAACCGTAACCCTAACCCATATGCAGCCATGTATGGATGCAGATGCATCCTCCGTTATCTCGCACTCGCGGCACTGGTTGGTTTCCCCCGTGCAGCCGCAGTCTGGCGTGGTGTTTCATGCTGTTGGGGAGGTCAGCGGCAATGGTCTGGATACCGCGTTTGACGATGAAGGCACATCTTTTCGCGATATCGTGCGGGCAGGGGGCATTACCGCCACAGTGCACAACCCGCTGACGGATGCCGTATCCCTTATGGAAGGAGCGGCTGATCTTCCCCCCAATGCAGATGGAGAAGATCCCGCTATTGATGACAAATAACCCTGCCCCTTAACGAAGCCCCGCAAAGGGGCGGCCACCGGGTTAAAAAATCCGGCGCAGCGCTCCGGGTAAAAAGATGGAATAGGGGTTTATGTGCAGGGAAGGATTGCTCATCTGCCCAGCCACGCCAAACGTTACGGCAACAAGCCCGCCATCTTTTTCCGGGCTGAACATCCAGCCAATGCCCGGCAGCTTTCCGGGCAATTTGTTAATGGCAAAAATAGGCACCACAGTGCCGTGTAAATCTATGCTGTTCTTATCCAGATTTACATTGCCTTCAAGCGTTGCTCCCAGCGCGTTGTTGCCGGTTCTGCCATCATGAATATTCAGCACGCCATCTTTGAATGTTACGGGCAACACAAGGTGTGTGACCATAAATTCTGATGTTTTGTGTGCCGCCAGCCAGCCGTAAAACGAGATATTCCGCGCCATACGCAAGGCCGTTGGGGCTTTTTTTAGCACAAATGGCGTTACGGTTATGCGGCCGTTAAACGGGGCGGAGGCCTCCGTATCATCAAAAGATCCGCTAAGAACGGCGTGGCCACCTTCAACATCCGGCAGAATGTTAAAGTCAGACAAAAATGCACCCATGTCCGGGATAGAAACGCGTAGGTCTCGCCCCGCGGCTTTGGGGGTAAGTGTCATGCTTACGGGGGTGGGCCCGTGCATGGCAAAATACATTTTTTCCAGCCGCTGACCGTTATCCTCAAAATAGGCTTTTACAGCTTTTAAGGAAGGTTTGTCCGGGTTGTAGCGCAGTGTGTTGGCTGTCAGATCAATAGCCCATGCTGTACCCGGAGGGCCATGTAGCTTGCCGGTAGCAGCCTCTGGCACATGGTAGCCGCTGCTGGCTGGCTGCGTGGGTTTGGGGTCTGATGGATCTCCCGTTACCAAGGGGGAAAGATCCAGCATGTCTGCATATACGCCAACATGAATGACTGAGCCTGTTACACCTTTTTGCGGCAATTCCAACATGGCGTGACCAGTGGAATTGGCAACGCGGAAGGAAGAGATAATCAGTTGAGGTGCATGGTTGGGGCGTAGGCGGGCCTTGCCACGCACATCCAAATCCGGGCCAGTGGCCAGAATACGATCGACCGCAACAATCTGGCCATTCTTCAGCCCCAGTGTGGCGTTTGCCTGTGCCGCGCGCCCCGGAGCCTTATGCCAGAGAGGAATACGGATTTGGGAGTTCCTGAGGTTGAGGTTGATATCCACAAGCCCATGATGATCTCCGTACTGGCGGTAATCCACCACGGCATCAGCCGAACCACCAAAGTGGTCTCCCGTTGCAAAACCGGCAGCCGTTGCGGTTTGCGGAGTGATGCGAGATGTCAGATGCGCCTGTTCCAAAAGTCCGGTGGGCGGCACATGTCGGAAATCTGTTGAATAGGAAATATTGGAGGGCAAGCCTCCCAATACGCCATGCCCAGCAAGGGAAAGCCCATCCGCCGTGGCATCCAGCTTGATATCAGCACGCCGTACACCACGCCCTGCCACCACATTATCAAGCGATGCCTGTGTGATATCGGCATGGCCCTTAATTTCCATGTCATCAATGCTGACATCGTCTTTCAAGGGCAGGCTGAGCATAAGCTGAAGTTTAGCGCGCCCGCGTGGGTTACGAAGATCCAGCGGGTGGCGGGAAAGCAGATGCAGGCGTGGTTCGGCCAGAAGAGCCATAACATCCTGCAACTTGCCATCCAGTTGCGTGTTGATAATGCCGGTCTGGTCTTTTTTGGTCAGGCCCACAATGTCCATGCTGCCGGGGCCCGCGGCAATCCGACCCGTGCCATTTTGGCCTACATTTTTACCAGCACGGTCAACAAGCTGGTAGCCGTGGTCAAACTTGATGCTCAGCTTGTCCAGCCCATCCACATCCATATGGGCATCCATGCCCCGGAGCGGAGAAATGGGCCGCAGCCAGTAGATGGTCAGCCCCTTGGCATCCAGCCCTCCGGCAATGTTGCTAACATCTACACCATTCCAACCCGTTTTGCTGGATAAGGAAACAGTGGTGTGCAGGTTGTAGGCCACACCATCTGTAATGTTTTTGGTCACCCACTTTTTGCCGCCCTTGGCAGCCTTATCTGGCCAATAATAAACCAGATCAGGAAAGTATACCTGCGGAATATCAGCAGTAACCTGCCCGGAAACGGTGGTAGGGTTTACCAGATCAGTGGCATCCACTTGCCCGGATACCGCCAGATTAAGCCCTCTGGCTTCATCTTCCGGGTGGTCTGGATTGCGCAGGTTTGCGGTAATGTTATGGACAATAATATGCGCAGGCGTGCTGCCATCCTTAAGATGGTCAAGCCGCAGGGTAATATTGGCTGAGCCACCGTTTAAAAAGTAACGTGCTCCGGCGGCTGTTACCTTGCCGCTTTGTGCATCTGCATGCAGATCCATCGCACCCGGCATCAGCCAATCCGAACCCGGCGCAGGCAGGAAACTGACATCAGACGTCACCGCAATAGGCGTTCTGATATGTTGCAGATCATGGGAAATATGGGAAAAACTGGCAGGCTTAACGGCATTGGTTGCCAGATGCCATACAATGCCTTTGCCATCTGTATCTGACAGGCTGTTGGCTTTTACCTCTATGTGGCAATCGGGGTTTTCTTCCCCCGTTACGGCAAATTGCACCGCACCCGTTATGCCCTTTTTGCCTTGGGCTGAGGCCATGTGCAATGTGGCATCCAGCGGAGAAGCTACCCAATGTGTGCCGGTAAGCTGGTCATTCATACGCACAATGGCGTGCGAGATAACAGCGCGGTCCAGCCCAGCGGTATCCACACTTCCGCTATCACCTGCCCCAGCAGAAGGAGGGGTATCAAAATCAAACCCCACAGCTCCGTTTTTACCACGGCGCAGGGCAAGATTTACGCCTTCTAGCTCCACCGCGCGCAGGGCAATGCCACCATGCAACAGGGCCAGTGTATCTAGTGTAACATGCGCTTCATGCACGGTATCAACAACTGTGCGATCCGGGCCTTTAACAGCAATATCCTGCAGAACAAGCATGACCGGAGATGTGAAGCCATCACGCAGGCCGTTCCATTCCAGATAGGCGCGGTTGAGCCCCAGTGTGGCGACGGGAGGCTGCTTTTTGCTGCCGGAAATAACGGTAACGGGCAACAAAGGGCGCACCAGCGGCGTAACATTTATGGGCCCCAGCGCCATGCGTGCAAACAGCAAAGCTGTGCCCACAAGTGGCAGCCCAACCATGGCATAGGCACCATAGACCAGAAATCGCCGGGTTTTTGTGCGCCGTGGGCGCGTGGTGTCTTGACCGTTGGAAGTCAACGCAGCAAGCCTTTATTGTTCACAGCACGGGCCAGATCATGACGCAGGCAGACCATTCCCTTTTTCGAGACGTAAGGCAACCTAGGGGGCATGGTTCCCGCATGTGGCCAGATGCAGATTGGCCCGCCCCGGCTGATAAACGTGCAGCCGATCTGTTTACGCAGGACATGCTGGCCCTTGCGCAGGATGCCGGTATTGCAGATTCCATCATGATACAGCCGGGCGCGAGGGAGCTTCTGGCCTGCCTTGGGGGCAACAGCCCTTATCTGGCTGATCTGGCGCGTGAAGATGTTCTGGCCTTTGCGGCCCTGCTGGAACAGGGGCCGGATATTTGTGTGCAGGATGCGTTTGCAACATGCGCGAAGTTTGACACAACATCGGGGCGAGAGTGTGTCGCAGCTTTTTTGCGGCATACAAAAAAACGTATAGCTTTTATTTGCGCTGTGGCGGATCTGGGTGGCTTCTGGTCTTTGGAAGAGGTGACACATGCCCTGAGCCGTTTGGCTGATACCGCGTTGGATCTGGCTGTCAGGCATTTATTGTTAAGCGCCTTTCAGGCAGGGCAACTGGCTTTACCCAACCCGGAACAGCCCGCGCAGGGCTGCGGCTTTGTAATTCTGGCCATGGGTAAGCTGGGCGCGCGGGAACTGAATTTTTCATCCGATATAGACCTGATGGTGCTGTATGATCCCACAGCGTACCCTCAGTCGGACACAGTGCGGCGTGTGTTCGTGCGTATGACTAGCGATCTTGTGAGCCTGATGGAAGCACGAGATGCCAATGGATACGTTTTTCGTACAGATTTAAGGCTGCGGCCCGATCCATCCTCCACGCCTCCGGCGGTTACAGTGCAGGCTGCTACCCTGTATTATGAAAGCCTCGGCCAAACGTGGGAACGCGCAGCCATGACAAAAGCGCGCCCCGTGGCGGGGGATCTCACGCTGGGGCGGCGTTTTCTGGCAGCTATTCGACCATTCATCTGGCGCAGGCATCTGGATTTTGCGCTGATTGATGATCTGCATGACATGAAGGCCCGGATTGACCGTTACCGTAAGGCGGGCCGGACAGATTTAACCACCCTGCCGGATACTGTGCTGGCAGATCCTTCCGCCAGTATAGAGTGGCTGTTGGGCCATAACCTCAAGCTGGGGCAGGGCGGTATTCGTGAAATTGAATTTATCGCGCAGGCTATGCAGCTTGTCTGGGGTGGGCGCGAGCCTGCGTTGCGGGATAAAACCACCTTTGGCGCACTTAAAAAACTTGTGGGTTCAGGCCGCCTGCCACGGGAAGAGGCCGAGGTGCTGGCCCGCACCTATCGCTTTTTGCGCGATGCGGAACATCGCTTGCAAATGCGCGCAGACCACCAAACTCATAGCCTACCCGATACGCGGGAAGGATTTGAAGCTTTTGCCATCTTCATGAACTATCCAGATGCCGAAGTGCTGGCGCTGGATATGTTGCCCCGTATGCGTGAGGCACGGCGTATTTTTGAACGCCATTTTGTGCTGCATTCCGCCCAGCCGGAAGAAGTGGAGGGCAGCGTGCTGGTGCCGGGGCCGGAAGATGGGCAAACGGCAGAACTGTTGCAAAAGCACGGTTTCCCGCCCGAACAGGTGGAAGAAGCTACGCAGGTTCTTACCCGTTGGCGCGGTAACGGCTTGCGGGCGCTGCGGTCTGAACGCGCACATGCGTTGTTGCGTGTGTTGTTGCCGACATTGCTGGCCAGCTTTGGTGCTCGCAGTAATCCTCTGGCCTGTTTGCGCCGGTTTGATGCGTTGCTGGCGCGGCAACACGCCGGGGTGCAGCTTCTTTCTCTGTTTGAACGCAATCCGGCGTTGGTGGACCGTATTGCTAATATCTTTGATGCCTCGGTTTTTCTGGCAGATTATCTGGCAGACAAGCCCTCTGCGCTGGAAGGGTTGTTGGAATCCGAGCCAGAGGAAGGACGTACGGTTGTAGCGCGCCTTCAGCATCTGGCGGAGGAAATGGCAGATGTTGAAGAGCTGGTAACAGCTCTGCGCCCGCTTTTGCGCGGCGAGGAATTTCGCCTATCCGTTGCCTTGTTGGAAGGCCGCATTACGGAAAACGAGGCCGAAAAGCAGCGCACGGTGCTGGCGGATATTATTATCACCATTGTTAAACACGCGGTGGAAGTAGAGCACACACGCCGCTACGGGCATGTTCCGGGCGGTGGTATGGCCATTGTAGCACTTGGCAAAGCTGGCTCGCGCGAGATGATGCCGAGGTCTGACCTTGATTTGCTAATGGTATTTGATCATCCCGAAGATGTGCAGGCCAGTGAGGTGCCGCAGGCGGATACAAAAGCAGAGCGTCCGCTGTTTTCTGCCCCGCGTTCTGTGGGGGTGGCGCAGTATTACACACGGTTGGCCCATGCTTTTATTGCTGCGCTAACTGCACCGGGGCCAGAAGGGCCATTATACGCGGTGGATATGCGGTTGCGTCCCTCTGGCGCAGCAGGGCCGGTTGCTGTCTCGCGCCCCGCTTTTTTGCGTTACCACACAGAATCCGCATGGACATGGGAGTGCATGGCGCTCACGCGTGCCCGTATTGTGGCCGCTCCAGCAGAATTGAAGCGTGTTTTAAGGCAGGATCTGGATACCATTCTGGATGGCCATTTGCGGGCCGAGCCAGCACCTCGCGCAATACTGCTTAAAGATGCCTGCGCCATGCGCGCACGTTTGGCGCGAGACCTGCCCGCATCTTCTGTGTGGGATGTTAAACGGCGGCTGGGCGGGCTGATAGATGTGGAATTTATTGCCCAGATTTATCAGTTGATTGGCGCAAATAGTGCTGTGCGGGATGTAAGTACTCGTTTGGCGCTGGGGCGGCTGGAAAAGGCAGGGCTGCTGAGTGCAGAAGATGCCCAGTTTTTAAAGCAGGCCGAGTTGTTCTGGCGTCAGCTTCAGGCTGTATTGCGGCTGCTCTGTGGGGCAACGCCGCCTGTTGATCTGGAGCGTGATCTGGCATCGGCATCATTAAACGTGCTGCTAAGAGCCATGAAGCTGGAGACCCTGCCGGATCTGATTGAAAAAGCAAACATTCTAGCGCGTGATGTGCACGCAGTTTTTGTCCGGCTGGTTGGCCCGGTGGCATAAGCCGGGTTTGAAGCTGGAACAGCTTGCTAACCTAGCACGTTCAGTCTGGCGTAAGAGATGTTAAAAGAAGGAAACCCAAGCATGACGGAAAAACACACGCTTAAAGTAGGGGATGTTGCTCCGGCGTTTGATATGGAAGCAAGCGGTGGCCGTAAGGTGACGTTGGCAGATTTTAAGGGCAAGCCATTTGTTCTGTATTTCTACCCCAAGGCAGATACACCCGGATGCACAAAGGAAGCCTGCGGATTTAACGAGGCTCTGAAGGATTTTGACAAGGCAGGCCTGACCGTTATTGGCGTCTCGCGCGATCCGGTGAAAAAGCTGGATGCCTTTGCAACCAAATATGACCTAACATTTCCCTTGGCATCAGATGAAGCCGGGAGCGTGACAGAGGCCTACGGCGTGTGGGTAGAAAAAACCAATTACGGCCGCCAGTATATGGGTATTGAGCGCACAACTTTCCTGATTGGGGCGGATGGTAAAATCGCGCATATCTGGCCCAAGGTGAAAGTGCCGGGCCATGTTGAAGCCGTGCTAGAAGCTGCCCGCACATTGGCGGGCAGTGCCTGATTTTTGCTTTTAGGCTTTAGTTATTACCACGCTTGGTAATATCCGCCGCCCGGGGGGCCATAATAGCCGTAGCCCGGTCCGGGCATAACCGGTACGGCTGGTACCACGTAAGCTGGTGGAGGCGGAGGAGGGGGCGGTGCGTAAGCCACTGGCGGGCCACCAGCCATTGTGGCTCCGGCCAAAGCCCCCACGGCCAATCCGCCAATAAGGGCACCGGCAATGGCGCCGCCGCCGGGGCCACGATGATGGTAATAGCCGCCCCTTGGCCCGCCCCAGCCGGGGCCACCCGGTCCGCCACGTGGGCCACCGGCCCAACCGGGGCCGCCCATCATATGTGGGCCAGGTTGCGCCTGCGCCATTGGCACGCTTGCCAAGCCAAGGCCTGTAATAACGGGCAGGGCCATCAGAAGTTTGGTTATCTGGCGCATGAAATGAGCCTCCTTGAAACAGGATTACACCTGCGTTCTTTGCCTCATTTCAAATAATGGCGCGTCTTATGGCAAATTAAAGGCGTATCCGCGGCGTTATTTTGCACAGCTATTTTATGAAACTCTCAGGCTCGTAATTAAAAGACCGTAACTGGCATGTTGCCTCATGCGTGAAAGACAACATGCCGTGCACTGATATTAGGAACGTGCAGGAGCGGCGGCCGGTGCGGTAATGCGGTTTGCCTGTTTAAGACGCAAAACCGTAAGCAGGGTGACCGCCGCACAAATGGAAACATAACCGGCAAACCAGTTTTCGTGCCCGATCTGTTTACACCACAGAGCAATGTATTCCGTAGTGCCACCAAAAATGGAAACCGTGAGCGCATAAGGCAGAGCCACACCCAAAGCGCGAATACGGGTTGGAAACAGCTCTGCTTTCACAATGGCGTTAATGGATGTGTAGCCCGATGCAATAAACAGCGCCGTAACAATCAGGGCAAAAGCCGCCCATGGGGACGAAGCACCTGCAAGCATATGCAGCAGCGGAATAGTGCCAAATGTTGCGCCAAAGCCAAAAAATAGCAGCAGCGGTTTGCGGCCAATTTTATCAGAAATGGCCCCAAAAACAGGCTGCATGGCGGCAAATACCACCAGACTGGCGGTGGAAATAAGGGTTGCTGTTTCCTTGGGAAAGCCCAGCGTATTGGCCAGATATTTCTGCATGTAAATGGTATAGGTATAAAATGCTACGGTGCCACCAAGGGTAAGGCCGCATACCGTCAGCACAGCCCGCCAATGATGCAGAAGAACGCGAATACCGCCTTTTTCTTCTTCTGTATGTGCGTTTTTAAAGCTGTCACTTTCTGTCATCTGGCGGCGTAGCCAGAACACCAGCACAGCGCCTAAAGCACCCATCAGAAACGGCACACGCCAGCCCCTGCTTGCAATCTGCTGTGGTGTAAGCAGCACGTATTGCATGACCAATAGCAGAACAAGTGCCAGAAGCTGGCCCATAACCAGTGTGACATACAAAAAGCCAGACCAGAATCCGCGATGTTCCGGTGTGGCCACTTCTGCCAGATAGGTAGCGGATGCCCCGTATTCTCCCCCAAGGCTCAGGCCTTGCAGCAGGCGGGCAACTAACAGAAGCAGCGGAGCTGCAAGGCCGATTTGATCATAAGTAGGGCATACGGCAATGGCCAAAGACCCAAAACACATGGTGAGCACAGAAATGGTGAGCGCGCTACGCCGGCCATATCGATCCGCCGCCATGCCCAAAGCCATCCGCCCACAGGGCGCATGAAAAAACCTACAGCAAATACTGCGGCTGCATTTAAGAGTTCTACGGTAGGATTGCCGTGTGGAAAAAAGGCATGCGCAAAGTAAATGGTGAAAGAGGAATAAACATACCAATCAAAATATTCCAGTAGGTTGCCTGCGGAACCTGCCACAATGCCGCGAATGCGCTGTGCCGTGTTCACTCTTATTGTTCTCCTGTCTGGAAGAGGGATGGTGTTATTTAACCACGCATCCCGGATAACAAATTTTATTGGCCCACTGCATAAAGCATGTGCTGCACGCAGGGCAGGCGGATGGGTAGGTCATACCACCGCCTATGGTTTCTTGTCATTACGGATGTGCGATAAAGCTGATTGTGGCGGGTATTCTATGCATTTGTGGTGCTTGCTCTTGTTGCAAACATCAGACAAAACAAGGCATGAGTTCCATAATTGTTCTTTTGAGTGTTGCTATCTGTGCCCTGCTATTGGGGGCTGGTGCTGTTGTTGTGCTACGCCCCAAATCCGGGGGTGGCACAGATGCAGATCTGCTGGCCCGATTGTACGTTCTTGTAGAGCGCGAGGCCACCACAGCACGTTCGGATATTGCCGCACAGCGCAACAGCATGGTGGAAATGGAACGTGCCATGGGTGGGCGTATTGAGCGCATGCGCACGGAATTGGCCGAGCAGCTTGGCGCGCTGGCCGGAGGGCTGGGGCGGGAGCAGGCCGAAGCCCGCGCCGCACAGGCCGAAGCCTTGCGTAATCTGGCAGACACATCTGCCCAGCAGCTTGCCTCCATTCGCCATGCGGTTACAGAACAGTTGCACGAAGCCGTAGAGCAGCAGATGCAAACATCGTTTCAGCGTGTGCTGGAGCAGTTTTCTGCCATGCAAAAGGCCATGGGTGAGGTACGGGCCATGACAGGCCAGATAGGGGACCTCAAACGTCTGTTCAGCAATGTTAAAACCCGTGGTGGCTGGGGTGAAGCCCAGTTGCGCGCCATTTTGGATGATGTGCTGCCGCCCGGTACGTATGAAAGCAATGTACGGATTGGCAATGGGAATGACGTGGTGGAATTTGCCATCCGCATGCCGGTTAAATCCAGCACACCGCCCCTGTTGCCAGTAGACAGTAAATTTCCCACCGAGGCCTATGAGCGGTTGTTAAATGCCGCAGATGAAGGCGATACGGCGGGGGAAAAGGCAGCCCGTAAATCTCTGGAAAATACCATGCGTCTAGAGGCGCGCAAAATTTCCAGCAAATATATCCATCCGCCCAAAACAGTGGAGTTTGCCGTACTGTATCTGCCCACAGATGGGTTATATACAGAAGTGGCACGTATGCCGGGGCTGATTGATGATCTGGGGCGGCAGTTTCGGGTTATGGTTATGGGGCCGGCTCTTATGCCAGCCATGTTGCGCACAATCCATCTGGGGTACGTTACACTCGCGCTGGAAGAGCGGACAGAAACCATAGCGCGCCTGCTGGGGGCCACACGGCAGGAAATGATTAAGATGGATGGCGTGCTGGATAAACTGGCGCGCAATGCACAGGCCATGTCCTTTTCTATCGAGGAAGCCCGCAGGCGCACACGTTCGGTCAGCCGCAAGTTGCGTGAACTGGATGAACCGGAAGACAATACCGCCGGAACAGAAGAGTCTGAAATTGAATTTACTGGTGTTGATTCAAATGGGATGGCATCAGGGTAACAGATGAATGGAACAGCAGATATGCTCAAGGAAGATGCCGATTTTTTCTCACCCAATGGGAAAACGGTGCTTCTGGTAGAAGATGATGGCACCATAGCCGAAGAAATTGCAGCTGAACTGACAGCCCGCGGTTTTAAGGTGCTGCATGAAGCCACAGGAGATGCCGGGCTGGAAGCTGCCTTACGGCTAGAGGCCGATGTTATGGTGGTGGACCGTCTTTTGCCCGGTCTTGATGGTTTGAGCGTTATAGAAACCATGCGCCAGCAGGGCATACGTCTGCCGGCCCTGGTGCTTTCTGCCCTTTCGGCGGTGGATGATCGGGTAACGGGTCTTAAAGCGGGTGGGGATGATTATCTCACCAAGCCTTTTGCCATAGAAGAACTGGTAGCCCGTATAGAAGTCCTGTTGCGCAGGCCGGATGATACGCGCAGCACCAAGCTGCATCTGGGGCCGATTGATATGGATCTGATAGAACGCCGTGTCTGGCGCGATGGACGGGAAATTGAGCTGCTGCCGCGTGAATTTCGTTTGCTTGAATATCTCATGCGCAGGCCGGGGCAGGTGCTCACACGTTCCATGTTGCTGGAAGATGTGTGGCAGTATCGGTTTATTCCGCGTACCAATCTGGTGGATGTGCATATTGGCAAGTTGCGGCGTAAAATTGATGGGCCGGGAGAGGAACCGTTGATCGAGAGCATTCGCGGAACGGGATTCCGGCTGCGTGTTCCTGACTGAACTTTTTCGCACAGCTACTTTTCGCATCACCCTTATGGCGTTGGCCGCCATGGCGGGGGTGATGGTCATGCAGTTTGGCCTGGTTTACGCGCAGCTTGAGGCTGTGGAATCTCGCCGTTCCACCGAGTTGCTGAAAGGTGAGGCCGAACTGCTGGCCCAGATGTCTCCCGAGCATCTGGAATACGTTATTCGCCGGCGCGCCACGGATGATCTGCGGCTGATCATTAACAGTGCCGGGCTGTTTGATTCCGGGCATGCCCTTATTGCTGGGGATTTGCGCACATGGCCTAAGGGCCTGAAGGCGGATGGCAAACCCCATAATGTAGAAATCTACCCCGAAGAAGGGGATTCGTACCCCTTGCGCGTGCTGGCAGAAAAACTGCCAGATGGCACTATTTTGGTGTTGGGGCGCAGTTTTTATCTGCTTTCTGAACAAAAACTCATGCTGCGCCACACCATGTTGGTGGCGGCCATTCCCACTTTTGTGTTCGCGTTGTTTCTAGGGATCGTGCTGAGCCACCGCGCACTTTCCCGCGTGAAGGAAATGCACGAGGCCATAGACCGCATTATGGCCGGGGATATCCATGAACGCCTGCCCGCGGCCAAGGAGTGGGATGATCTGGAACGCTTGGCTGGCAGTGTAAACCGTATGTTGGACCGGCTGGAACGGCTGATGGACGATATGCGGGAGGTGGGGAATGATATTGCGCATGATTTGCGCACACCTCTTTCCCGCGTGCGTGCCCGATTGGAGCGGGCACTCTCTACCGGAACAGAGCCGGAAGCGCTTGAGGCCACGGTAGGGCGTGCCGTGGATGATCTGGACCAGTGTTTAGGTATTATCACCGCATTGCTGCGCATTGCAGAAATAGAAAACAGCCGCAGAAAAGCAGGCTTCGGGCAGGTGCTTTTAGCCGATCTGGTGGCAGACGTATTTGATTTGTATGAACCCATAGCTGAAATGGAAGATAAAGTGCTGGTTGCAAAGGAGGGCGAAGCCCCTTGCTTTGTATGGGGAGACCGACACTTGTTGATCGAGCTTTTGGCTAATCTAGTTGATAACGCTATCAAATTCACACCAGAAGGTGGCCGTATCACTCTGGGTTCACAGCGAATCAACGGGGCAGCAACCCTGTTTGTAACGGATACAGGTGTAGGTATTGCACCAACAGAAAGAGAAGCCGTGCTTTCACGCTTTTATCGGTCAGATAAAAGCCGCCACGTACCGGGTAGCGGGCTGGGGCTTAGCCTTGTGTGCGCCATTGCGCATCTGCACGAAGCCCATGTCACCATTGAAACAGGGGCCGAAGGAATAGGCACCTGTTTTAGAATTACCTTTCCATCCGCTTTTTTACAAAAGGTTGAAGATTGCACGTAATGATGTTGGCGGGCCGCAGATATGTATGTAACGATAAAACCATGCCAAATCTGCCTGTCTGCAATGCAGCGTCTCTAACCGTGCAAGGTTGGAGCGCATGAACGAAATTGTCGTTACCGCGCTTAAAAAGCCGTATACGTTTGTGGTGCTTTCCATCCTGATTCTGGTGTTCGGAATCAGGGGGATATTTAATACGCCTACAGACGTATTTCCCAGCATTCGTATTCCTGTTGTGGCAGTGGTCTGGACCTATACGGGCCTGATGCCTGAAGATATGTCTGGCCGCGTGGTATATTATTACGAACGCGCCCTGACCGCGACCGTGAATAATATCGAGCATATCGAGAGCCAATCGTATTACGGCCGTGGGATTGTGAAGATCTACTTCCAGCCCGGTACGGATACATCTGTGGCGCAAACCCAGATTACCTCGGTATCGCAGACAGTTATCAAGCAGATGCCCACGGGTTCCACACCGCCATTGGTGTTGGCTTATAACGCATCTTCTGTGCCGGTTATCACGTTGCAGGTGTCTTCCACCTCCATGACGGCCTCACAGATTTACGATATGTCCTCCAACCTTATCCGCCCTGCGCTTGTTTCCGTGGCGGGGGCTGCCATTCCCAACCCTTACGGGGGGCAGCCGGGCAATATCATGGTGGATCTGGACCCGGTTAAGCTGCTGGCGCATCGGCTTTCCCCGGTGGATGTCTCTCGTGCGCTGAACAGCCAGAATATTGTGCTGCCTGCGGGTGATCAGCGCATTGGCCCGTTTGACTGGATGGTTCAGACCAACGCCTCTCCCAAAAACATGGAAGAGCTGAACATGATCCCCATCAAACAGGTGAGGGATGCCGTGGTGCGCTTGCAGGATGTGGCGTGGGTGCATGCAGGCGGGCCGCCGCAAACCAACCTTGTGCTGGTAAAAGGGCAACAAGGCGTTTTGATCGTCATCATGAAAAGTGGTGATGCCTCTACGCTGGATGTTGTGGCGGGGGTTAAAAAGCTGCTGCCGGGCATTGTAAAAACCCTGCCTGAAGGCGTGAGCATCAAAGTGTTGAATGATGCCTCCACCTTCGTGAAGGAATCCGTGCAGGATGTGGTGCGTGAAATGCTCACTGCCGCATGCCTGACAGGGCTTGTGGTGCTGCTGTTTCTGGGGTCTTGGCGGTCTACTGTTATTATTGCCACCTCCATTCCGCTGGCCATGCTCTGCTCTGTTATCGGGCTGGGATGGGCCGGGCAGACCATCAACGTCATGACACTGGGTGGCTTGGCGCTGGCCGTGGGTATTTTGGTGGATGACGCCACGGTGATGATCGAAAATATCGATGCGCACCTTGAGATGGAGAAGGATCTGGAAACGGCCATTATTGATGCCGCCAACCAGATTGTTATTCCCACCTTTGTGTCCACCATGTGTATCTGCATTGTGTGGATGCCGCTGTTCCAGCTTACGGGTGTTGCGGGCTGGCTGTTCATGCCGATGGCCGAAGCCATCATTTTTGCCATGATCGCCTCTTTCATTCTGTCCCGAACACTGGTGCCCACTATGGCCAAATACATGCTGGCGGCACAGGTGGCGGCCCATGCGCATGGGCCGCAGGAACCCAAAACCATTTTTGGCCGCTTTCAGCGTGGGTTTGAGCGCAAGTTCGAGCAGTTCCGGCACCGGTATCACGAATTGCTTTCGCATCTGGTGGCAACGCGCGGCACTTTTGTACCGGTGTTTGTGCTGTGCTCTCTTGGCTCCTTGGGGCTGCTGTTCTTTGTGGGGCAGGATTTCTTCCCCGAAGTGAACTCGGATGCCATTGCCCTGCATATGCGTGCGCCCATTGGCACAAGGCTGGAGGAATCCGGTAAGATTTCTCAGTTAGTGAATGATGAGATCGAACGCACACTGCCGGGGCAAGTAGAAGGGCTGGTTGATAACTGCGGCTTGCCATTTAGCCCGCTGAACCAAGCCTATATTCCAACGCCAACTGTGGGCACGCAGGATTGCGATATTACGGTTTCTCTTAAAAATCCGGCATCTCCTGTGGCGGAATATCGGCGGCTTTTGCGCCATAATCTGAATATGAAATTCCCCGGCACACAGTTCTCCTTCCTGCCGGGGGATCTGACAGCTAAAATCCTGAACTTCGGTCTGCCATCACCTATTGATGTGCAGGTGATTGGGCGCAACCTGTCGGAAAACTTCCGTTTTGCGAACCGTCTGGCAGAACGCCTGCGCCATGTTACGGGCCTGACAGATGTGTTTGTGCAACAGCCCATGACCACGCCGACACTTATGGTGAATACCCGCCGAACCTATGCATTGGGCACCGGTATTACAGAATCCGATGTAGCCAATAACGCACTGGTTTCTCTGTCTGGTAGTTCTCAGGTGGGGCAGGTGTACTGGCTGGATACCAAAACAGGTGTCTCGCATCTGATTGATATTCAAACACCGGCACCTTTCCTCCAAACCATGAATGATCTGGAAATCACGCCTGTTGATAAAGGGGATGGCAACCCATCAGGCCAAGACCCGCAAATTTTGGGTGGTTTGAGCAAGATTGATCAGATTGGCACCCCGGCGGAGGTGGCGCATTACAACATCATGCCGGTGTTTGATATTTACGCCACAAACGAAGGGATAGATCTTGGCACTGTCTCGCGCGAGGTTTCGCGTATTGTAGATGAAGCGCAGGGCGATCTGCCTCATGGTTCCTCCCTCAGCGTGCTGGGGCAGGCTATCACCATGAACAGTGCCTATGTGCAGTTGCTGGGTGGCTTGGCCATGTCTGTGCTGCTGGTTTACCTGCTGATTGTGGTGAACTTTCAGTCTTGGCTAGATCCGTTCATCATCATCACCGCATTGCCCGGTGCGCTGGCTGGTATTTCATGGAGCTTGTTTCTTACGCACACCACGCTTTCTGTGCCTGCGCTTACAGGGGCTATTATGTGCATGGGCACCGCCACGGCTAATGCCATTCTGGTGGTGGCCTTTGCGCGTGAACGGCTGGAAGAGCACGGTGATGCCATTAAGGCCGCGTTGGAAGCTGGGTTTGAGCGTATTCGCCCCGTGCTGATGACAGCCTCTGCCATGATTATTGGCATGTTGCCCATGTCTTTAAGTAATTCGCAAAACGCACCCTTGGGTAAGGCAGTTATGGGCGGCCTGATAGTGGCAACTGTTGCCACTCTGCTGTTCGTGCCCTGCGTATTTGCCATGCTGCACACACGTAAAAAACCGCATGAAACCGAACAAGAGGAAGCTGCCGCATGACCCAAGAGCATCCAGACGCTTCAGGGCCTCAATCTCCCACGCCGGCTGGCAGCACACGTAAACGCAAGATCGGGTTTGTGGCTGTTGGTGGGGTTGCCATCCTGCTGGCAGTGGTGGGTATTGTTCAGCGCCACACGCAGTATGTTAATCTGGCGCATGAAACGGCACATAACGCTATTCCATCCGTGCAGGTTATCTTCCCCCAGCCGGGGCCAGATGAACGCACGCTTTCCCTGCCAGCCAATATAGCCGCGTGGTATCAGGCGCCCATTTATGCGCAGGTCTCTGGCTATGTGAAAATGTGGTACAAAGATTTTGGCGCCAAGGTGAAGGCAGGCGATGTGCTGGCCGAAATTGATACACCGGGATTAGATGCCCAGTTTGCCGCTGCCAAAGCCAACCTGAATGTGGCGCTGGCGCGGTACAAGCTGGCCCAGATTACAGCAAAACGCTGGAAGGCCCTGCAGGGTACGCAAGCTGTTTCTCAGCAGGAAGTAGATGTACAGGCAGCGAATGCCGAGGCCCAGAAGGCCGAGGTAGAAGCCGCCCAGCATGATGTAGAACGTTATGCCGCGCTGGAAGCATTTAAGAAGATTGTTGCGCCGTTTGATGGCGTTGTTACATCGCGCTTGGCGGATGTGGGGGATTACGTCAACGCCGGACGTGGGGATATAGATGCCCACGGCAATGCTACCGAGCTGTTTAGTGTGGCAGATGTGCATGCCATGCGTGTGTTTGTGGCCGTACCGCAGGATTATGCAGATATTATCTCCCCTCGGTTGGAGGCGGATTTAAGTATTCCGCAATATCCTGAACGCACCTTCCGGGCGCATTTTCTGGCTACGGCATCGGCCTTTAATGCCTCCACCCGTACCGTCACAACAGAATTGACGCTGGACAATAAATCCGGAGAGTTGTGGCCTAATTCCTATGCCACTGCCACGTTCCATGCTCCCGGTGATACGGAAGAACTGATTCTACCATTGGGCGCCATTGTATTCAGAGCAGAAGGTACGCAGGTTGCGCTGGTGGATGATACCAACCACGTGCATCTCGTAAGCGTCACACTGGGCACCAACTTTGGCACAACAGTGCAAATTCTGCGCGGTGTGAAAAAAACGGATCGGGTTATTAATAACCCATCCGCAGGCCTGCTGGATGGGCAGGAAGTACGCATTGTTAAGGGCACGCCCGGCTATAACCTGCCTAGCACGCCGCCTGCGGCCAAAAAAGCAGAACCCCAAAAGCCAGTTCCTCCCACCAAATCATCCGAACAGGAGGAAGGAGATGACACCCGCGCAATGCCCGATGACAGCGCGGATGCCTCTGAAGCTGGGGCCCGCCCATGAGGAAGGGGAACATTCTGCCGCGTAACGTCACACATATTCTATTGGTAGGGGTGGCTACATCAGCCTTGGTGGGCTGTGATATGGCCCCGCGCTATAAGCCTGCGCAGTTTGTGCTGCCTGATAACTGGAGCGGGCAGGGCGTAATGAAGCCTGCACATCCATCGGATAGCGCCATGCGTCCGGATTGGTGGACAATGCTGGGTGATCCGGTGTTGAACCAGTTGGAAGATCAGGCCATGCGTCTGAACCCGGATTTGCAGGCGCAGGCAGAAGCGTTCATGCAATCGCGCGATATGGCGGCGGAAGCCAAATCTCACCTCTATCCGCAGTTGAATGGCGCGGCGAGCGGGGAAAAATATAAAGGCTCACAACACAGGCTCTGGCATGAGGCCGGGGCAACCGGGCCGATGTATATGTCGTCCGAGCAGTATTCGGCCACCGCAACGTGGGAGCCGGATTTTTGGTCTGCTATCCGCAACCGTATCCGTATGGCCAAGCAGGGTGTGCAGGAAGATGCTGCCAATTATGCCTCAGCACGTTTGAGCCTACAGGCAGAGCTGGCATCGGATTACGTTATTCTGCGCGGGTTAGATGCGCAGGATGCGGTGTACAAGGATTCCATCCGGTATTACCAAACAGCCGTGCAGGTTACGCGCATGCGTCTGGCCGGGGCAATTGCTCCGGGTATGGATGTTTCCCGTGCAGAAGCCCAGCTTTACACCACACAGGCGCAGGAAACAGATATCCGTACCCAGCGTGATGTTATGGAACATGCCATTGCTGTGCTGGTAAATCAGGCTCCGGCCTCGTTCCACATCGCGCCGGTTACAAAGCTGACGTTTGAAGAGAAAGAGCCACCCATAGCGCTGCCTTCTACCTTGCTAGAACGCAGGCCGGATATTGCTGCGGCAGAGCGGCGTATGGCCCAGGCCAATAGAACCATAGGCGTATCTCGCGCGGCGTTTTATCCGCACGTTACATTTAACGCCATGACAGGCTTTATGGATAACGGGTTCGATCTGGCCTCGCTGTACAACGCCATGTACCAGTTTGGGGCGCAAGCTGTGCTGCCGTTGTTTCAAGGTGGTCTGCGGCGAGCAGAATTGCAGCGCACATGGTCAGGCTACCGGCAAACGGAAGACCTTTACCGTGCCACGGTGCTGGATGCTTTTCAGGAAGTGGAAGACAACCTAACGCGCACCAACCGTTTAAAAACGCAGGTGAAGCAGGAAAGTAACGCTGTAGATGCGGCCTTGCGCACGCAGGGTATGACGATGGTGCTATATACTGGCGGGCTCACCAATTATTTGGATGTTGTGGTGGCGCAGGTGGCGGCGTTGAACGCGCGCATTTCATTGGTGCAGGCGCAAACCCGGCAGGTGGATGCACGTGTGCAACTTGTGCGTGCCCTTGGGGGCGGGTGGTCTCGTAGCCAATTGCCGCATGGTGAGGAAACCATCATGCCTTTCAAGCCCTTGCAATATGAAAATCTGCGGCATGCAGCCCCATTGGGCGGCATTAGCACCCAGACAGATCCGGTTTCCAATGATCTGACAGGCGGCATGAAAAACACACAACCACTTGACACACAGCCAGCGCCCCGGTAAGCGCGGCACTTCTGATCGGAACGCGGGAGATTCTTGTCTGCGCCCTGTGCGTGGTGCGGAATCGGAAGAACCGCGGTCCGGGTTCATTTTGAGGAGTCCCGGATATGGCCAAAAAAGTTGTTGGCTACATCAAACTTCAGATCCCCGCTGGTAAGGCTAATCCTTCCCCGCCGGTTGGTCCGGCACTGGGTCAGCGCGGTCTGAACATCATGGAATTCTGTAAGGCATTTAACGCCAAGACCCAGGGTCTTGAGCCGGGTATGCCGATTCCGGTGGTTATCACCGCATATGCAGACCGTACGTTCAGCTTCATCACCAAAACCCCGCCGAACACTTACTTCCTGCTGAAGGCCGCCAAGATTTCTAAGGGCAGCCAGACAGTTGGTAAGGGTGGCAGCGTTGGTAAAGTGACCATGAGCCAGCTTCGTGAAATTGCTGAACAGAAACAGCAGGACATGAACGCAAACGATCTGGATGGCGCAGTGCGCATGCTGGTCGGCTCTGCCCGCTCCATGGGCATCGATGTGGTGGAGGGCTAATCTATCATGGCAAAGAACAAGCGTCTCGCCGCTGCGCGTGCCAAGGTTGAAGCTGGTAAAGTTTACGGTGTTGATGAAGCTGTTGCGCTGGTAAAAGGCAATGCAACAGCCAAGTTTGACGAAACCGTTGAAATTGCACTGAACCTGGGTATTGACCCACGTCATGCAGACCAGATGGTTCGTGGCTTTGTTTCCCTGCCGAATGGCACGGGCAAAACCCTGCGCGTTGCCGTGTTTGCACGTGGCCCGAAAGCTGAAGAAGCTCAGGCTGCTGGTGCAGACATCGTGGGTGCAGAAGACCTGATGGAAAAAGTGCAAGCTGGCGAAATCAACTTCGACCACTGCATTGCTATGCCTGACATGATGGCCCTTGTGGGTCGTCTGGGTAAGATCCTCGGCCCGCGTGGGCTGATGCCGAACCCCAAGCTGGGCACCGTGACCATGAACGTAAAGGGCGCTGTTGAAGCGGCTAAGTCTGGTCAGGTTGAATATCGCGCTGAAAAGAGCGGTATTGTGCATGCTGGCGTTGGCAAGGCTTCCTTCAGCGAAGATAAGCTGGCTGAAAACGTGCGTGCATTTATTGATGCCGTGCAGAAGGCCCGTCCGTCTGGCGCAAAAGGTGCTTACATGAAGAAGGGCGCTCTGTCCTCCACCATGGGCCCGGGCGTTCAGTTGGATCTCTCTGCCTTCGCTGGTTGAGAAAGAATGACGCTGCGCCAGCTTTCGGGTTGGCGTGGTGCATGAAGGGGTGGTTACGGCTGCTCCTTCTTCCTGTCCGAGACCGTGCGCAACTTCGGTTTTAATCAGCCTTCGGGTTGGCGAACGGTAAGACGGGAATGCTGGTTACAGGTCGTATTTACGGCACGCCAGATATTCCGTTTCAAGGACAGGCGAGCGGGTTTCGTTATGTATAGCGAAACCTAAAGGGCAACCCGTTCTGTTGGGCGCAAGCTTGATGGAACAAGACGGAGACGGGATTTGAACCGTACGGAAAAGAAGGCCTTTATCGCCTCTCTGGCCACCGTTTTCGCCCAGACGTCCATGGTTGTAGTCACCCGTAATGACGGGCTGACTGTGGCTGCTGTGACGGAACTGCGGCGTAAGGTGCGTGCAGCGGGTGCGAACTATAAGGTCGCTAAAAACCGGCTGGCAACTCTCGCCCTGGATGGGACCCAGTTCAACGGCATCGCGCCGCTGCTGCAAGGCCCGACCGCGCTTGCGTGGTCTGAAGACCCTGTGGCTGTGGCTAAGGCTGTCGTTGAGTTCGCCAAAACAAATGACAAGCTTGTGCTGCTTGGTGGTTCTCTTGGTTCTCAGGTGCTGGACGCCGATGGAATCAAGGCTCTTGCCGAGCTGCCGTCTCTTGATGCGCTGCGCGCGCAGCTCGTGGGTCTTATCTCCACGCCAGCTACGCGTATCGCCAGCGTTACTCAGGCGCCGGCAGGCCAGCTTGCACGTGTTTTTGGGGCCTATGCCAAAACGGGTGAAGCTGCCTGATTTCATTCCTTCATATGAGGGGATGTTAAAGAATTTTGCGCTGCCTTCGTGCTTGAAGGTTGCGTTCTGCTAACCAGTATCTATATTAGGAAGTCAAACTATGGCTGATCTTGCTAAGCTTGTTGACGAACTGTCCGCTCTGACCGTTCTTGAAGCTGCTGAACTTTCCAAGCTGCTCGAAGAAAAATGGGGCGTATCTGCTGCTGCTCCTCCTGTAGCAGTTGCTGCTGCTGCACCTGGTGCTGCTGCTGCTCCGGCTGAAGAAAAAACCGAATTCACGGTTGTTCTGGCTGGCGCTGGCGACAAGAAGATCAACGTGATTAAGGAAATCCGTGGCATCACCGGTCTGGGTCTGAAAGAAGCCAAGGATCTGGTTGAAGGTGCACCGAAGACCGTTAAAGAAGGTGTCAGCAAGGACGAAGCTGACAAGATCAAAAAGGCTCTTGAAGGCGCCGGGGCAACCGTCGAAGTCAAGTAAGTTTGCCAAATTTCTGATGCAAGGCATCGGAGAAATGGGAAAAAAGGTTTTCGGGTGGGGCATTGTGCCTCTGCCCGTTTGCCTGTTTCGGGTTGATCTGAAACAGGAGCCGGGTAAAACCGGTATGGGCTTGAGACCAAAATTAGGTCGGACCATCAGGCTCGCGGGACGACCACGGGCATGATGGTCCGAGATAAATGGGCGGGGCAGGAGCGACGATGAACGCAATCACTAAATCGTTCACAGGACGGAAGCGGATTCGCAAAAGTTTCGGGCGGATTCCCGAAATCGCCCCGATGCCGAACCTGATTGACGTGCAGCGTGCGTCTTACGAGACATTCCTTCAGGCGAATGTATCGCCTGATGCGCGTACTCCAACAGGTTTGCAGGAGGTATTCCGTTCCGTTTTCCCCATCAATGATTTTGCGGGGCGGGGGCGTCTGGAATTCGTCAGTTACGAATTTGAAGAGCCTAAATATGATGTGGAAGAATGCATTCAGCGTGGCCTGACGTATGCGGCACCGTTGAAGGTTATTTTGCGCCTTATCGTGTGGGATGTGGACGAAGATACGGGGTCTCGTTCCATTCGCGATATTAAGGAGCAGCCAGTCTATATGGGCGATATGCCGCTCATGACAGACAACGGCACCTTTATCGTAAACGGTACAGAGCGTGTTATTGTCAGCCAGATGCACCGTTCACCCGGTGTGTTCTTTGATCATGATAAAGGTAAAACGCATTCTTCCGGCAAATATCTGTTTGCTGCACGCGTTATTCCTTACCGTGGTTCTTGGCTAGACTTTGAGTTTGACGCCAAAGATCTGCTTTACGTTCGTATTGACCGTAAGCGTAAGCTGCCTGTCACTACGCTGCTGTATGCGCTTGAAGGCGCAGCATCTGAAGCTGCACGCAAAGCTAAGGCGGCGGAAGGTGGTGATGTTGACTCTATGGAAATCAAGGGGATGGATGCCAATGAAATCCTCTCTTATTTCTATAATGCTGTCACATTCATAAAAACAGCCAAAGGCTGGGCCCGTCTGTTTGATGCGGACTCTTTCCGTGGTCTTAAGCTGCTGGCGCCGCTGGTGGATGCAGAAACCGGTGAAGTGGTGGCGGAAGCCGAAACCAAGCTGACGGCCCGTATGGTGCGCAAGATCGCGGAAAAAACGCGTGAAGTGCTGGTGGGTGAGATCGATCTGCTTGGCCGCTACATCGCTCATGATATCGTCAATATGCAGACTGGCGAAATCTATGGTGAGGCAGGTGAAGAAATCACCGAGGCACGCCTTGCTGCTTTGGAAGAAGCTGGCATTACAGAACTTCCTTTGCTGGCGATTGATGCAGCTAACGGCCCGTGGATCCGTGATACCCTCACAGTAGATAAAAACAGCAGCCGTGATGAAGCGCTGATTGATATCTACCGCGTGATGCGCCCCGGTGAGCCGCCAACGGCTGAAACCGCCGAAGCCATGCTGAATGGCCTGTTCTTTGATCCTGACCGCTATGATCTTTCCGCCGTTGGTCGCGTGAAGATGAACATGCGTCTGGACATGGATGTGCCAGATACAGTGCGTGTGCTGCGTAAAGAAGACATTCTGCGCACCATTAAAACACTGTGCGACCTTAAAGATGGTCGCGGCCAGATTGACGATATTGATAACCTTGGTAACCGCCGTGTTCGCTCGGTTGGTGAACTGATGGAAAATCAGTACCGCATTGGCCTGCTGCGTATGGAACGTGCCATCCGTGAGCGCATGGGTTCTGTGGATATTGATACGGTCATGCCGCATGATCTGATCAACGCCAAACCTGCTGCCGCTGCTGTGCGTGAGTTCTTCGGTTCTTCCCAGCTCAGCCAGTTTATGGATCAAACCAATCCGCTGTCTGAAGTCACGCACAAGCGTCGTCTATCAGCGCTTGGCCCGGGTGGTCTTACCCGTGAGCGCGCAGGCTTTGAAGTGCGTGACGTTCACCCAACGCATTATGGCCGTATCTGCCCAATTGAAACGCCGGAAGGCCCGAACATTGGTCTGATCAACTCTCTGGCAACCTATGCCAAAGTCAACAAATATGGCTTTATTGAAACGCCTTACCGCCTGGTGAAGGACGGCGTGCTGCAGGATGGCTGGAAGTACCTCTCCGCTATGGAAGAGGAAAAGCTGGTTGTTGCGCAGGCCGATGCCAAGGTGAACGATCAGGGTGCTCTGACAAGCGATCTGATCTCCGTGCGCCGTAACGGTGATTTCCGTCTGGTTCCACCAACGGAAGTAACGGCGTGTGACGTTTCTCCCAAGCAGTTGGTGTCTGTTGCAGCAGCGCTGATTCCGTTTCTGGAAAACGATGACGCGAACCGTGCACTGATGGGTTCCAACATGCAGCGTCAGGCTGTGCCGCTGGTGCGTTCTGATGCACCGCTGGTTGGCACAGGCATGGAAGCTGCTGTGGCGCGTGATTCCGGTGCAACAATCGTCGCCAAGCGTGATGGTATTGTTGACCAGATTGACGGTGCCCGTATCGTGGTGCGTGCAACAAACGCAACAGGCTCTACGCAGGGTGTGGATATTTACCGTTTGCGTAAGTATTCCCGTTCCAACCAGTCTACCTGTATCAACCAGCGACCTCTGGTGCATGTTGGTGACAATGTGCGGGCTGGCGATATTATTGCCGATGGTCCTTCCACGGAGCTGGGTGAATTGGCGCTGGGGCGTAACGTGCTGGTCGCGTTTATGCCTTGGAACGGTTACAACTTCGAAGACTCCATCCTGATTTCCGAACGGATTGCCAAGGATGACGTTTTCACCTCGATCCATATCGAGGAATTCGAAGTTATGGCTCGTGATACCAAGCTGGGTCAGGAAGAAATCACGCGTGATATTCCGAATGTGGGTGAAGAAGCCCTGCGGAACTTGGATGAAGCCGGCATTGTTTATGTAGGTGCCGAAGTTAATCCGGGTGATATTCTCATCGGTAAGGTGACACCAAAGGGTGAAAGCCCGATGACACCAGAAGAAAAGCTTCTGCGTGCTATCTTTGGTGAAAAAGCCTCCGATGTGCGTGATACGTCTCTGCGTCTACCGCCTGGCACGTCTGGCACAATTGTAGATGTGCGCGTGTTCTCTCGTCGTGGTGTGGATAAAGACGAACGCGCCATGGCTATTGAACGTGCGGAAATCGAACGTCTGGCTAAAGACCGTGACGATGAACGCGCTATTCAGGAACGTTCTTTCTATAGCCGTCTGCGTGAAAAACTGCTGGGGCAGGTTGCTGGAGCTGGGTTCAAGGGTATTCGCTCTGGAACCGAGATCACAGATGCTGTTCTGGATGAACACCCGCGTGCTACGTGGCGCCAGATCGTTGTTGCTTCTGACAGCGTTATGGCAGAGCTGGAAACCCTGCGGCGTGAATTTGATGCGGCTATTGCTCGCATTCAGGCACGTTTTGAAAGCAAGGTTGAAAAGCTGCAGCGTGGTGATGAACTGCCGCCTGGCGTGATGAAGATGGTCAAGGTCTTTGTGGCTGTTAAGCGTAAGCTGCAGCCTGGGGATAAAATGGCCGGTCGTCATGGTAACAAGGGTGTGGTTTCCCGCGTTGTTCCTGTTGAAGACATGCCATTCCTGGAAGACGGCACAGCGGTTGATCTGGTGCTGAACCCACTGGGTGTGCCTTCACGTATGAACGTGGGGCAGATTTTGGAAACGCATCTGGGTTGGGCCTGCGCCAAAATTGGCCGTGGCATCGGCGATATGGTGGATGAATACCAGCGTAATGGCGAAAAACGTCAGGAACTGCTGGACCGCCTGAAAGATGTGTATGGGGATAAGGTTTACAGCGAAGACATTGCGAACATGAGCAATGATGAGCTGGTTGAACTGGCCAATAACCTGCGCAAAGGCGTGCCGATTGCAACGCCAGTGTTCGATGGTGCTTCCATTCCGGATATTGAAGCCATGCTTGAAAAAGCTGGTGTGAATAAATCCGGTCAGTCTCAGTTGATTGACGGGCGTACGGGTGAGCCGTTCGAGCGTAAAACAACTGTTGGCTACATCTACATGCTCAAGCTGCACCATCTTGTTGATGACAAGATTCATGCACGCTCTATTGGCCCATACTCGCTGGTTACACAGCAGCCTCTGGGTGGTAAGGCGCAGTTTGGTGGTCAGCGCTTTGGGGAAATGGAAGTGTGGGCGCTAGAAGCATACGGCGCAGCTTACACTCTGCAGGAAATGCTGACTGTGAAGTCGGATGACGTTTCTGGCCGAACCAAAGTTTATGAATCCATCGTGCGTGAGCAGGATGGTTTTGAGGCCGGTATTCCGGAAAGCTTTAACGTTCTGATCAAAGAGCTGAAGTCTCTGGGTCTGAACGTAGAACTGGAGCAGGGGGCCGAGTGACGGTGAATTTCGCCACCACCATCCGTTCTTATTTCAAAGGGGAGGTCGGGGTAGAAACCTCGGCTCCCCGTTTCCCGCTGGGGGCTTCGGCACATGAATGAGCTCATGAAAATTCTTGGCCAGACCGGCCAGGCGATGACATTTGATCAGATTAAGATTCAACTGGCATCGCCCGAACAGATCCGTTCCTGGTCTTATGGCGAAATCAAGAAGCCCGAGACCATCAACTATCGTACGTTCAAGCCAGAACGGGATGGTCTGTTCTGTGCGCGTATTTTTGGTCCGATCAAGGACTATGAATGTCTTTGCGGTAAATACAAGCGGATGAAATTCCGCGGTATTATCTGCGAAAAGTGCGGTGTTGAAGTTACGCTGGCCAAGGTGCGTCGTGAACGCATGGGCCATATTCAGCTTGCCAGCCCCGTTGCCCATATCTGGTTCCTGAAGTCTCTGCCCAGCCGTATCGGCCTGATGGTTGATATGACGCTGAAAGATCTGGAAAAGGTGCTTTATTTTGAAAGCTACCTGGTTCTGGAACCTGGCACGTCTCCGCTAAAGCAGTATTCCTTGCTGACGGAAGAACAATACCTTGATGCCATGGATGAATATGGCGATGAAGGTGTTGAAGTCGGTATCGGTGCAGAAGCCATTAAAAAGGTTCTGGAGCGTATTGACTGCGACGCCGAAAAGGTAGAGCTGCGCCAGGAACTCAAGGAAACAACTTCAGAAGCCAAGCGCAAGAAGCTGGTTAAGCGTCTGAAGCTGATTGAAGCGTTTGCAGAAAGTGGCTCCCGCCCAGAATGGATGATTCTGGATCTGGTCCCGGTTATTCCGCCGGATTTGCGTCCGCTGGTGCCGTTGGATGGTGGTCGCTTTGCAACGTCTGATCTGAACGATCTGTATCGTCGCGTTATTAACCGTAATAACCGTCTGAAGCGCCTGATGGAGTTGCGTGCGCCCGATATTATCGTGCGTAATGAAAAGCGTATGCTGCAGGAAGCTGTGGATGCGCTGTTTGATAACGGGCGTCGTGGCCGTGCGATCACGGGTGCTAACAAGCGTCCGCTGAAATCCCTGTCCGATATGCTTAAAGGTAAGCAGGGGCGTTTCCGTCAGAACCTGCTGGGTAAGCGCGTCGATTATTCTGGTCGTTCCGTTATTGTGGTGGGTCCAGAACTTAAGCTGCACCAGTGCGGTCTTCCCAAGAAGATGGCATTGGAACTGTTTAAGCCGTTCATCTACGCCAAGCTGGAAAAATACGGGCACGCGACCACCATTAAAGCAGCAAAGCGGATGGTGGAAAAAGAGCGTCCGGAAGTTTGGGATATTCTTGAAGAAGTTATCCGTGAACACCCGGTTATGCTTAACCGTGCGCCTACGCTGCATCGTCTGGGTATTCAGGCGTTTGAACCGGTGCTGGTTGAAGGTAAAGCTATTCAACTGCATCCGCTGGTCTGCACCGCGTTTAACGCAGACTTTGACGGTGACCAGATGGCCGTGCACGTGCCGCTGAGCCTTGAGGCCCAGCTTGAAGCACGTGTGTTGATGATGTCCACCAACAACATCCTCAGCCCGGCAAATGGTAAGCCGATTATCGTGCCTTCTCAGGATATCGTTCTGGGGCTGTATTACCTCAGCCTCGAAACACCTGAATTCAAGGTTACGCCGGATCGTTGTGAATATGACGAGACAACAGGTGCTCTGACCAAAGAAGGTGCGCCGTCTTTCTCTTCTATCGGCGAAGTGGAATACGCACTGAGCGCCGGTGCGCTGAAGCTGCATGATAAAATTCGTGCACGCTTCCAGAAGGTCGGTGCAGATGGCAAGGTTACTTACGAAACAGCCGTGACCACGCCTGGTCGTGTGCTGATTGCGCAGATCCTGCCGCAGCATGAAGCTGTGCCGTTCTCCCTTATCAACCGTCAGCTTACCAAAAAGGCTGTGTCTGACGTTATTGATACGGTGTACCGTCATTGTGGTCAGAAAGAAGCTGTTATCTTCTGTGATCGTCTGATGGCTCTGGGTTTCCGCCACGCTGCTAAGGCCGGTATTTCCTTCGGTAAGGATGACATGATCATCCCGCCCGAAAAGAAAGAATTGGTTGATCGCACGGCTGCCGAAGTAAAAGAGTTTGAACAGCAGTATCAGGATGGTCTGATCACGGCTGGCGAACGCTACAATAAGGTGGTGGACGCATGGTCACGTTGCACGGATGAAGTGCAGGCGGCCATGACCAAAGAAATTTCTCGTCAGGAAGTTGGCAAGCAGATCAACTCCGTGTGGATGATGAGCCACTCCGGGGCTCGTGGGTCGCCGGCTCAGATGAAGCAGCTGGCCGGTATGCGTGGTCTGATGGCCAAGCCATCTGGTGAAATTATTGAACAGCCGATTATCGCCAACTTTAAAGAAGGTCTGTCGGTTCTCGATTACTTCACCTCTACCCATGGTGCACGTAAAGGCTTGGCTGATACCGCGCTGAAAACCGCTAACTCCGGGTATCTTACCCGTCGTCTGGTGGACGTGGCGCAGGACAGCATCATTATTGAAGAAGATTGCGGCAGTGAACGTGGTCTGACGGTGCGCGCAGTTATGGATGGTGGTGAAGTTGTCGCTTCTCTATCCGAACGTATCTTGGGCCGTACTGTTGCTTCCGATGTAGTGGCTCCAGGCACCAGCGAAGTGATCGTTCCACGCAATCATCTGATTGATGAAGCTGATGCGGAACGGATTGAAAAATCCGGTGTGGAAACGGTTCATATCCGTTCTGTGCTGACCTGTGATAGCCGCGTTGGTGTATGCGGCCATTGCTATGGGCGTGATCTTGCGCGCGGCACACCGGTAAACATCGGTGAAGCTGTGGGTGTTATCGCCGCTCAGTCCATTGGTGAGCCCGGCACACAGCTGACAATGCGTACCTTCCATATTGGTGGCGCGGCGCAGCGTGGTGCGGAACAGTCCATGATCGAAGCCTCTCGTGATGGCCAGGTTGTGATCCGTAACCGCAACGTTGTTCACAACAGTCAGAACGTGCCGATTGTGATGGCACGTAATTGTGAAATTCTGCTGTCTGATGAAAACGGGGTAGAAAAAGCCCGTTACCGTGTGCCGTATGGTGCACGCCTGCTGACAGAAGAGGGTGCAAAGGTTGCACGCGGTCAGAAGCTGGCTGAGTGGGATCCGTACACCCTTCCGATCATCACGGAAAAAGCTGGTAAGGTTGAATACCTGGATCTGATTGACTCCATTACGCTTGTTGAGCGTATGGATGAAGTGACAGGCCTGACATCCAAGGTGGTGGTTGACTATAAGCAGGCAGGTAAGGGTGTGGATCTGCGTCCACGTCTGCAGCTTAAAGCTGCCAACGGTGATGTGGTGAAGCTGGATAATGGTGCAGATGCCCGTTACTTCCTCTCCCCCGAAACGCTTCTGTCCGTTGAAAACGGCACGGAAGTGAATGCCGGTGACGTTTTGGCCCGTCTGCCGCGTGAAGGGTCCAAAACCCGTGATATTACGGGTGGTCTGCCGCGCGTAGCTGAACTGTTTGAAGCACGTCGGCCAAAAGACCATGCGATTATCGCGGAAATGGAAGGTCGCGTTGAATTCGGGAAGGATTACAAGTCCAAGCGCCGTGTTATCGTGAAAAACGATGAAACGGGTGAGGAACAGGAATACCTAATCCCGAAAGGCAAGCACATTTCCGTTCAGGAAGGTGACTTCGTGGAAAAAGGTGATCCGCTGGTCGATGGTCCGCGGGTGCCCCACGATATCCTGAAGGTGATGGGTGTAGAAGCTCTGTCCGATTACCTGATCAACGAAATTCAGGATGTGTATCGTCTTCAAGGTGTGAAGATTAACGATAAGCATATTGAAGTTATTGTGCGCCAGATGCTTCAGAAGGTCGAAATTCTGGAGCCGGGTGACACGACGTATCTGATTGGCGAAACCGTTGACCGTATTGAGTTTGAGGCTGAAAATGCCAAGAGCATCAAAGCAGGTGAGCGACCAGCCCAGGGTATGCCGGTGCTGCAAGGTATCACTAAGGCCTCTCTGCAGACACAATCCTTCATCTCTGCGGCATCGTTCCAGGAAACCACACGTGTGCTCACAGAAGCTGCTACGGCAGGGAAAGTGGATAAGCTGATGGGCCTGAAGGAAAACGTGATTGTTGGGCGTCTGATCCCAGCAGGTACGGGCAGTGTTATGAAGCGTCTGCGGGCCATTGCGGCAGAGCAGGATCGCCAACGTGTTGGGCGTTCCGCGGCCGAATAAACGTTGCAAATATGCTTCATGAAGGAAGGATCAGGGGAAACCCTGGTCCTTTTTTCATGTACAGCACATGCAATTCTTTAAGAATCGCAGGGTAAAACTTGACTCCCAGCGGGGGGAGGGTTAGGTAGCAGCCCTCAGCTCTGGATATCCCTGTGGATAGAAAGAGCAATTAGGTTTTCTGTGTGAGTCTAGCATGCGGTTGGCTTCCGGGGTGGAAGCGGGGCCGGATGCCAACATAGCCCCATACAGGCAAATGCCTGATGGGATCTTTTTTAATGAAAGTCGGCAGTCAGAAATAATGGCGGTCGGCCGAACTGTGTAAGGATCGGGAAAGGCGCATGTCGACCATCAACCAGCTCATTGCCAAGGGGCGCAAGCCTGCGGTCAAGCACAACAAGGTGCCCGCGCTGCAAGGATGCCCCCAAAAGCGCGGTGTTTGTACCCGTGTTTATACCACGACGCCAAAAAAGCCGAACTCCGCACTGCGTAAAGTCGCTAAGGTGCGTCTGACGAACGGTTATGAGGTGGTCAGCTATATTCCAGGTGAAGGTCATAACCTTCAGGAGCATAGTGTTGTGCTGATCCGCGGCGGTCGTGTGAAGGATTTGCCGGGTGTGCGTTATCACATCCTTCGTGGTGTTCTGGATACGCAGGGTATTGCCAAGCGGCGTCAGCGTCGTTCGCTGTATGGCGCCAAGCGTCCGCAATAAGAGGAAGAACAGGTATGAGTCGCCGTCATCGCGCAGTAAAGCGCGAGATCCTTCCCGATCCGAAATTCGGAGATATCGTTGTCACGCGTTTCATGAACGCGCTGATGTACGATGGTAAGAAGTCTGCTGCAGAAAGAATCGTATACGGAGCGCTGGATGCCATGGTGCGTCGTAGCGGTAACGGTGCGGATGCAGTGGTTCTGTTCCACAGTGCGCTGGATAACGTAAAGCCGGCTGTTGAGGTGCGTTCTCGCCGTGTTGGTGGTGCAACCTACCAGGTGCCGGTTGAAGTTCGCGCAGACCGCCGTCAGGCGTTGGCGATCCGTTGGGTGATTGATGCTGCGCGCAAGCGTGGCGAAAACACCATGCAGGATCGGCTTTCCAATGAGCTTCTGGATGCCGTCAACAATCGTGGCGCAGCAGTGAAGAAGCGGGAAGACACCCACCGTATGGCGGAAGCTAACAAAGCATTCAGCCACTATCGCTGGTAATGAAAGAAGCTGCTGCATTTCCTCTTGCAGTGAGTTTGCAGGGCTTATAACAACTGCATCCCGAATGGTTTTTGGGGCATGGAGTAAAAAATGGCTAAGGCTAAATTTGAGCGGAATAAACCGCACTGCAACATCGGCACCATTGGTCACGTTGACCATGGTAAGACCTCTCTGACGGCTGCGATCACCAAGACGCTTGCTGCTAAGGGTGGCGCTGAATTTAAAGCGTATGACCAGATCGACGCTGCTCCGGAAGAACGCGCTCGCGGCATCACCATTTCCACGGCTCACGTGGAATATGAAACCGACAAGCGTCACTACGCGCACGTTGACTGCCCCGGACATGCTGACTACGTGAAAAACATGATCACGGGTGCAGCGCAGATGGACGGCGCTATTCTGGTTGTGTCCGCAGCTGACGGTCCGATGCCGCAGACCCGCGAGCACATCCTGCTTGCTCGTCAGGTTGGTGTGCCTGCTCTGGTTGTCTTCCTGAACAAGGTTGACCAGGTTGACGATCCAGAACTGCTTGAATTGGTTGAAATGGAAGTGCGTGAACTTCTGTCTTCCTACCAGTTCCCAGGCGACGATGTGCCGATCATCAAGGGTTCCGCTCTGGTAACTCTGGAAGATGGTGATCCGGAAATTGGTGCAGACCGCGTTCGTGATCTGATGGACGCTGTTGACTCCTACATCCCGCAGCCGGAGCGTCCGGTTGACCGTCCGTTCCTGATGCCGATCGAAGATGTGTTCTCCATCTCTGGTCGTGGCACCGTGGTAACGGGTCGTGTAGAACGCGGCGTGATCAATGTTGGTGACGAAATTGAAATCGTTGGTCTGAAGCCGACCACGAAGACAACCGTAACCGGCGTTGAAATGTTCCGTAAGCTGCTTGACCGCGGTGAAGCTGGTGACAACATCGGTGCTCTGCTGCGTGGCACGAAGCGTGAAGATGTGGAGCGTGGTCAGGTTCTGGCAAAGCCAGGTTCCATCACGCCGCATAAGAAGTTCAAGGCAGAAGCTTACATCCTGACGAAGGAAGAAGGTGGTCGTCATACACCATTCTTCACGAACTATCGTCCGCAGTTCTACTTCCGTACGACTGACGTGACGGGTGTTGTGCACCTGCCGGAAGGTACCGAAATGGTGATGCCGGGCGACAACTGCGCTATGGAAGTCGAGCTGATTGCTCCGATCGCCATGGATGAAGGTCTGCGTTTCGCTATTCGCGAAGGTGGCCGCACGGTTGGTGCTGGCGTTGTTTCCTCCATTATCGAGTAATCGATAGAGGATATGAGCCTAAGTGGCCCCGACCGATTGATTTTGGTCGGGGTCTTACTTGGCGGCCGGGATTCCCCGGATAAGTAAAGTGTTGGACTAAAAAACAAATGGACAACCAGAACATCCACATTCGCCTGAAAGCGTACGATCATCGGGTGCTGGACAACAGCACGAAAGAGATCGTGAATACGGCGAAGCGTACGGGTGCGCGGGTTCGGGGTCCTATCCCGCTTCCTACGCATATCGAACGGTTTACGGTTAACCGTTCTCCTCACGTTGATAAAAAGAGCCGCGAGCAGTTCGAAATTCGAACTCATCGCCGTCTGCTCGACATTGTTGAGCCCACTCCGCAGACCGTGGACGCTCTCATGAAGCTCGACCTCGCCGCTGGCGTTGATGTCGAGATCAAACTCTAAGGTCCAGACGATGCGCACCGGATTGATCGCAAAGAAGTTGGGTATGTCCCGACTGTTCAAGGAAGATGGCACGCATGTGCCTGTTACCGTCTTGCATGTTGATGATGTGCAGGTGGTTGATGTCCGTAACCAGGAGCGGGATGGCTACGTAGCTGTTCAGTTGGGTATGGGTAAAGCCAAGGTGAAAAATGTAACCAAGCCGAATCGTGGGCATTTCGCTCGCACGAAAGTAGAGCCCAAGCAGGCTCTTCGTGAATTTCGTGTAGCTGATGATGCCGCTCTTGAGGTTGGTGCTACCCTTTCAGCTTCTCACTTTGTTGTTGGCCAGAAGGTTGACGTTACAGGTGTGAGCAAAGGTAAGGGATTTGCTGGCGCAATGAAGCGCTGGAATTTTGCTGGTCTTGAAGCCACGCATGGTGTGTCTATTTCGCACCGTTCGCATGGTTCGACCGGTAATCGCCAGGATCCCGGCAAGACCTTTAAGAACAAGAAGATGGCTGGTCATCTCGGTGATGAACGCGTGACCACCTTGAATCTGGAAATCGCAGCGGTCGATCCGGAAAAGAATCTGATCATGGTTCGTGGCTCCGTGCCAGGAGCGAAGAACGGTGTTGTTCTGATCCGTGACGCCATTAAAAAAGCCCGCCATGGTGACGCGCCTTATCCGGCCGGCCTCGTGAAGGCGGAGGGCTGAGGTCATGGAAATCGAAATCAAGACGCTAGACAACAGCAGCGCTGGTTCTGCAACACTTCCGGACGAAATTTTCGCCGTAGCACCGCGTGCAGATATCATGGCTCGTGTTGTGCACTGGCAGCTGGCAAAGCGCCGTGCTGGCACGCACAAGGTGAAGGGCATGGGCGAAGTGTCCGGCACCACCAAAAAGCCGTATCGCCAGAAAGGCACGGGTAGCGCCCGTCAGGGTTCCTTGCGTGCGCCGCAGTATCGTACCGGTGGGGCAGTGCATGGTCCAGTCGTGCGTGATCACGGCTACGACCTGCCGAAAAAAGTGCGTCGCCTTGGCCTGATCTCCGCGCTTTCTCAGAAGGCAAAAGACGGCAAGCTGATTGTGCTGCAGTCTGCTTCTGGCGTTGATAAAACCAGCGAACTGGCAACGAAGCTGAAGTCTCTGGGTTGGACATCTGCACTGATCGTGGATGCTGCTGTGGACGAGAACTTCGGTCGTGCCGCCCGTAACCTGCCCAAGATCGACATTCTGCCGACCATTGGTGCGAATGTTTACGACATTCTGAACCACGAGGTGCTTGCTATTACGCAGGCCGGCCTTGAAGGACTGAAGGAGCGCCTGGCATGACGAACATTCTTGCCATTCGCAAGAAAGCCGAGCGTCTTTCCCGTGAAGCAATGTACGACATCGTGCGTACACCTGTGATCACGGAAAAAGCTACGGCGCTTTCTGAAAAGAATCAGGTTGTTTTCAAAGTGGCTATGTCCGCTACGAAGCCTGAAATCAAGGTTGCGGTGGAAACGCTGTTCGGTGTCAAGGTTGTTGGTATCAACACTTTGGTGCAGAAGGGAAAAACCAAGCGCTTTAAAGGGCGTGTTGGGCAGCGTTCTGACGTGAAGAAGGCGTTCGTTCAGCTTGCGGAAGGTCAGTCCATTGATCTTACCGCCAAGCTGGCGTGACCGAAGGTAGAAATTCATGGCTCTGAAGCACTTTAATCCTGTCACGCCAAGCTTGCGTGGTACGGTGCTGGTTGATCGTGCTGACCTTTGGAAGGGTAAGCCGGTCAAACAGTTGACCGAAGGTAAAAACAAGACAGGCGGTCGTAATAATAACGGTCGTATCACTTCCCGTTTCCGTGGGGGTGGTCATAAGCAGTCTTACCGTTATGCAGACTTCAAACGTCGTAAGTTTGATGTTCTGGGTACGGTAGAACGTCTGGAATATGATCCGAACCGCACCGCGTTTATTGCGCTGGTGAAGTACGAAGATGGTGAGCTTGCATATATCCTGGCTCCGCAGCGCCTGAAAGTTGGTGACAATGTCATCGCTGGTGCACGTGTGGATATTAAGCCTGGTAATGCTATGCCACTGGCTTCCATCCCGGTGGGAACGATCATCCATAACATCGAGCTGAAACAGGGTGCAGGCGGTAAGCTAGCACGTTCTGCAGGCACATATGCCCAGCTCGTTGGTAAGGATTCCGGCTACGCCCAGATTAAGCTGCAGTCTGGTGAGCTGCGTGTTGTTCGTGGTGAGTGCATGGCTACCGTTGGTGCTGTGTCCAATCCGGATAACATGAACCAGCATATGGGTAAGGCAGGGCGTTCCCGTTGGTTGGGTCGTCGTCCTCATAACCGTGGTGTGGTGATGAACCCAGTTGATCATCCGCATGGTGGTGGTGAAGGCCGTACATCTGGTGGCCGTCATCCGGTTACGCCGTGGGGCAAGCCAACCAAAGGGTACAAAACTCGGGTCAACAAGCGGACGGACAGTCTGATTATCCGTCGTCGAAAGACCGGCAAGTAAGGGGCAATATAAGATGGCACGTTCCGTCTGGAAAGGCCCGTTCGTCGACGGGTATCTGCTGAATAAAGCTGAGGTATCCCGCGCGTCGGGTCGTAACGAAGTGATCAAAATCTGGTCACGTCGTTCTACAATTCTTCCGCAGTTCGTCGGTCTGACGTTCGGTGTTTATAACGGTCAGAAGTTTCTGCCCGTACAGGTTACGGAAAACATGGTCGGACATAAGTTCGGCGAATTTTCCCCGACCCGTACATTCCACGGGCATGGCGCTGACAAGAAGTCTAAGCGGGGCTAAGCAGAGATGAGCAAGCCGAAGCATCCGCGCACACTCGCGGAAACAGAAGCGCAGGCAGTTACGCGCAACATCCGGGTTAGCCCCCGCAAGCTGAACCTTGTGGCCGGCCTGATCCGCAACAAGCCTGCTTCTCAGGCAGTTGCAACGTTGACGTTCTCTAAGCGCCGTATCGCTCAGGAAGTGAAAAAGACGCTGGAAAGCGCAATCGCTAACGCTGAAAACAATCACCAGCTGGACGTTGACCAGCTGGTGGTGAAAACAGCTGAAGTTGGAAAATCCATTGTTATGCGGCGTTTTCATGCCCGTGGCCGTGGGCGTTCTGCTCGCGTTGAAAAGTTTTTCAGTCACCTGAAGATTGTTGTAGCTGAACGGGCTGCTGAGCCTGAAGCAGCTTCTTCCGAACAGAAGGCGGCCTGAGGTATGGGACATAAAGTCAATCCAATCGGGCTGCGGCTCGGTATCAACCGCACGTGGGATAGCCGGTGGTATGCCGATTCCGACTATTCAAAGCTGCTTCATGAAGATTTGAAGCTGCGTGCATTCCTGCGCCGCAAGCTGGTTGGCGCTGGTGTGTCTCGTGTCGTTATCGAACGTCCGGCTAAAAAGCCCCGCGTTACCATTTACGCTGCCCGTCCGGGTGTTGTGATTGGGAAGAAGGGCCAGGACATCGATGCGCTCCGCAAGGAGCTGACACGTATGACAGGCACGGAAGTTGCGCTGAACATTGTTGAAATCCGCAAGCCGGAAATCGATGCAACATTGGTTGCAGAAAACATTGCTCAGCAGCTGGAACGTCGTGTGGCTTTCCGTCGTGCTATGAAGCGTGCAGTGCAGTCTGCAATGCGTCTGGGCGCACAGGGCATTCGTATTAACTGCTCTGGTCGCCTTGGTGGCGCAGAAATTGCACGTATCGAATGGTATCGTGAAGGTCGTGTGCCTCTGCACACCCTACGTGCTGATATCGATTATGGCACAGCCACAGCAAAGACCACTTATGGCACTTGCGGTGTAAAGGTCTGGATCTTTAAGGGCGAAATTCTTGCTCATGATCCGATGGCTCAGGATCGCCGGGCGGCCGAACAGGCTCCTCAGCGCTGAGGAGAGGGATAAAACAACATGCTTTCCCCGAAGCGGACAAAATTCCGTAAAGCCCACAAAGGCCGTATCTACGGCCTTGCTAAAAGTGGCACCACGTTGAACTTCGGTACGTTTGGACTGAAGGCTCTTCAGCCGGAACGTATTACGGCACGCCAGATTGAAGCCTCCCGTCGGGCTATCACACGTGCCATGAAACGTGCAGGTCGCGTCTGGATTCGTATTTTTCCTGACCTTCCGGTCTCGACAAAACCTGCAGAAGTGCGTATGGGCTCCGGTAAGGGTTCCCCCGAATTCTGGGTGGCCCGTGTGAAGCCAGGTCGCATTCTGTTCGAGATCGAAGGTGTACCCCCTGAACTGGCGCGTGAAGCGTTGGCTCTGGGTGCAGCAAAACTGCCGATCAAGACCAAGTTTGTGACCCGAATTGGAGATGCGTGAGATGGTAAAGGCAACTAAGCCAGCCGATTTGCGCGCCAAGACTCCAGACGAGCTCGAAGCTCGTCTGGTTGAATTGAAGCGTGAGCAGCTTAATCTGCGTTTCCAGCAGGCCACGGGTCAGACTGAAGCGCAGAGCCGCATGCGTGCGGTGCGCCGTGAGATTGCACGAATCAAGACGATTGCGGTGCAAAATACAAAGACTGCAGCAGGTGCAAAAACATCTGCTGCCAATGCCTGAGGAGAGTTAGCCGATGCCAAGGCGCGTCCTGACCGGGCGTGTGACCAGCGATAAGATGGACAAAACCATTACGGTTCTTGTTGATCGTCGCGTCATGCATCCGCTCTATAAGAAATTCATTCGTCGCTCTAAAAAATATGCGGCGCATGATGAAGAAAATATCTGCAAGGTTGGTGACTCCGTGCGGATTGTTGAATGTCCGCCTATTTCACGCCGCAAGACGTGGACTGTGATTTCCCGCAACGGCGAAGTCGTTGGTGCGGAAGCCGGTGCATCGGCTTAACGTAAGGATATTTAGGTTATGATCCATCCCGAGACCAACCTTGACGTGGCCGATAATTCCGGCGCACGTCAGGTGCAGTGCATCAAGGTACTGGGCGGCTCCAAGCGGAAGTCCGCCTCGGTCGGCGACGTGATCGTCGTTTCCGTTAAAGAAGCTATCCCGCGCGGGAAAGTGAAGAAGGGCGACGTTCACCAGGCTGTTATCGTGCGGACTTCCTATCCTGTCCGTCGGCCTGATGGTAGCGCTATCCGTTTCGATAAAAACGCAGCCGTGCTGATTAACAAGCAGCAGGAACCAATTGGTACGCGTATTTTTGGACCGGTTGTGCGTGAATTGCGTGCGAAGAAGTTCATGAAGATCATCTCTCTTGCGCCGGAGGTGTTGTAATGGCTGCCCGTATTAAAAAAGGCGATACGGTTGTCGTCATCAGCGGTTCCTCCAAAGGAACGCAGGGAGAAGTTCTGGAGGTTCGTCCTTCTGAAAGCCGTGCTGTTGTACGTGGCGTGGCGCTGATTAAGCGCCATCAGCGTGCGCGCCGCATGGGTGAAGAAGGCGGGATTATTACCCGTGAAGCGCCCATTCACCTTTCTAACCTGAAGCTGATTGATCCGGCCTCTAAAAAGCCCACACGTGTTGGCTTCCGAGTGCTGGAAAACGGCAAAAAAGTTCGCATCGCTAAGGCGACCGGCGAAGCTATTGAAGGTTGAGGGGCTACGAATGAGTGCGAAACAGGAAGGTCGTTCTCTGCCGCGCTTTCAACAGCGGTATGAAAGCGAACTGCGTGCCAACCTGCGCAAGCAGTTTGGTTACAAAAATGAAATGCAGGTGCCTCACCTTGAGAAAATCGTCCTGAACATGGGCGTGGGTGAAGCTGCTGGCGATCAGAAGAAGCTGGATGCTGCTGTTGCAGAAATGGCTCTTATTGCTGGTCAGAAGCCTGTTAAAACAGTGGCGAAGAAAGCTATCGCGGGTTTCAAGATCCGTGAAGGTCTGCCGATTGGCTGTAAGGTCACTCTGCGCCGTGCACGGATGTATGAATTCCTTGACCGTCTGGTAACCATTGCTATGCCACGCATCCGCGATTTCCGCGGTCTGCCGGCTACCAAAGGTTTTGACGGTCGTGGTAACTTTGCTCTGGGTCTGAAAGAACAGATCATCTTTCCTGAAATCGAATACGATAAGGTAGATGAAATCCGCGGCATGGACGTGGTATTTGTTACCAGTGCAAAGACAGATGCAGAAGCCAAGGCCCTACTTAAGGCGTTTGATCTTCCCTTCTTGGGGTGATACAGACCCTTCTGGGTGTTTTAATGTGTGATCTTGGAAAACCGTCGAAGGTTTTCGAAGGGTTCCGGAGGTAATTTGTATGGCTAAGACTTCTGCCATTCTGCGTAACGCAAAGCGCGCGCGCATGGCGGCACGGGATAAAGAGAAGCGGGTAGCTCTCAAAAATATCGTTATGGATCGTTCTCTTCCCGTGGAGGATCGGTTTGATGCGTCTTTGAAGTTGGCTGAACTGCCGCGCAATGGTTCGCGCGTGCGGGTTCGTTTGCGCTGCAAACTGACAGGTCGTTCTCGCGGTAACTACCGCAAGTTTGAGCTGTGCCGTATTGCTTTCCGTGATCTGGCATCTGAAGGCCAGATTCCGGGCGTGGTTAAAGCAAGCTGGTAAGGGCGCGAGATGTCACTTTCTGATCCTTTGGGTGATATGCTCACCCGTATTCGTAATGCTCAGCGTGCGCGTCATAATGCTTGTGTGGCTCCGGCTTCCAAGTTGCGCGTGAGTGTTCTGGAAGCTCTGCAGCGTGAAGGCTACATTCGTGGCTATAAGCGTGAAGACGTCCGTAAGGGTATTGCTCAGCTGCATATCGAGCTGAAATATACTGACGGTGAGCCGGTTATCCGCGAAATCCAGCGCGTTTCACGCCCTGGCCGTCGCGTATATTCCAAAATTAAAGAACTTCCTCGTGTTTGTGCCGGTCTGGGTGTTTCCATCCTTTCTACGCCGCGTGGTGTTCTTTCCGATGTTGAGGCTCGTGCTGCCAATGTTGGCGGTGAAGTCCTCTGCCGTGTTTTCTAAGGAGGGGTAAATGTCACGCGTAGGCAAGTATCCTGTTGAAGTGCCGGCAGGGGTAACCATCGCTATTGCAGATGGTGTTCTGAAGGCCAAAGGAAAGTTGGGGGAGTTGGCTCTGCCACTTTCTTCACATGTTTCCGTTGATGTGCAGGATGGTAAAGTTGTTGTGCAGCCAGTGGGCACTGCTGCTCAGGCTCGCATGATGTGGGGTACAACACGTGCCCTGATCGCAGCGGCTGTTAAAGGGGTTTCGGAAGGTTTTTCCAAGGCTCTGGAAATTAACGGCACAGGTTACCGTGCGGCTGTGCAGGGTTCCAATCTGGTGATGAACCTTGGGTTCTCCCATGATGTTGTGTATCCGATTCCTGCAGGCATCAAGATTTCTACGCCGCGTCCGACGGCTATTGTGGTGGAAGGGATCGATAAGCAGCGGGTTGGGCAGGTTACCCTTGATATCCGCAGCTTCCGTAAGCCTGAACCTTACAAGGGCAAAGGTGTTCGGTACGAAACGGAAACCATTCGTCGTAAGGAAGGCAAGAAGAAATAATGAGCACTCAGCAGGAATTGCGGAACCGCCGTCGGGCGCGTCTCCGTTTTCAGCTGCGCCGCAAGGCAGGTGGGCGCCCGCGTCTGTTTGTTTTCCGGTCTGGCAAGAACATTTATGCTCAGGTGATCGACGATGCGCAGGGCCGCACTCTGGCCTCAGCGTCCTCCTTGGATAAGGAGCTGCAGACGGATCTGAAAAAAGGTTCGACGCAGGAAAGCGCTGGCGCTGTCGGTAAGCTGGTTGCACAGCGCGCCGTTGCTGCAGGTGTATCTCAGGTCGTGTTCGACAGGGGGTCTTATCTTTATCACGGGCGCGTCAAGGCCCTGGCAGAGGCGGCCCGTGAGGGCGGTCTCTCCTTCTGAGGAAAGGATCACGGAATGGCTCGTGAACCAAGAGAAGGCGGTCGAGGCGGCCGTGAGCGTGAACGCGAAGGGGATGAACTGGTTGACAAGCTGGTAACCATCAATCGCGTTGCGAAAGTGGTTAAAGGTGGTCGTCGGTTTGCTTTCGCCGCTCTGGTTGTCGTTGGTGACCAGAAAGGGCGTGTTGGCTACGGTGCAGGTAAAGCGCGCGAAGTTCCTGAAGCAATTCGTAAGGCTACGGAACGCGCCAAACGTGGCATGATCCGTGTCCCGATGAAGGAAGGCCGTACACTGCATCATGATGTTGCTGGTCACTTCGGTGCCGGTAAGGTTGTGCTGCGGTCAGCCGAAGCAGGGACGGGGATCATCGCTGGTGGTCCGATGCGTGCTGTGTTTGAAAGCCTTGGTATTAACGATGTTGTTGCGAAGTCTCTGGGCACCCGGAACCCGCACAACATGGTTAAGGCAACCTTTGATGCGCTAACACGTTGTGCCAGCCCACGTTCTGTAGCTAGCCGTCGCGGTAAGAAGGTTGCTGAAATCTTCGGTAAGCGTGAACAGGCAGTTGCTGCGGAGGGCGCTGATGTCTGATAAAAAAACCTTTAAGGTTGTGCAGATTGCGTCCGGTAACGGACGTAAGCCTGGGCAGCAGGCAACTTTGATCGGTCTGGGTCTGAACAAGATTGGCCGTGAACGCGTTCTGGAAGATACCCCGTCTGTCCGGGGTATGGTACGCAAAGTGGCTCACCTGGTGAAGGTGGAGGATTGAAATGAAGCTGAACGAACTTCGTGATAACGAAGGTTCCCGTTACCGGAAGAAGCGTCTTGGGCGCGGTATTGGTTCTGGTAAGGGTAAGACGTCTGGTAGGGGTGTAAAAGGCCAGAAAGCTCGTGAAGGGGTTTCCCTGAACGGGTTTGAAGGTGGTCAGCTTCCTATCTACCGTCGTCTGCCAAAGCGTGGTTTCAAAAACATCTTCCGTAAGGTTTATGCTCCTGTAAACCTTGGCGCGGTGGAAAAAGCCCTGGCTGATGGCAAACTTGCAGCAGATGCAGCAGTTACTGAAGAAGCTTTGAAAAAAGCTGGTCTGGTTGGCACTGGCAAATATGCTGGCGTGCGCATTCTGGCCGAAGGTGAGCTGACAAAAGCTGTTACGTTTGAAGTCTCTGGCGCATCAGCTTCCGCTGTTGCAGCAGTAGAAAAAGCCGGAGGTAGTGTTAAGCTGCTGCAGCCAAAAGCTGCTGAAGCCAGCGCTTCCTGATGTTGCAAAAAGGAGAGCAGTGTTCGCACTGTTCTCCTTTCTTGTTCCTTCTCAGAATGTTGTCTGAATTTTTCAGGCGATTGTGCCAGCGTCTCCACAGCCGTGGTGGCGCTGTTTGTATGAAAGGACGGATGCATGGCTTCCGCGGCCGAACAACTGGCTGCCAACTTTAATGTAGGCTCTTTTGCCAAAGCGACTGAACTTAAAAAGCGAATCTGGTTTACGCTGGGTGCGCTGATTGTTTACCGCTTGGGCGCATACATCCCGGTTCCGGGGGTAGATGCCACAGTTATGGGGCAGCTTCTGGCGCAGCATCAGGGTGGTATTCTGGGCATGTTCAACATGTTCACGGGGGGTGCGCTTGGGCGTATGACCGTGTTCGCACTGAACATCATGCCATATATCTCTGCGTCTATTATTGTGCAGCTTATGTCTACTGCTGTGCCTTCTCTTGAGGCTCTCAAGAAGGAAGGTGAACAGGGGCGTAAAAAGCTTAATCAGTATACACGTTACCTAACTGTTCTTATCGCGCTGTTTCAGGCGTATGGGATAGCGGTTGGGCTGGAGAATGTACATAGCGCTGCAGGCGCTGCTGTTGTTCATCCAGGTATGTTCTTTTTGCTTTCATGCGTAACCACGCTTGTTGGCGGAACCATGTTTCTGATGTGGCTGGGTGAGCAGATTACCGCGCGCGGCGTGGGGAATGGGATCTCACTCATTATCTTTGCGGGTATTGTGGCCAACCTGCCGCATGCACTGGCAAGTCTTTTTCAGCTTGGCTACACGGGCGCACTTTCGCCGTTTTTTGTGCTGCTTTTCTTGGTTCTCGCAGCGCTTACCATCATGTTCATTGTGTTCATGGAGCAGGCGCAACGCCGGGTTGTTATCCAGTATCCAAAACGCCAGATGGGGCAGCGGATGTTTGGGGGTGATACAACCCATATGCCACTGAAAGTGAATACTGCAGGCGTTATTCCACCGATTTTTGCCTCTTCGGTGCTGCTGATTCCGGTAACGATTGCTGGCTTTATGAATGGCAAGTCTCTGCCTGGTTGGCTTTCATTTCTGGGGCAGGAGCTTGGGCAAGGGCAGCCGCTGTATATGCTGTTCTATGCTGCCATGATCGTGTTTTTCTCATATTTCTATGCGGCCGTTACCTTCAATCCGACGGAAACAGCCGATAATTTGAGAAAGCAGGGTGGTTTTATCCCCGGTGTGCGTCCTGGTGCTTCTACGGCATCGTACTTTGATAAAATTCTCACCCGTCTGACTACGATCGGTGCAGCGTATATGGTGGCAGTCTGTCTGTTGCCTCAGATCCTGATCAGCCACTACAACGTACCGTTCTATTTTGGCGGAACGAGTCTGATTGTTATTGTGTCTGTAACTATTGATACGGTCACACAAATTCAGTCTCATCTGGTGGCGCATCAATATCAGGGGCTTATGCGTAAATCGCGCGGCGGTAGGAAGCAGAGGATCATCAGACGATGAATATTATTTTTCTGGGCCCTCCCGGCGCGGGAAAAGGTACGCAGTCCAAACTTCTTGAAGAACGGTATGGGCTGATCCAGATTTCTACGGGCGATATGCTGCGTGCAGAAGTGTCCAAGGGATCTGAAACCGGAAAGCAGGCAAAAGCTTTAATGGATGCTGGGAAACTGGTTCCTGATGAGCTGATTATTGCAATGCTGAAAAGCCGGATTGCGCAGGCAGATTGCCAGAATGGCTTCATTCTGGACGGTTTCCCGCGCACACTGGCGCAGGCTGAAGAGCTGGACAGCATGCTGTCTTCTGATGGGAAGAAGATCGATACGGTTCTCTTCCTGGATGTAGACGAAGAAATTCTGGCAGATCGGATTTCCGGTCGCTTCACTTGTGGCAACTGCGGCAAAACGTACAACGAGGTCTCTAACCCACCTAAGGTGGAAGGAACCTGTGATTCTTGCGGTAGCCATGAGTTTAAGCGTCGGGCGGATGATAAGCGGGAAACCGTTGTTGAACGGCTGAAAGAGTACCGGAAACTCACGGCACCGATTCTGCCGTTTTATGAAAAAACCGGACGGCTGCACAAAATTAACGGCATGCTGTCGGCCTCTGAAGTGACAGGCGAAATCGAAGATGCGCTTGCCAGCGAGGGGCTGATCACGAAAAAGTGATCCGTTTTCGTTGACTTGTGGCGGTGGCCGGTATATTTCGCGGCCACCAAGTGAAATCTGCCCCAAGGGCTATGAGCGTTCGTGGTTAAGGCGGGCGAACAGGAGTATAAGGCGTGGCACGTATTGCCGGCGTGAATGTCCCGACCAACAAACGGGTTGTTATCGGGCTTCAGTATATTTACGGGATTGGCGCAACTAAGGCTGCTGAAATCTGCAAAGCTCTGGAAATTCCGGAAGCAAAGCGGGTAAATGAGCTGAGCGATGACGAAATCCTGAAGGTGCGTGAACTGATCGACAGCAAGTATCGCGTTGAAGGCGATCTGCGTCGTGAAATCGCAATGAACATCAAGCGTCTGATGGATCTGGGCTGCTACCGCGGTCTGCGTCATCGTCGTGGTCTGCCTGTGCACGGTCAGCGCACACACACCAATGCCCGCACGCGCAAGGGCAAGGCTGTGGCGATTGCAGGCAAGAAAAAAGCAACGCGCTAATCCAACTGGTTAGGATGTCTAACCCTGCTATGGCAGGCTCTGGGCAGGGACTGAGGTAGAAAAGACATGGCGAAAGCCGCAACTCCGCGTATTCGCAAAAAAGAGCGTAAGAACATTATTTCTGGCGTGGCGCATGTGCTCTCCACGTTCAACAACACCATGATCACCATCTCTGATGCGCAGGGGAATGCCATTTCTTGGTCTTCCGCTGGTGCACAGGGTTTTAAGGGGTCTCGGAAATCTACGCCTTATGCGGCGCAGGTTGCGGCGGAAGACGCAGGTCGCAAGGCTCGCGAACATGGTATGGAAACTCTGGAAATCGAAGTTTCCGGTCCTGGGTCAGGGCGTGAAAGCGCACTGCGTGCTTTGCAGGCTGTTGTTGGTTTCACCATCACCTCCATCCGCGATATGACGCCGGTTCCGCACAATGGCTGCCGCCCGCGTAAGCGTCGCCGCGTCTAAGTCCTGAGCAGGAAGACAGCTTATTCATTAGGCTGTCTTCCGGTTGTTGTGTCCACTTCAGAGAAATCGCTGCGATTGCAGTGGTTTTTCGTATTGAAAGGCCGGTACCTTGGTCCTTCAGAAAAACTGGCAATCTCTGATCAAGCCTGAAAAGCTTGAGGTCGAATCCGGTGTGGAGCCAGCACGCATCGCAACCGTGGTTGCAGAACCTCTGGAACGCGGGTTCGGGATGACACTGGGGAATGCGCTGCGGCGTGTTCTGCTGTCCTCGCTTCAGGGTGCGGCTGTTACTGCTGTGCAGATTGACGGCGTGCTGCATGAGTTCTCGTCTGTTGCAGGTGTTCGGGAAGATGTTACGGACATCGTGCTGAACATCAAGCAGCTGGCACTGCGTATGCATGGCGAAGGGCCAAAGCGTATGATGCTGACGGCCACAGGCCCCGGTGAAGTGCGTGCCCGTCAGATCCAGACCGGCCATGATATCGAGATCATGAACCCCGATCTTGTTATCTGCACGCTGGACGATGGCGTTAAGCTGGGCATGGAGTTTATTGTTAACATGGGTAAAGGCTATGTGCCTGCCGCGGCTAACCGCCCGGAAGACGCACCAATTGGCCTGATTCCGGTGGATGCAATTTATTCCCCTGTAAAGCGCGTGTCTTATAAAGTTGAGCCTACCCGCGTTGGGCAGGTGACCGACTATGATAAGCTGCTGCTGACGGTTGAAACCAATGGCGCTGTAACACCTGAAGATGCTGTGGCTCTGGCTGCACGTATTCTGCAGGATCAGCTTCAGCTGTTCATCAACTTTGATGAACCGCGCCCTGTGCAGGCTGAAGAGCCTGAAGATGATCTGCCGTTCAACCGCAATCTGCTGCGTAAGGTGGATGAGCTTGAGCTGTCTGTTCGTAGTGCAAATTGCCTGAAGAACGACAACATCATCTACATTGGGGATCTGGTGCAGAAGAGCGAGCAGGAAATGCTCCGTACTCCGAACTTTGGCCGGAAATCCCTGAACGAAATCAAGGAAGTTCTCACCTCTATGGGGCTGTCCTTGGGTATGAATGTGCCGGCTTGGCCGCCGGAAAATATTGAAGAGCTGGCAAAGCGGCTTGATGAGCCGTTTTGATCTGACTTTTCACACGATACGTAGGAACTGAACTATGCGTCACGGGATTGCCGGCAGAAAGCTCGGCGTTACTTCTTCTCATCGCGCAGCCATGTTTCGTAATATGGCTGTTGCACTGATCAAACACGAACAAATCACCACCACGCTGCCTAAAGCTAAGGAACTGCGTCCGGTTGTTGAAAAGCTGATTACGCTGGGTAAGCGGGGCGACCTGCATGCTCGTCGTCAGGCTTTTGCCATGCTGCGTGATGATGTGATCGTGAAAAAGCTGTTTACTGCTATTGCAGAACGCTACAAGGCTCGTAGCGGCGGTTATACGCGCGTTCTGCGTGCTGGTGTGCGTTATGGCGATGCCGCACCTATGGCTGTTATCGAACTGGTTGATCGCGATGTTTCTGCCAAAGGGCAGGACAGCGGCCCACGTCCGGAAGCAGAAGAAAAGCAGGATCTGGCTGCATAAGCTACTCATCCGGTTTTTAGAAAAAGGCTGGCTCAGAAATGGGCCGGCCTTTTTTTATGCTTTATATTAAGTGCCCTAGTGATGCGATTTTATATCGTGAAATTGGCTGGAAAATTTACACCATTTCTACTTGCTATATTGACAATATAGCCTTGTGGCACGTTAGTAATTGCAAAATGAATGGCGTAAACAAACACGGTGGCATTATGAGGCGAGTTTTTCTGCGGATTATGCTGGTGATCAGCCTGCTTTTTGTAGGGCTGACACAGCAGGCACGGGCCGGAACCCCGGTGCGTATTGGGTATATTCCTGTTCTGGGTTCATCCGCTCTGTTTGTTCTGGATGGTGAAGGCTGGGCTAAGCAGGCTGGGCTGGATTTGCAGCTTGTGCGTTTTGGCTCTGGCCCGCAGGCTATTCAGGCTTTGGTATCCGGGCGGATTGATGCCTACGTGGCGGGTGTACTGCCGCTGTTGCAGGCGCGTGCGCATGGCGTGGATGTTAAGGTTGTTGCTTCTGGCTCGGTTGAAGAATTGGAGTTGGTGGCGCGCGGCCCATTGGCACAAATGATGCCAGAGGGGCAAGAAGGTGGCTTGTCTGCTCAGGTCATTAAGGACGGCTTTGCCAAGTTCAAGCAGGAGCAAGGCCATCTGCCAAGGGTTGCTGCACAGCCAGCCGGTTCTGTGCCGGATATCATGCTGCGTTATTGGCTGCAAAAACGCCTTGATATTGCGCAGCCAGCCTCTGTTATCAACATTGCCGGTGTAGATATTGATGCCGCACAGCAGGCGTTTCTGGCTGGTGCAGTAGATGCCGCCGTATTGCGCGAACCTTCTTTAACAGTTGCAAAAATGCGCGTGCCGGAAGCCAGAATTCTGGCCACTGGGCATGATATGCTGCCCGATCAGCCGGGTTCTGTTCTGGCTATTGTAAAACCAACTGAAGTTCCGTGGGCAAAAACGCTCACAGGCCTGTTTGTTAAAGCCAACACCTTGGTGGCCCAGCACCCGGATGAAGCAGCTCCTTTCGTGCGCACGGCACTGGGTGGCGGTATGCTGAAGGAAGAAGTGCTACAAAAGGCCCTTGTACGCTCTGCACAGCATTTTGTGAGCGATCCTGCGCGTATTGTAGAAGGCGTGCGTCAGTTGCAGGATTTTGAGGTTGAACAGGGGCTTTTGCGCAAAGCCGAGCCAGTGGATGGCCTGTTTGATCTGGAGATGTGGAAGCAGAGCCAGCAGTGAGGGATAAAGTTTCGTTTTCAACAAAATGGGCGTTAGGTCTTGTTGGGCTTATCGTCTTTTTTGGAGGGTGGGAGACAGCAGTCCGAACAGGGTTGCTGCCTTCTGGTATGGTGCCTGCTCCCAGTTCACTTGAGCCAGCCTGGCTGGATGAAGTGCGCGGAGGCTTTTGGCAACAGGCCATTCTAGACAGTCTGCATCATTATCTGTTGGGCCTGCTTATTGGTTCCGTGCTGGGGGCTGGTTTAGGTATTCTGTGCGGAATGCTGGCTGTTGTGGATGGTTTACTGGAAGGTATTGTCCGGCTGCTGCGCCCCGTGCCGGGTTTGGCGTGGGTGCCTTTTGCCATTTTATGGTTTGGTCTGAACACATCAGGCGCCACTTTTGTCATCGCCATTTCGGTCTTCTGGATCAACTTTTACGCGGCTCATAGCGCAGTGCGCGGGGTGGACCCAGAGCTGTATGAACTGGCTGCCGCTTTTGGGCATGGCAGCTTTTTTGGCCGCTTGTTCAAAGTGGTGCTGCCTGCGGCCTCTCCCGGCCTTATGTCTGGCCTACGCACAGGCTTGGGGCAGGGCTGGATGTCTGTTGTGGCGGCGGAGCTGTTTGGTGTTCCCGGTATTGGTGCGCGAATGATGCAGGCCTCCAGCTTGCTGGCAACCGATGTTGTGGTTGTTTACATGCTCACCATGGCCCTGCTTTATGCGGTAACTGATTTTCTGTTCGGGTTTGTAAGAAAGCGCGTGCTGAGGTGGCAACCATGAGCGAAAAACATAGTGTTGCCAGCTTGGATAATGTCGGCCTCTCGCATGATGGCGGGGCTAATTTTGTACTGCGCAATGTCAGCCTGACATTGGAGCAGGGCGAATTTGTTGCGCTTTTAGGCCCATCTGGTGTGGGTAAATCCACATTGTTGCGCGTGTTTATGGGGCTGATGCAGCCTACGGAAGGCACAGTAGGCGGTTCGGCCTGCACAACAAATGCAGAAGAAACAGGCACCAAACGGCGCCGGCGTGCCTTGGTGTTTCAGGATGCGCGGCTTATGCCGTGGCGCTCTGTGCTGAAAAATGTTGAGTTCGGGCTGGAAGGCTTGGGCCTCACGCGTGAAGAAAAGCGTACCCGCGCTATGGATGCGCTCAAACTGGTGGGGCTGGAGGAAGCAGCAGACCGGTGGCCACGCCGCATGTCCGGTGGTCAGCGCCAGCGTGTAGGAGTTGCCCGTGCTTTTACCGTAAACCCTGATCTGCTGTTGATGGATGAGCCCTTTGGCGCGCTAGACCCCATTACACGTAGCAGCCTGCAAGAAGAACTCCAGCGTATCTGGATGCAAACACATAAAACCGTGCTGTTTGTAACGCATGATATTGAGGAAGCCTTGCGCCTTGCCACACGCGTGGTGGTGCTGGCAGGTGGCCCACCAGCAGGCATTACGGGGGAAATTGCCATTACAATGGATGAAAGAAACCCCGAAAGCACAGCTTTCAGAACATATGCTGCCCGTTTACGCGCCATGATTGCAGGGGAAAAAGACCCCGGTGGCGCTCCGTACTGGCGTTCTGCTGAAATTTAGTTGAAAAGCATATAAATAAACATAACACGGCATCCTTTGCGGGGTGTCGTGCGTTCACATGCAACAAAACGGGGAGACATCGCATGAGCGATGACAACACAAAGGATTACGCGCTGGAAGAAGGCATTGGCCGTGTTCAGGATGGTGCGGAAGGCTTGTTCAGCCAACTCCCCAGTTATGATGAAATGAACCCAGGCAAGCGTTGTGCTGCAACAGAAGCAGTGAAAGATGTGGTGATTGACCGGCCATTCCTGATCCTGCCGGTTGTGGGGATTTTCAGTTTTATTGTTGGTGGCCTGCTGCGTCGGCGACGTTGAGGTTTTTGATAGACGTCTTTCAGTCAGAAAAACTCTGCCTGAAAGTATGAAGGAGATGATTACATGCTGAAGCTGGCACTGTTTTTTCTGGTTATTTCCCTTATTGCGGGGCTGTTCGGTTTTGGCGGCATTTCCACCGCAGCCGCAGGAATGGCAAAAATCCTGTTCTTTATTGCAATTATTCTTTTTGTTGTTTTTCTGGTGGTGGCCTTGCTGGCTGGGCGCGCCATTACAAAATAACAGGTTCTGAATAACCAGAACATGGAGGGTTCTAAAAACCCCCTGGTTTTGAGGTCTTCTGTATGATTCTATTTCTTCTGCGTTGATTGAGGGAATGGCGATATGAAGCAGTCTGGTTTCTTTGATGTTGAAGAGCGTCTTGCCCGGCTGAGTGGGCTTGGCGATCAGCTCGAAGCGTTTTCCCGGACTGTGGATTTTGAAGCGTTCCGTCCTGATCTGGACAAGGCCCTGGCGTATTCCGATGGAAGCAAGGGCGGACGACCGCCATTTGATCCTGTGCTGATGTTCAAGATCCTGGTGATCCAGACGCTCAACAATTTGTCTGATGAGCGGACGGAATATCTGATCAACGATCGCCTCTCCTTTATGCGTTTCCTTGGGCTGGGACTTTCAGATCGGGTGCCGGATGCCAAAACGGTCTGGCTGTGTCAAAAGCGTTTGACACAGGCGGGTGCCATTGAAAGGCTGTTTGACCGCTTTGATGCGACCCTGCGTAACGCCGGGTATTTGCCGATGTCAGGCCAGATCCTGGATGCCACGCTGGTAGCGGCTCCGAAGCAGCGGAACACCAATGCAGAGAAAGCGGATCTGCGAGCAGGCCGTATTCCTGAAGACTGGCAGGACAAACCCGCAAAGCTGTCGCACAAGGATCGTCATGCGCGCTGGACACTGAAGTTCACGAAGGCGAAGCGGCAGGATGATGGAACCATGCCATCCAGCGATCTCGCCATCCCGTTCTTTGGCTATAAATCGCATGTTTCCATCGATCGGAAATACCGGTTCATCCGCAAATGGAAAACAACGCATGCCGCTGCCAGTGATGGCGCGCGATTGAGAGAGGGGCTTCTGGATAAAACCAATACGGCCTCAAGTGTCTGGGCCGACACGGCCTATCGCTCAAAAGACAACGAAGACTTCATGGAAAAGCAGGGCTTTGTCTCCAAGGTTCATCGCAAAAAGCCGCATCTCAAGCCTATGCCCCGGCATATCCAGAAATCAAATGCTGGAAAGTCGGTCATCCGCTCGCGTGTCGAGCATGTCTTTGCCGATCAGAAGTCACAGACGGGGCTGTTTGTCCGGACTGTCGGTATCAGTCGAGCCACCATGAGGATCGGGCTCGCCAATATCGTCTACAATATGCGCCGCCTCCTCTTCCTCGAAAGATTGAACGCGAGCGCATAGCCATCCAGCGAGAGACAACTCCCAATCTGCTCAAAACGCAGACTGGACGCCATCGCAAAAACCGTCAATCAAATCGCCAAAACCCAGAAATTACCGGCCAAGCACATCAATCAAGGGTTCTTCGATCCCTCCACATGAAAAACCCCCGGTCTGCAAAGGCCGGGGGTTTTTGTTTGTGTAGCCGAAATGCGGCAAACCCTAGTTTTTGTCCTTCTGAATAAAGGAAGGCAGAAGGGGGTTGTCTGTCTGCATGGAATCTTTGCTAGGCAGGGAGGAAGCATCCCATCCACCGCCAAGAGCCTCAATCAGCGTGACGGAATCCAGAATGCGGCTTTGCTGAATTTGCAGCGCCGTTTCTGCGTTGGAAAGAGCTGTTACTTCCGCCGTAATCACCGTGGTGTAAATCTGGGTGCCAGCCATGTACTGGTTGAAGGAAATCTGCACAGCCTTGTTGGCTGCTTCTACAGCAACGGCCTGCTGGTCTGCCTGATCTGCCAGCACGCGCAGGTTGGCAAGCTGATCTTCCACCTGTTGCAGGGCGGTTAGTACGGTCTGGCGGTAGGCAGCCACGTAGTAATTGTAATTGGTGTTGGCTTCACGCACGGCAGCGGTACGTGCACCACCTTCAAACAAGGTTTCCGTGGCGGAAGCGCCCAAGGCCCAAATACGGTTGGCTACCTGCACCAGCGCCCCTACCGGGTCACCACTGTAGGAGTAGCTGGCCGTTAGTTTTACGTCTGGGTAAAAGGCTGCAAGTGCTGCGCCAATCTGGGCGTTATATTCTTCCATCCTACGTTCTGCGGCAGAAACATCTGGCCTACGTTGCAGAAGCTCTGAGGGCACAGCAACGGGAATAGCCGGAATATCGCGCGTGAGTGCACCATGTGGGATGGAAAGATCTGCCGGAGATTTGCCCATCAGAATGGCAATGGCGTGTTCATATCCTGCGCGGGCGGCATCTGTTGCGGTGGCTTGAGCACGAGTTTGTTCAAGCTGCGTTTTGGCCTGCATTAGGGTGGTGGGGTCAGCCGTGCCCGCATCATACTGGTTTTTGGTAATCTGGTAGGAGCGCTCGTAAAAATCTACGTTTTTTTGCAGCAGATCGTGCAAGCTGTCCTGATACCGCAGGTTAAAATAGGCTGTTGCCAACTGTGCCTGATAGGAGAGTTTGGCATTGGCCAAATCAGCCGCAGAAGCCTGAGCCTCTGTGACCTGAGCCTGAATCTGGCGGCGGATATTGCCCCACAAATCCAGATCCCACGAGGCTGAAGCCCCCATTGCATAGGTGTTTTCAGTGGTGTTGGAGGCAACGGATGACGTTGTATCTCCGTAATTGATGATCGTGCCCGATGAGCGAGAGCCACGGCCAGAACTCTGACGGTTGAAGGAGAGGGCACCGCTTAACGTAGGATATAGTTCTGCCCGTATGGCGTTAATAGCAGCGCGGGCATTGCGGTATCTGGCCTCATACTGCGCCACGTTCTGGTTGTTGATTTCAACCTGAGATTCAAGCTGGTTCAACAGCGGGTCATTATACAACGTCCACCACGCGCCTTTGGGAATGGCGGCCAAGCTGGGTTGCGCATAGTTCCAGCCAGCAGCAGGCCGAAGCTCCTTAAACTGCGGAGAGATAATGGCCGAAGGGCGTTTGTAATTGGGGCCAACCATGCAGCCCATAAGCGCCAGTGGTGCCATAAGGCTGGCAGCGCGGCGGGACAGTTTTTTGTGTTTGAGCATCATGCTGGAAAAAGAAGGCGAAACCATCAGCTATCCTGCCGGGAGGTGCGAGAAAAGAAAGAGCGCAGGCGTATTTTCTGAACGTGCAGTCGCCACGTATCAAGCGTAAGATAAATAACAGGGGTGGTGTAAAGCGTAAGTGCCTGACTGACGAGCAACCCACCCACAATGGCAATGCCCAACGGGTGGCGCAGTTCTGCCCCATAGCCATTGGTGATCATCAGCGGGGCTGCCCCCAGTGCTGCGGCAGCGGATGTCATGATAATGGGGCGGAAGCGGAGCAGGCAGGCAGTACGAATGGCCTCAAGTGAAGACATGCCATGTTCACGTTCTGCCACAAGGGCAAAGTCCACCAACATGATGGCGTTTTTCTTCACAATGCCAATCAGTAAAATCACCCCGATCATGGCAATAAGCGAGAACTCTTCACCAGCCAGTTGCAGCGCCAGCAGCGCCCCAACACCCGCAGAAGGCAGAGTGGAAAGAATGGTGAGCGGGTGCAGGTAGCTTTCGTACAGAATACCCAGAACAATATACACGGCGCATAGAGCTGCCAGGATCAGCAGGGGCTCATCATTCACGGCCTTCTGGAACTGTGCGGCATTTCCCGCAAAGCTGCCGTGGATGGTAGAGGGCATGTGCAACGTAACCTGAGCAGCATTGATAATCTGTGTTGCCGTACTGAGCGAAACCCCCTTGGCCAGATTGAAGGAGATAGTGGAAGCCACTGCCATACCCTGATGGTTGACCGAAAGGGGGGTGCGTGTCTGCACAATCTGTGAAACCAGCGTAAGTGGCACCATGCTTTCAGAAGAGGTGCTGACGGCGGAACCGCTGGAAGCCCCGGCACCACCAGCCAGTGCGTTGGCAATCTGGTTTTTGAAGGATTCCGAACTCAGGGAGGATTCCGAGCTACTGCCTGCGGCATCCAGCCCGCTGGTGTTGCGCACACGTATGGTGTTGGATTGTGTGCCACCACCTGCTGTGCCACCAGCCACACTGACCCACACCTGCATCAGGCTATGGGGGTTAGACCACAGCACCGGATCAGCTTCCATGACTACGCGATACTGATTGAGCCTGTTGTAGATAACTGAGGCCGCGCGTTGCCCGAAGGCATCATACAGCGTGTTGGAAAGCAGCTGAGGCGTGATGCTGACACGTGCGGAGGTATCGCGGTCTATATCCACGCTCATGGCAGAACCACCCTGCTGCACGTCGGATGAAAGATCGGTCAGTTCCGAGTGGTGGCGCAGTTCACTTTGGAGTTTATCTGTCCATGTATAAAGCTCGGATGCGTTTTCACCCTCCAATGTATATTGGTAGGACGCATTGCTCTGCCGGGCACCCGCACGTACGGCACCGGGTTCCATCAGGTAGAAATCAGCCCCCACCAGTTTGCTCAACCGCTTGCTGATACGGTTGATAAGGTCTGTTGGCGTATCCGAACGCTTGCTTTTGTCCTGTAACTGCAGGAACAGATTGGCTTGGTTGGAGGAACCGCGCCCACCGATAAAGGAGGAAACACTTTGCACCTCCGGTTCCGCCAGAATGGCCTTTTGCACATCAGCCAGCTTTTTGCTGAGTGCGCCAAAAGAGATGGACTGATCCCCCCGCAAATGTCCCATCAACAGGCCCGTATCTTCCACCGGGAAGAAGCCTTTGGGCATGAGAATAAACAGTGCAACAATCAGTGCCAGCGTAAAGGGCAGGCTTAGCAACACCAGCTTGCTATGCCGCAGCGCCACATCTAGCGAATACGCATATCCAGCCTGAAGTTTATCCAACGCACGGGTAATACGTGCCGCCACGCGGGCAGAAAGCGGAGGACGCTCCTGTGTTTCAAGCGAAGATGCACGTGGGGCCAACAGGTAAGCGGCCATCATGGGCGTAAGGGTGAGAGACAACACCATGGAAATAATGATGGTGATGCTGACCGTCATGGCGAATTCGTGGAATAACCGGCCCGCAAGACCACCCATCAGCAGAATGGGCAGAAAAACCGCAATAAGCGAAATGGAAATGGAGAAAACGGTAAAAGCCACCTCGCCACTGCCTTTTATGGCGGCATCACGCGGGGCAAGGCCTTGCTCTATGTAGCGGGCAATGTTTTCCACCACCACAATGGCATCATCCACCACAAAGCCGGTAGAAACCGTAAGCGCCATAAGGGACATGTTGTCCAGCGAATAGCCAAACATTGCCATCACCCCAAAGGTGGCCACAATAGAAGCTGGCACCACAATGGCGGGAATAAGCGTCATTCTAACAGAGTGCAGGAACAGCAGCACCATCAGCACAACCAGCACCACGGAAATAACCAGTGTAAACTGTGTATCTGCCAGAGAGGCACGAATGGTAAGGGAGCGATCCAGCCCTACATGCAAATCCACCCCACCGGGCAGGGCGGCCTTGAGCATAGGCAACTTGGCGTTGATCTGATCCACCGTATGGATCACGTTGGCCCCAGCCTGTGGGAACACTATGGCAATAACTGAATCTTGGCCGTTGTAATACCCTGCGTTGCGTAGGTCTTCCACGCTGTCACGCACTTGGGCAATATCCGCCAGCCGCACGGGCCGACTATTGCGCCATGCAATAATCAGATCTCGATAATCCTGCGCTTTGCTGACCTGATCATTCGTATCCAGCGTAAAGCGCATGCCACCCTGATCAATAATACCTTTGGGGGTATGGGCATTGGCCGAGGCCAAGGCTGCGCGCACGTCTTCAAAGCTGATGCCATAGCGGTAAAGCGGCAGGGGGTTTATTTCCGCACGGATAGCCGGCAGCGCACTCCCGCTGATTTCTACCTGACCAACCCCTGCTACGGAGGAAAGATGCTGCACCAACACGTTGGTGGCGTAATCATAAAGCTGCGGGCGCGTATGTGTATCTGATGTTAGGGTTAAAATCAGAATGGGCGCGCCGTTGGGGTTGGCTTTACGGTACGTTGGGTTTTGCCGCAGGGAGGAAGGCATATCTGCATGGGCTGCCTGAAGGGCGGCTTCCACATCTCGCGCAGCGCCGTTGATATCGCGCGAGAGAGAAAATTGCAGCATGATGCGTGTGGTGTTTTGTGAGGATTGTGACGTCATTTCCGTCACATCCGCAATCTGACCCAAATGCCGCTCAAGCGGGGCCGCCACAGAACTGGCAATTTCTTCCGGGCTACCACCGGCCTGTGTGGCCTGTACCATAATGACCGGAAAATCCACATTCGGCAGGTCAGATACCGGCAGTGTCCGGTAGCCTAAAATGCCCCCCAGCAACATGGCCACCGTAAGCAGAATGGTGGCCACGGGCCGGTCAATAAACAGCCGGCTTATGCTCATGGTGCGGAATGTCCATCAGCCGGAGGTGGGGCAGAAGGCTGGCTATGCCGATGCCGCATGGCATTGAATTTATGGGCCAGTGTATCCAGCGCCAGATAGATAACCGGCGTGGTGAACAGCGTAAGCAACTGGGAAAGTGCCAGCCCGCCAATAATACTCAGCCCCAGAGGGTAGCGTAGTTCCGAACCCGTGCCGTGGGAGATCACCATAGGCACGGCACCCAGCATGGCGGCAAGGGTTGTCATCAAAATAGGGCGAAAACGCAGCGTGGCAGCGGTGCGGATGGATTGCAGGGAGTCCATGCCATGCACACGTTCGGCTTCCAGCGCGAAGTCGATCATCATGATGGCATTTTTCTTCACAATACCAATCAGCAGTACAATGCCGATAATACCCATAATATCCAGATCCACGCCTGCAATCATTAGCGTAAGCAGCGCACCAATGGCGGCGGAGGGCAGGGTGGACAAAATGGTAACCGGGTGCACAAAGCTTTCGTACAGAATGCCCAACACGATGTACACGGCTATCAGCGCCGCAGCCACAAGGAACAGCTCGTTGCTGAGTGAGCCTTCAAACGCTGCCGCAGTGCCTTGGAACGATGTCTGGAAGGCGGAGGGCAGACCTATTTCTTTTTCTACCTTGCGGATGGCGGTCGTTGCATCCCCCAGCGCGTAACCATCGCTCAAATTGAAGGAAATGGTGGTGGCGGGGAACTGCCCAAAATGCGTGAGCAGCAGGGGGGCTGTTTCCTGCGTAACGGTGGTAACAGCAGCCAGCGGCACCAACCCGGAGGTGGGCGAACGCGTGGGGCCAGAAACACTTTCCCCCGAATTGCCGCTGATACCCGGCAGATAAAGTTGGGAGAGTGAGGTCAGGTTGGTCTGAAACTGCGAGTCTGCTTCCAGAATAACGCGATACTGGTTGGACTGCGTATAGATGGTGGAAATCTGCCGCTGGCCAAAGCTGTCATACAGCACGTTATCAACGGTTTGCGGCGTAATGGAATAGCGCGCCCCAGTGGCTCTATCCAGCGTAACCTTTGCCACCAGCCCAGATGCCTGCAAATCCGATGTGACATCAGAAAGCGCAGGTTCCTGCTTTAGGCGGTCCAGCAGTTTGGGCACCCATGTTTCAAAGGCACTGTATTCGGGGTTTTCCAACAGGAACTGGTATTGCGTGGCTGTAACCGTTGTATCCAGAGAGAGATCCTGAATAGGCTGCATATACAGTTTGATACCGGCGACCTGTGCGGTTTCATCTGCCAGGCGGCGGGCAATTTGCGCTGCGGTACTTGTACGGTCATCATGCGGTTTGAGGTTAATGAGGAACCGGCCCTGATTGAGCGTAGCGTTCTGCCCATCTACCCCAATAAAGGAAGAAAGCGAGACCACATCCGGGTCTTTCAGCAGCACTTTGGCAAGTTCCTGCTGATGCTCCTTCATGCTCTCAAAAGAGATGGTTTGTGAGGCAACGGAGATGCCCTGAATAACCCCTGTATCCTGCGCAGGAAAGAACCCTTTGGGGATAACCCACGCCAGCACACCCGTAAGCACCAGTGTGCCCACGGCCACGCACAGGGTGAGCACACGGTGGGCCAGCACCACATCCAGTATGCGGTCATACCCGGCAATCAGTTTTTCCGTGTAATCTTCCATCCGGGCAGACCAGCGCTGGAATGCCGTTGTGGCAGAGCCAGCATCATGCACACGTTCGGAAAGAATGCGCGCACACATCATCGGCACCAGCGTAAGCGAGACCACAGCAGACAGAATGATGGTCACAGCCAGCGTAAGCGCAAATTCATGGAACAGGCGGCCCACCACATCCCCCATGAACAGCAGCGGAATCAACACCGCAATCAGCGAGATTGTCAGCGAGATAATGGTAAAGCCAATTTCCCCAGCCCCTTTCAAGGCGGCTGTCATCCGGTCTTCTCCTGCTTCCACGTAGCGGGAGATGTTTTCGATCATGACAATGGCATCATCCACCACAAAGCCGGTGGCGATCGTAAGCGCCATGAGCGACAGATTATCCAGCGAGAAATCCAGCAGATACATCACTGCCAGCGTGCCGATAATGGAAAGCGGCACAGACAGGCTGGGAATAATGGTGGCAGGGATATTGCGCAGGAATACAAAAATAACTGCCACAACCAGCGCGAGAGATAAAAACAGTTCACCCTGTACATCGGATACAGAAGCGCGGATGGTGGTTGTGCGGTCTGTCAGCGGGGTAATATCAATACCCGGAGGTAGTGTTTCCCGCAGGGCAGGCAGGGTGGCCTTTACGTTATCCACCACGGAAATCACGTTGGCGCCGGGCTGGCGCTGCACGTTCATGATGAGCGCAGGTGTCAGGTTAGACCACGCCGCAAGCTGCGTGTTTTCTGCGCCCACAACCACGGTTGCCACATCACGCAGGCGGATGGGGCCGCTGTTCTGGTAGGCAATAACCTGATTAAGCAGCACATCTGCGCTGGTAATCTGCCCATCCACCTGCAACGTGGCGGCCTTTTGCGGGCCATCAAACGTACCGGTAGGGGAGTTTACGTTCACGTTGCCAATGGTGGTGCGTAACGTGTCCAGATCCATCCCATAGGATGTGAGCTTGGGAATGTTCACCCGCACCCGAATAGCCTTGCGGTTGCCACCAGAAAGCGTCACCAACCCCACGCCAGAAATCTGGCTGATTTTCTGTGCCAGACGCGTATCCACATAGTCTTCCACTTCGGGTAGCGGAATGGTGGAGGATGTAATGCCCAGCGTAAGCACAGGTGTATCAGCCGGGTTTACCTTGGCGTAAACCGGAGGGGCTGGCAGGTCTGTTGGCAGCAGGGAATTGGCTTGGTTGATAGCTGCCTGAACTTCCTGTTCCGCCACATCGATAGAGGTATCCAGTGCAAAGCGCAGGGTAATAACCGATGCTCCGCCAGATGATCGTGATGTCATCTGGTCTAGCCCCGGCATTTGGCCAAACTGGGTTTCCAGCGGAGCGGTAACAGAGGTAGACATCACATCCGGCCCGGCACCGGGGTAGAATGTTTCAACCGTAATGGTTGGATAATCTACCTGAGGCAGGGCGGAAACGGGCAGAAAATGGTAGCCCAGCAGGCCAGCCATAAAAATGGCCAGCATAAGCAGAGTAGTGGCAACCGGCCTGCGAATAAAAAGGGCTGATGGGTTCACTTTGCTGCGGAATCCGATGCTGGGGTGGTTTGTGCAGGAATGGTGACTTTAATGCCAGCGCGCAGATGATCTGTGCCATCTGTTACAACCTTGTCACCATCCTTCAGGCCGGTGGAAACAACAATGTTGGTGCCATCTGATGTGCCCGTGGTAACGGGCCGCACCTCAACAGTGTTATCGGCCTTTACAACGTAAACAAACAGGCCGGTGGGGCCGGTTTGCACGGCTGTAGTGGGCAGCAGCAGCACGTTGTTAAGTGTTTTGACCAACAGACGAGCATTTACAAATTGATTGGGGAATAGATGCTCATCTGTGTTGGGGAAAATGGCACGCAGGCGCACGGTGCCGGTGGAGGTATCTATTTCACTATCTAACGTGCTGACGGTGCCATCAGCAATTTTTTGCGTGTTGGAACTGTTCCATGCCTCTACGGGAAGAGACTTTTGAGTGCGTAGTTCTTCCGCCACTTCTGGTAGCTGATCCTGCGGCAACGTGAAGATAACGGAGATAGGCTGCATCTGCGTGAGAATAGCCAGCCCGCCAGATTGGCCTGCCGTAACGTAGTTGCCCTTATCCACGGCACGTATGCCAATGCGGCCATCTACAGGTGCAATAATATGGCAGTAAGTGATCTGGAGCTTCTGGTTATCCACCAGTGCCTGATCGGATTTTACAGTGCCTTCTAGCTGCTGCACAACAAACTGCTGATCCTTGGCGGTTTTGGCATCAATACTGTCTTGCCGGATCAGGCGCTGGTAACGCGCGCTATCAACGCGTGCCTGCGCAAGCTGCGCCTTATCTGCGGCAAGCTGTCCTTCATATTGGGCCAGTTGCACCTCATAGGGTCGGGTGTCTATCAGTGCCAGCAGATCGCCTTTGTGAACGTGCTGTCCTTCCGTAAACAGCACGTTCATCAGGTAGCCTTCCACGCGGGTTTGCACGGTCACGTTGGTAATGGGAATAACCGTTCCCAACTCAGTAAACACCACGGGCATGGCACCACTATGCACCGTTTGCACGGCAACCGGCTGCCCCTGAGATGCATCTGCAGTTTGGTGTTTGCCTTTTTTATGCGTTCCGCTGCTGGTGTCTCCATGCGGGCGCAGGAAGGCAAAGGCCAGTACGCACGCACCTGCCAGAGCTATGCCTGCAAGTAACATCCGTTTTTTACGGGGAGGGCGCGGAGATGGTGAAGACGGAGAAGCGGGAGAGGCTGGCTGATGTTCATCCATGTGGCGCGCTGCGTATTACCTAAAAAATAAGGAATGTTGGTTCAGACAGGAAAATAAAGGCCAGAATAAGGTTTTATAATCCGTCTGAAAAAATTGATATGTGTCGGAAAGCAGAAAATCCTGCTTTCACCGTAAAACGTACCACATGGATATGGGAAGGGCTTGTTACGTTTTTTTAGCGCTTGTTTCCGCTCATGGATGCCCCGGCAGAAGGTGCAAGGCGTGCGGCAAAAGGCACAGCCAGAAGAGATACAGCCCCGGTTGCCAGAAAACCTGCGGAAAAATCACCCAAAGTGGGTGTTGTGTGTCCATATATTTGCCCCAGCACCGTAAGTGTGCCTGCAGCAATACATATGCCAGCAGAAAGCATAATCTGCTGCATGGTAGAATACAGGCTGGTTGCCGCACTCATGTTGTTTGCAGGTACATCCGCATAGGCAATGGTGTTGTAAGCAGAAAACTGGATAGCTTGAGCAGCCCCGGTGCATGCCAGAATAAGCGAGAAAAGCCACAATGCATGCGGCAGCCGAAAGCTGGCCACCAGTGTAAACACCACTGCGGCGGAAACACCATTAAACATCAGCACCTTGCGGAAGCCCCAGCGCCGCAAAATGGCTGGCACAAAGGGACGTGTTATTAACGCACCGATAGGCGCCGTAAATGTGACCAGCCCGCTTTGCGCAGCATTCAGCCCCATGCCGATTTGCAGAAAGGACGGCATGAGAAAGGGCAGGGAACCCACAGCCACGCGTGAAGCCGCGCCAGCAAAAACAGAAATCCGAAAAGTGGGAATACGCATCAGCCGGAAGTCCAGCAATGGCGCGGGAACACGAAAGGCATGGATGCAATAAACTGCCATCAGCAGGCTGCCCGCGCCAAGCAAGGCCAAGCGCAGGCTGATTGAGCCTTCTGCGTGGCTGAACAGTTCTGCAAAAACAGAAAGCAAAGCCAGCCCGCCCCCCGCCAGCACCATGCCTTTTAAATCAAACGGAGGGGGTGAGGGTTCGTAAATTTGGGGAATGAAGCGCCACGTTAACCCCAGCCCGATCAGTCCTATGGGAATGTTGAGGTAAAAATTCCACCGCCATGAAAACCATGTGGTGATAAATCCGCCCACTACCGGGCCTAACAAAGGGCCAAGCGTTGCGGGTAGCATCATCCATGTCATGGTGCGCACAAGCTGATTACGCGGTGTGCTGCGGATAATCACCAGCCGCCCTATGGGCACCATAAGAGCGCCGCCAATGCCTTGTAGCGTGCGCATGCAGGCCAGAAAGGGAAGGGAGTTTGCCTGGGCGCAAAACAGGGAGCTGGCTACAAAAATGCAAATAGCCACCATCAGTACAGAGCGGCTGCCCAATCTGTCTGCCAAGGCGCCAGAAGCCGGTATGAAAATGGCCAGCCCAATAATATACGATGTGAGCGCAACAGAGGTTGCAACTGTATCAACGTGTAAACTGTTAGCGATAGAGGGCAGAGCTGTTGCCAGAATGGTGCCATCAAGCTGTTCCATAAACATCATGGAGGCAACGATCAGGGCGGTGAACTGCGCTTTGGTCGGGCGTGGCATGCCTAGTCAGAAACGTGTTTTTGCGGTCTGATGCAACCTATGATCCTGCAAGCACTGTTTTGTTACGGCAAGCAGGCGGGCAGGATTGCACTCAAAGTTTAAGGAAAAAGTCATGGCTGAAGATAAAATCAAAAATGTTGAAAGCAAGGTTGAAGGCGCAGCAACAGATGCCAAAGGCCATGTGAAGGATGCTGTGGGCGGTCTGACAGGTAACATTGGCATGCAGGCTGAAGGCAAGTTCGATCAGTTTGCTGGCCACATGCAGCAGGATTTTGCAGACCTGTATGAAGAAGGTGAAGGCGTGCTGGAAAAGGCAGCTACCTTTGTGCGGGATAAGCCCTTGCTTTCATTGGGTATTGTGTCTGCTATCGGCCTTGTTCTGGGCTGGCTGATCTTCCCCCGCCGCAAGCGTTCTTGAAAAATTAGTTTACCGGGACTCTTGCGCTCCTAGGTAAAAAATGCTTCTCCTTCTCTGCGGAGTCGCAGTTGATGCGACTCGGTTAATTTAGCCGAGTCGCATCAAATGGATGGAAAGAGGGGCAATGCCGGACTTTACGCGGGAACAGCAGCTGGGTGGCCGAGTGGCCGGGGTAGATGAAGTGGGCCGTGGCCCGCTAGCAGGCCCCGTGGTTGCTGCCGCAGTGGTGTTTGGCGCTGGTGTACCTGCTGATCTTGCCGCCGTTATTGATGATTCCAAAAAATTAAAACCAGCTGTGCGCGAAGCCATAGCGGAACGCCTGCCACAGGTGCCGGGTATTGAAATCGGCATTGGGGCGGCTTCTACTTCGGAAATCGATAAGCTGAACATCCACCATGCAGCCCATCTGGCTATGCAAAGGGCGGTAGGCCGTCTGCCGCGCCTGCCAGACCACGTGCTGGTGGATGGCAACAAGCTGCCGGATTTTGGCTGCGCTGCACAGGCCATTGTGGGTGGAGACAGGGTAAGCCTGTCTATTGCCGCTGCATCTATTGTGGCCAAGGTGGTGCGTGATCGGGCTATGGCCCGGCTGGATGCGCGCTGGCCTGATTACGGCTGGGAGAAAAACGCGGGCTACGGCACGGCTGTTCATCGCAAGGCGCTGATCAGCGTGGGTATTACACCGCACCATAGAAAGACGTTCGGCACAGTGCGCCGGCAGCTAGAAGAACATTATTCGGCGGAGAAGCAGGTATGAGCGGCGCAAAATCAGCATCCATGGAACTTCCTCTTGATCAGATCCTCCGTGGTGAATGTGTGGAAACCATGCGTTCCCTGCCTTCTGGCTCCGTGGATTGCGTGTTTGCAGATCCGCCGTACAACCTTCAACTGCGTGGAGAGCTGCGCCGCCCGGATGATACGCTGGTGGACGGTGTGGATGATGATTGGGACAAGTTCTCCGATCTGGAAGAATATGACCGCTTCACCCGTGCATGGTTGGCAGAAGCCCGCCGCGTGCTGCACAAGGATGGCACAATCTGGGTGATTGGCTCCTACCACAACATCTACCGCATTGGTGCCATTTTGCAGGATCTGGGTTTCTGGATTCTGAATGATATTGTGTGGCGTAAATCTAACCCCATGCCCAATTTCCGTGGTCGGCGTTTTACGAACGCGCATGAAACCCTTATCTGGGCTGCGCGCGGGCAGGATAGCCGCTACCGCTTTAACTATCAGGCCATGAAGGCCCTGAATGATGATGTGCAGATGCGCTCAGACTGGTATCTGCCGCTGTGCACAGGCAATGAGCGCCTGCGGAATGAACATGGCTTGAAGCTGCATCCTACCCAAAAGCCGGAAAGCCTGCTGCACCGCGTGCTGCTGGCCTCCACCACGGTAAACGATGTTATTCTGGACCCATTCTCTGGCACAGGCACCACGGCGGCTATGGCACGCCGGCTGCGGCGGCACTTTATCGGTATTGAACGCCACCCGGATTACGTAGAAGCTGCCATGGCGCGCGTAGCTGCTGAAACGCCGCTGGAAGCCGATGCCGTGCAGACCACGCAGGATAAGCGTGAGGCCCCGCGTATTCCTTTTGGCTCATTGGTAGAGCAGGGCGTTATTGCTGCTGGTACAGTGGTGTGTGACAAAAAACGCCGTGTGCATGCCACTGTTTCACCCGATGGCACGCTGGTAAATGGCACCAAGCGCGGTTCCATCCACAAGCTGGGTGCGCAGCTTACAAATGCCCCTTCCTGCAATGGCTGGACATTCTGGTATTTTGAGCGTGCAGGGGAATTGTTGCAGCTTGATGTGCTGCGGCAAGAAACACTTCAGAAAACAGCGCAGGCATAACTGCGCTGTTTTCTGAAGCATAAGACAATACTTTAAAAACAGATGTAAAAAGGCAGCTTTTTAGCTGCCGCCAAAGCCCAAAAAGCCAACAGAAGGCTGTGCAGTGCCGCCTGTGCTGTCATACCGCCGCTCTAGCATTTGCTTCTGTTCATCCTGTTCGTAGCGGGCATTGTTGATGCCGCCAGAAACAACAGGTTCCGCACCACCATCCATGCCGCCACCGTAAGAACGTGGATTATCCGCAGGCGTGCGGAGGGACAGTAGCAGAAAGGTAATGGGGTTACGGTTGAGGTCGATAGACATATCCAGCGGTGTCTGACCCAGAATGTTGTGCCCGCTTAGATCCGCCCCACGGTTAATAGCATCTTTTGCAGCAGAAATGCTGCCACGGTTGATGGCATCAAAAAGTGCGGCTGTGGGCTCCACATCCTTGTTAGACTTATCCCCGTCATCTTCATCCAAGCTGGAGGCACCGGGAATATTGGTGGGCGGGGCAGCCTGTTTGGCAGCCTGTGCGGCTTCCGCCTTTTTGGCGTCTTCAGCAGCAGCAGCTTCATCGCCCCCTTGTGCCTGCGCCCAGACAGGAGTGGTGGCAAAGCAGGCAAAACTGCCCATAAGCATGGCAGAAGAAGCAAGGCGGCAGAAACGGGTCATTGTCTGTCCATCATTACACGTATGCGTCATGCTAACACACCGCATAATGGTGTGAAAGTGGAGAGACCGCACACCCCACTCTTTCCCTGCTGGTATCAATTCCGGCCTTCACGCCACCATCCCGCAAAAAGGAAGGCGAGGGATACCAGCAACATGCTCCATGTTGGCAATAAGGGTTCTGCGCTTTTGCCCGTAACAATATGCGCGCCACGTTGCGGGAAGGCCAGCCAATCTGTGCTGTGCAGGTTATTGGATTCTGCCATCCGAATGGTTGGCATGGCCAGATGTTTCGGTGCACCCAGCCAGAATACCCCACCGCCTGATTGGTGCGCTATAGGTGCCAGTTTGGTGGCCGTGGCCCGTAAATCCGTCATTTCACGGATATCGCTTTGCACAGGCGCAGCATAGGCGGTGTGTGTACCATCCGTTACCTGCCAAATGCCGGCTTCATTGGCAGGCAAGGTTGTTGTCTGGCTACCATCCTGCGGGGCGGCATGTAGGTGCAGTGTCGTTTGCGTGCCCGAAGGTGCCGTAACGGTAACATCGGGCGGAGTGGCTTCGGTGCTGATACTATGGCGTGTTACGGTTAACACGTTGTCCGTAATGCTGGCGGCCAGTTGTTCCTCTTCCAATTCAGGTTCTTTCATGAGCCAGTGAGAAATCCGGCGCAGCAATTCCGCCTGCGGGCCGCCGCCGCCTTCACCGCGAGACCAAAGCCAGATCTGGTCTGAAAGCAGCAGGGCCACACGCCCCTGATCTACACGGTCCAGCACCAGCAGGGGGGCAGCGTCAGGCCCGCTCATCAGCACTTCTCCATGTGTGCTGTCGGGCTTTAGGGCGCGGTACCATGGCCCCCACGCACCAGCAACGGTTGTCGTGCTATCCGGCATGTTTGCATCTGGCGCGCCAGAAAGAGCTGCCGTTACAGGGTGTTGGCGGCCCTGAGCGGTTAACCGGGGGCGGAACTGACGCTCCACCATGCCTGTTTCTGGTGGCACATGTGCGGGCAACACATCGCCCACAGGTGTTTCCTGAAGTGATCCGGGGCCTACAAATTCCGGCCCGGCAGTCAGCAACAACCCACCACCACGGCGCACAAAATTGGCAATATTTTCCAGATAGCTATGGGGCAGAATGCTACGGTTTTCAAAACCATCTAGAATAATCAGGTCAAACTGGTTGATCTTGTCCTGAAACAGTTCCTTTACGGGAAAAGCAATCAGAGCCAGATCAGATAGCGGTGTGCCATCATCTTTTTCCGGCGGGCGCAAAATGGTGAAGTGAATCAGATCTACCGCGGGGTCGGCCTTCAGCAACCGGCGCCAGACACGCTCCCCTTGGTTGGGTGTGCCGGAAATCAGCAAGACCCGTAGCCTGTCCCGAATACCCATAATATGGGTGATGCTCTGATTATTTAGTTGAGAGACTTCTCCCGCTAAAGGAGAAACCGAAAGGCTGATGAGCATCTGCCCCGGTCGGGCAACAGGAATATTGATATCCTGCGGCGTGCCTGTAGTAACAGGAATAACCACAGGTTCTTCGCCATTTACACGCAGGGTCAGTTCAGCCGGTGTGCCGGCGTGCGTGCCGGGGCCGGAATCTTCGGCCAATACGCGCAAATGTGCGGGTTGCCCGGCAATAGCGTAGGGTGGTGCTTCCAGTATCTGGAGCTTGCGGTCTGTTTCCTCACCTTTGGCAGTTAGCAATACATGCAGGGGCAGGGTGCGTTGTTCCCCCATAGCAGTGCGCGGGCGGAGGCGATCAGGCAGGTTGGCCGGAACATCCGTTACCTGACCGTCTGTGACCATCATGGCGCCAGCAAGCTGATCAGGCGGAATATCTGCGGCGGCTTGATCCAATGCTTCAAACAGGCGTGTGCCATCATGCCCGTTCTGACGCACTGTAATGGTGCGGATATTTAGCCCATCCACCTGCATATGCGCCAACGCATCCGCAGCTTGTCGGGCAATAACCGCCCGCTGCCCAATGGACATGGAAGGAGATTGATCTACCAACATAAGCGCGGTTTGAGGCAGGCTATGCCAGCTTTCGCGCAGATGTTGCGGACCTGCCAGCCAGAAAAGAAGTGAGGCAAGTGCTGCCAAGCGCAATAAGGCTCCGCGCGCGCCGTTATACAGGCTCCACGCACAAAGAAGTATGCCCGCAATGCCGAGTAAGCCTAGCAGCCATAAAGGTAGCAATGGCGCAAAACCGATGGATTGCATCAAACTGTTCATCATGGCCGGTCTTCCAGCCGTTTCAGCAGCATGGGCACGTGTACTTGGTCTGCCTTGTAGCTGCCGGTAAGCGCATAAATGACAATATTCAGCCCGAAGCGATAGGCCAGCAAACGCTGCTCCGCTCCACCGGGAATAACCGCAAATGGCGTATTGCCAGATGGATCAACCGCCCAAGCATGTGCCCAATCTGCCGAGCCGATAATAATGGGGCTGACTTCATCATTTCCCGCATCGCCTTCGCGCGCCACCCAGATGGGCTGGCCAGCATAACGGCCCGGAAAATCATGCAGCAGGTAAAAGGTGTGCGCCAGCAGGTGATGGTCATTCATGGTCACAAGCGGCGGCACTGTTAGCCCTGTTGTGGCACGGCGCAGGGCGGCGCGTGTGCCCGGGGCATCACCAGCAAAGCTGGCATCATCTGCGGCAGCGTCTGGTGTGTCCTGCCCTTGGGTATCAATCAGCAAGATACCACCATGCGCCATAAAGCGGTTGAGCGCGGCTATCATGGCAGGAGAGGCATGGGCATCTGGCGTAATGGGCCAATATAGTAATGGATAGTAAGCCAGATCATCCGTTTCCGGGTGCACACCATCGGGGTGGCCCAGCACGGCAGATGTGCGGGCATTGGTAAAATCTGCCAGCCCCTGAAGCCCTTGGCGGGATGCCTCATCTACATCTTCATGACCTGTTAAAACATAGGCCAATCGTGTTTCAAGTGCTGCTCCGGGCACGGAGTGAGCAGTTCGCGGCGCTGGGGCAGGTAGCTGTGTATCTGCCGCATAAGCAGGAGCAGCCACACCAAGCAACATGCCCCCCATAACCAAGGCGGCTACATTAGTGGGTTTGGGTGCCAAAAATCCTTTACGCATCAGCAAAGCCAAAGCACCATCAAGCAACAACAAAACTATAGCTACCAGAAGGCAGAAGCGCCCAAGTGGTACATCCGGCTGTTGGCCTGCCGGATCAGTAATAACACCCACAGCACTTTCAGGATGCAGCGCGGTAACGTGATCTGCCGCATTCAAGGCACGGCGGCCAGAGCTAGGGCCATACAGGCCCGGAGGGTGCGCGGGGGATACATCCGTGGTGACAAAGGCAGAGGCTTTTAGGCCGCGTGCATAAGGGGGCGGAGGGCCAGCAACGCCTGCGCCATCTAGTGTTAAGGCTGGCTGCAATATGGCATCATCCGCGGATACACTCACGCCGTTTGCATGGTCTGTCAGCCGTTGCAGCATAGAGACAAACAAACCAGAGAGCGGCAGGTTAGACCAATCTGTCGTGCTGCTGACATGGAACAGCACAAGCTCACCTTTGCCCAGTGCTGCGTGCGTTACCAGCGGCGTGCCATCTGCCAGCCGGGCCCATGTATGCTCGGTTAGTGTAGCGGCGGGACGAGCCAGAACCTGCCGTGAGACTGTAACATCATTGGGGGGCACTAACCCGGCGAATGGGGAAGTTGCATCAAACTTGGCGAGTTTTTGTGGTGTACCCCATGTCATGGAGCCACCAAGCTGGCGTGCACCATCAAGCAAGGCAACGGGCAGTAGATCTTGCGTGGTCTGCTGGGTATTTTCGCTTTCAGCAGCTTCATCATGTTGGGCACCGGCAAGGGTGGGGCCAGCAAAGCGGATAAGCGTGCCACCGTTTTTCACCCATTCGCGCACTTTTTCGCGTGTTTCCGGGTCTGCCAGCGTACCATCTGGCGCAATTAAAACAGAAAGAGGGCGGCTTAAAAGAGCTGTTGGCGTGCCTTCATGCAATTCGGCAGAAGGCGCAAGGGCGCGGCGCAGATAAAACAAAGACCCGACTAAAGGTGTATCCGCGCCACCAGAAGCCAGAAGGCCAACCGGATGCAAGCGGCTGCTTTCATCCATCAGCACCGTAGTGGCCGCATTGGCTGTGCCTGCAAGTGTGAGTGTATCTATGCGGTTGCGCACGGCAGAGGGAAGGTTCACGGCAATATCGGCGTGGCCAGATTGTGCGGGCAGGGGTACGGGCACAACTGCCAGAGTGCCCCCATCTTGCGTGTGTGCAATAACGTTAAAGGCACGCGGAGCCGCTGCGGGCATTGCCACAAGCCGTGCCATAACATGACTGCCTTTATCGGCCATTGGTGCCAAAGCCACTGCATTTTGGTGTGGAAAGCGCACTTCTCGCACCTGGCCTAAACTTTGCAGAGCAGGCCTAAAGGTATCATCGCCGGAGGAGGCAACACCATCTGCCAGATACAGAATACTGCCAAATGTTTGCGTGCCTAAATGTTCTAAAGTGTGCGCGGAAAAGGTTCTGTCTACTTGCCAAGGTTCTGGGCGCAGTGCGTTCAGATGTTGACGCACTTGAGCAACAGGTAGGGGAACAAGGTTTTCTGCAATAGATGTTTCTGCTTCTGGTGCAGTGGTAAGCAACAGAACAGGGCGTTTAGCGCGTTCAGCATCAGCCAGAAAATTTTGTGCAGCAGCCAGTCGTTCGTTCCAGTCTGCGGCGCTGAATATACCGTTATCTATAACAAGAAGCACCGGGCCAGAGCCTTGCTGCGCGGCATTATGCCCCGGCAGCACAGGGCGGGCGAGGCCAAGCACCAACAGGGTAACAGCAAAAAGGCGCAACAGCAGTAACCAGAGTGGAGAGCGTGCGGCTTCGGTCTGGCGTGGTTTTAGGTTGGCCAGCAGTTTTACAGGCGGAAATGCCTGTTGGCGTGGGTGCGGAGGTGTTGCACGCACAAGCCACCACACCAACGGCAGCGTAAGCAGGCCTAGCAGGGCAAGGGGAGCCAGAAATATCATACCCGGCGGCCCATCAGGTTATACAGGGCCAGCAGAGTGGGCGTGGCAGGAGTATCTGTTACATGGCAAAGGTAATCATGCCCAAGGCTTGTGGCCATTTGTTCAATCTGGTTGCTACGAGCTGATGCCAGATGGATGTAATCTGCACGCAATGTTTGCACATGTGGCAGCTCAATGGGTGGTTCGCCTTCCAACCCCGTAAATTCAATGCGCCCTTCATAGGGAAGTGAAAGTTCAGCCGGGTCCGCAATATGCAGCATATGCGTGCGCACGCTACGCGCTGCACATTGGTGGAGCAGCCCGCGCAGGGCTTCTGTTTCGCACAGCAGATCACTCGCCAGCAGTAGATGTGCATGGCGCGGCAAAGCCGCAGCGGCAGGCAGAGCATTTTTTTGCGGCATGGAAGCCTGAAACACCAAGGCCAACGCCAGACGTTCTAGAAGGCTGCCGCCGGAAGGTAAATGCACCATGCCAGATGATGACAGTAGGCGAATGCGCTCTCCTCCACGCGCAAGAGCGGCAGCCATTGCCAGCGTGAGCAGAATAGCGCTTTCCACTTTGGAGGGAATGTTGGTGCGTGATTGCCAGTGCATGGAGGCTGAAAGATCACACCAAAGCAGAATGGTTTGTGCGCTTTCGGCTTCTGTCTCGCGCACATAAGCATGGGTGCTGCGGGCAGATTGGCGCCAGTCTATATGTGCGGCAGGCTCTCCCGGCTGGGCTGGGCGATATTGCCAGAAAGTATCGCCCCATCCCGCGCGATGTTGCGGGTGCTGCCCTGCGGCCAGTGTGGCTGCTGTGCGATTGGCCTGTACAATCAAATCGGGCATGCGTGCTGCCAAAGCCTGCGCCTGTTGGGTAAGGGCAGCAGGTTGCCCGATGGCAACAGAAGCATCCGCTTGCTTGGCAAAATGCGGTGCCTGTGTGGTGCCGGCCTTATTGCGGCGGAATGCGGCAGTAAGAAAGGATGGGCCGCGCAATGGCTTTAACCCAACTGTTGCAGAAGGCGAGAGATAACATCCTGAATGCACACACCTTCAGCACGGGCGGCAAAAGTCAGTGCCATACGGTGGGCCAGAACAGGCTGGGCCAGTGCCGCAACATCATCCAAACTGGGGGAAAGTCTGCCATCTAGCAGGGCACGTGCACGGGTGGCCAGCATAAGGGTTTGCGCAGCACGCGGGCCGGGGCCCCATGCAATCTGTTCGCGCAGGGTGGCATCTTGCGTGGTTTCTGGGCGGGCGTTGCGTACCAGATTGAGAATGGCATCCAGCACTTTTTCACCCACCGGAATACGGCGCACCAGTGCCTGTGCTTCCAGTAGGCTTGTGGCATCCATAAGGGTTTGGGGTTGCTCTGTTTGTGCGCCAGTGGTGGCCAGCAGCATCTGCCGTTCCGCTGCTTCATCGGGGAAGGAGAGCGGGATTTGCAGCATAAAGCGGTCAAGTTGCGCTTCTGGTAGTGGGTAAGTGCCTTCCTGTTCCAGAGGGTTCTGAGTGGCCAAAACATGGAAAGGGCGCGGCAGGGGGTATTCCGTTCCGGCCACGCTTACGCGGTGTTCCTGCATGGCCTGCAACAGGGCAGACTGCGTGCGCGGGCTGGCGCGGTTGATTTCATCCGCCATCAGCAGTTGGCAAAATACGGGGCCGGGCACAAAGCGGAAGCTGCGATGGCCTGATGCATCTTCATCCAGAATTTCACTGCCCGTAATGTCGGAGGGCATAAGGTCTGGCGTAAACTGCACGCGGCGCGAATCAAGCCCCAGCACTGTTCCCAAAGTTGTGACCAGCAATGTTTTGCCCAAACCAGGAGCGCCAACCAAAAGCGCATGCCCACCTGCCAGAATAGTGGCAAGTGTTTGGCGAATAACCTGTTTTTGGCCAAAAACAATGCGAGAGGTTTCCTGCTGCACGGCTTGCAGCCGTTCGCAGATACGGTCTGCCTCCCGCACTTCGGGAGGAGAGGAGGGCTGTTGCGCGGGCTGCGATGCGTCTGATGCGGTCATGGTTCCAGTGTGAAGCACATACGGGGCTTACATCAAGCGGGGTATCATCCCTATATCATCAGGATGACGGTATGGACACGTATTACAGGATGATAGGCCAGTGAAAGGCGAACACGCAGTGAGTGGCGACAGTCTTGCCTGTTCGGGGCATCAGGAAAGCCCGGAAAGAAAAAGGCATGACTTGGGATATCTGCCTTTTTTGGTTCGACGTGATGGTGTGTGGCTTTATCGCGGCACGCCCATAAAGCGTAAGGCCATGCTGTGCATGTTTGGCTCCATGCTCACGCGGGATGAAAAAGGGGCATACCTGCTACGCTCCCCTTTTGAGACCGGGTATATCGAGGTAGAAGACGTGCCTTTTCTGGCAGTGGAGCTGGATTGGACGGGCTGTGGCAGAATGCAGCGTCTGTGTTTTCGCACCAATATGGATGAAGTGGTGGTAGCCGGACCAGAGCATCCGATTCGGACAGATTGGAACATGCCACCAGAGGCCTGCCCAGATAGTTGCCCCCCTTATATTCGGCTGCGGGAAGGGGATGACAGGCACTTTCCGCTAGAAGCGCGTCTATCTCGCCCAGTGTGGTACGAACTGGCGGCTTTGGCAGAACCGGGCATGTGCCAAGGCATTCCCTGCATGGGCGTTTGGAGCTGCGGCTGCTTTTTCCCGCTGGCCAGACAAACATCCGGTACAGATTGCGACGTATGCCCCGCACTTTATTGGAGCGTCTGAAGCCTGCGCGCCTGCATGCATTGAGGCAGATATGGGTTGTGCTGCCTGAAGCACGTCTTGTTGGCGGCGTGGTGCGTGACCTGATGGTGGAGCGGCCTATTGCAGACGTTGATTTGGCAGTGCCGCAACCGCCCGAAGAGGTTATGCATGGCCTGAAGGCGCAGGGCATAACGGTTGTGCCAACAGGGCTGGCGCATGGCACCGTTACGGCGGTTATCGATTCCGCGCCCTATGAAATCACCACCCTGCGGCGAGACGTGGAAACAGACGGACGCCATGCTGTAGTATGCTGGACAGACAACTGGCAAGAAGATGCCGCGCGCCGTGATTTTACAATCAACGCCATGTCCTGTGACAGCACGGGCACTGTGCATGATTATTTTGGCGGCCAGCGTGATCTGGCAGATGGAATTGTACGCTTTGTAGGCGATGCCACACTGCGGATACAGGAAGATGCCCTGCGTATTCTGCGGTTTTTTCGCTTTTGGGGGCGCTACGGGCGTGGGCAGGCAAATGCACAAGCCATGCAGGCCATTACCGCGCAAGCGGCATTGTTGAACGGCTTGTCTGTTGAGCGGATATGGTCTGAACTCAAGCGTATTCTGGCTGGTCCGAAGGCGCTTGAGGTTGTGTATCTGATGCAGCAGGCGGGTATTCTGCCTGTTCTATTGCCAGAAGGTGCGCATGTGCCTTTGTTTGCGCAGTTAATGGCGTTTAATTCGCCAGCAGATGCCTTGTTGCGGTTAGCAGCTTTGGTGCCAGATAAAAGCGCAGATATGGCGCGCCGCCTCAAATTCTCTCGCGCTGAAGCTGCACGTTTGAAAGCCATGCAGGCTGAACCCGTGCCTTTGCCCGATATGTCTGATGCGCAATTACGCCACTTATTGGCAGATACCTCGCCAGATATTTTGGCTGCACGCAGTTGGCTGTATCAAGCACAGCATCCTCATGTTTCGGGCACAGAACTGCGGCAGCGTTTGGCGCAGCTTGAAATACCTGTGTTTCCATTAGCAGGGCGAGACCTGCTGGAAGCGGGCTGCCAGCCAGGGCCGCATATTGGGCAGGTGCTGAAAGATGTGCGCAACTGGTGGCAACAGGGCGGTTGCAATGCGAATAAACAGGTTTGTTTGGCCCATGCGTTAGGGCTGGCTAAAGCGTTGCCATAATAAAACCATGCGCCAGCCTCTTACGTGAAAGGGTGGGAGGCTGTTAGAGAAGAGCGCATGACGTCACAAGCATCTGCTTCCTCTACTCGTTCGTCCCGTTCATCCCGCGATTTGTTGCCGGATAATACTCGCGTGCTTCTGAGGAGGTTATGGCGGGGGCAGGTGCGCCATTACCCTGGTAACCTTACGGCTGTTGTGCTGCTTACGGTGTTAACCGCCGGGCTTACAGCATTGTATCCGCTGGTTATCCAGCGCGCGCTGGATATGTTTTCCAGCCACGATTCCCGCATTCTGTATCAGGTGCCGCTGTTGGTGGTGCTGATTACGGTTGCCAAATCTATTTCTCAATACGCACAAACGCTGGCATCTCAAGGGCTGGTGCTTAAGGTTATTCGCGGTTTGCAAAGCGAGATGTTTGCGCATCTGATGCAGGCGGATATTACCGATGTAGAGCGTGAAGCCCCGGCCAAACTGGCAGCACGTTTTACCACGGATGCCGTTTCTATCCGTGAAGCCATGATCCGGGCAGTGAACTCACTGGGGGATGTTGTTACCGTGGTGGGGCTGATTGCCTCCATGTTCTACATGGATTGGGAACTCAGCCTGATAGCCGGTCTGCTTTACCCCATTGCTGCCGTGCCTATCCAAAAATTGGGCAAGCGTGTGCGCCGCGCATCTGGCGGCATGCAGGAACGGATTGGCGAAACAGCCGCTTTTCTTACGGAAAGCTTTAGTCAGGCCCGCACCGTACGTGTGTATCGGCTTGAGCAGCGTGAGGAAGAACGCGCAGCTATTTCTTTCGATCATCTGCATCAGGCCATGTTGCGCATTACGCGAGGCCGTGCGCGTGTTGACCCCTTGCTGGAAGCACTGGGCGGTTCAGCCGTGGCTGCCGTGTTGGGGTTTGCAGGGTGGCGGGCTGCTATGGGTGGTGCCACATTGGGGGATTTCTCCGGCTTTGTGGCCGCATTGTTGCTGGCAGCGCGCCCACTGCGTGCATTGGGGGCCTTGAATGCTGCCTTGCAGGAAGGTCTGGCCGGGCTTGTGCGCATTTTTGAAATTATTGATGAAAAGCCCGCCGTGGCAGATTGCCCGAACGCCGTACCCCTTTGTGCCGGGCAGGGTGATTTGGTTTTTGAGGACGTCGGCTTTGTTTACCCAGATGGGCGGGTTGGCCTTTCTGGCCTAAATTTTGAGGCCAAGCCGGGCTTTACCGTAGCTTTAGTGGGACCATCTGGCGCAGGTAAGTCTACAGCACTTTCCCTTGTGCCGCGTCTGCATGATGTTACATCCGGCCGTATTTTGCTGGATGGGCAAGATCTGCGTGATCTTACCCTGACCAGCCTGCGAGATGCCATTGCCTATGTCAGCCAAGATCCGCTGCTGTTTGATCTTTCTGTGCGCGACAACATTCTAATAGGCCGCCCCACTGCTACAGAAGAAGAAGTGCAAGCAGCAGCCAAGGCGGCAGCGGCTGAAAAGTTTATTCTGGCCTTGCCCGCAGGGTATGAAACCATAGTGGGTCCGGGCGGGCAGCGTCTTTCTGGCGGCCAAAGGCAACGTGTGGCCTTGGCGCGGGCACTGCTACGTAACCCACGCCTTCTGCTGCTGGACGAGGCCACAAGTGCGCTGGATAGTGAGAACGAAGCCGCAGTGCAGAACGCTTTGGTGACGTTGCGGCAGGGACGCACAACGCTTGTGGTGGCGCATCGCCTTTCCACCGTGCGTTCGGCTGACTTGGTGGTGGTGATGCAGGAAGGCCATGCCGTGGAATGCGGAAACCATGATGAACTCATGGCGCAAAATGGCCTGTATGCGCGTCTGGTCAGAACCCAAGGGCTGGAACGCTAAGGCCAGCGCAGCAGATCAGACGTGCCAAACTGCGTCTTTTTTACAGCAAAACATTAAAAACCTGGGTTGCACGTGTGCTGAATGCCATGTGCGACTTGATGCCTGCTTGTGAACATGCCACAAAACTGACCGACCAGTTCGGTCAGAGAAAGATTGACCGAAAAAGCAGGGTATGCGCCGTGCGTTTGAGATGGCAGGGAACAGTATGACAGACGACCACAACGACCAGTCTTCCGCAAATACCGGCGCACCAGCCAAGCCAGAAGAAAAGAAAAAAGAGAATCCCCGCCGCAAAATAATTCTTACTGGGGTTATTGCCGTGCTGGCTGTGGGTGCCGGTGTGTACTGGTTTATGACTCGCAATGAAGTTGAAACCGATGATGCCTTTACCGCAGGACGTGCCATTACCATTGCGCCGCACGTTAGCGGGTATGTGACGGAACTGCTGGTGAACGATAACCAGTTTGTACGCAAAGGGCAGCTTCTGGCCCGCATAGACCCGCGAGACTGGAAAGCCGCGCGAGATCAGGCTGCAGCACAGGTTGAAAGTGCGCAGGCCTCCAAAAACGCCAGTGACATGATGCACATGGTGGCTATGCTGGAGTTCCCCGGTAAGCTGTTGCAGGCAAAAGGCCAGCTAGAAGCAGCCAAGGCTCAGGAATTCAAGGCGCAAACAGATTTCCGCCGCCAGCATGTGGTAGAGCGGGCTGCAACATCGCAGCAGGATATAGATTCCGCTCGCGCTGCGTTGGATGCGGCCAAGGCCCGTGTGATAGCCGCGCAGGGGGCTGTGCAGATGGCCATGCCTGTGCAGCCCAATATTCAGAACACCGCTATCCAGATCACTCAGGAAGAGGCAGCGGTTAAAACTGCGCAGGCTCGGCAGGAAACAGCAAACCTGAATTTGGAATGGACAGAAATTCGTGCCCCGCATGATGGCTGGATTTCCCAACGCAATCTGGAGCAGGGCAATTACGTGCAGCAGGGCCAGAATATACTGTCCATTGTAGAGCCGGAAGTGTGGGTGGTGGCCAACTATAAGGAAACCCAGATTACCCGTATGAAGCCCGGCCAAAAGGTGGATATCAAGGTAGATGCTTACCCATCCCTTAAGGTGCACGGGCATATTGATTCACTGCAAAAAGGCACGGGCGCGCAGTTCAGTGCTTTCCCGCCAGAAAACGCAACGGGCAACTACGTAAAAATCGTGCAGCGCGTGCCGGTTAAAATCCTGATTGATGACGGTTTGGACCCCAACCAGCCTCTGGCACTTGGTATGTCTGTGGTGCCCACCGTGCATGTTGATACAGAAGGGCATTCTGATGCACCACCACGTGATGGGGCAGAACCCGCAACTCCGGCCCCGGCTGCGCAATGAGCACACAGGCCGAAGTAGCCCCCGGCGGATGGAAGCCGAAGCATAATCCGTGGACTGTCGCCTTTGTTGTGACCATAGCGGCGTTCATGGAAATTCTGGATACAACCATCGTGAACGTCTCCCTGCCGCATATCGCAGGGAACCTGTCCAGCACATATGATGATGCCACGTGGACACTAACGGCCTATCTGGTGGCCAACGGGATTGTGCTGACAATTTCTGGTTGGTTGGGCAAGGTTTTTGGCCGCAAGAACTACTTTCTTATCTGCATTGTTATGTTCACCGTCTCGTCGTTTTTGTGCGGTACGGCCACCAGCCTTGCAGAGCTGGTTATTTTCCGCTTGTTGCAGGGCTTTTTTGGCGGAGGGCTTCAGCCCAATCAGCAGTCCATTATTCTGGATAGCTTTCCGCCCGAAAAACGTGCCGCAGCGTTTGGCCTTACCGCCATTGCTGCCGTTGTGGGGCCGGTTATTGGCCCAACGCTGGGTGGGTGGATTACCGATAACTTCTCATGGCGCTGGATTTTCTTCATCAACGTGCCATTCGGGTTTTTAACAACCGTAGGTGTGATGGCGCTGGTGGAAGATCCTCCATGGGCGCGTAAGCAGAAAGCCCCGGTGGATGCCATTGGCATCAGCTTAATTACCATTGGGTTTGCCAGCCTTGAAGTGATGGTGGACCGTGGTGAGGATGCAGACTGGTTTGGCTCTACCTTCATCCGCATTATGGGCGTTCTGGCGTTTCTGGGCATTGGTGGCGCTATTTTGTGGCTGCTGCATGCTAAAAACCCGGCAGTGGATTTGCGTGTGTTCAAAGATCGTAACTTTGCGGTGGGCACAGCGCTTATGGGGGCAATGGGGGCGCTGCTTTATGCATCCGCCATTATTGTTCCGCAGTTTGCCCAGCAGGTTATGGGGTACACGGCCACAATTTCCGGTTTGCTGCTTTCTCCGGGTGGGATTGCCGTTATCTTTCTCATCCCGATTGTGGGTAAGCTGATGACGCTCATGCCTGTGCGAAATGTGATTGCACTTGGTTTTGGGCTTATGGGCATAGCTCTGTTCTGGTCCGCCCATTTGTTGCCATTGCTGGACTTCCACCACCTCATGCTGTTCCGCATGAGCCAGACGGCCTGTTTGGCCTTTCTGTTTGTGCCGCTTTCCACCATTGCGTACTCCACTATTCCGGAAAAGCTGAATGCAGATGCCTCGGCTCTGTTCAGTATGGCACGTAACGTGTTGGGGTCTTTGGCGATTTCTGGCGCTACGGCACTGCTTACAGAGCGGCGGCAGGCGCATCAGTCCTACATGGTGCAGTGGATGACGCCGTACCATCAGCCGTATAATGACTATCTGGCACAGGCCAAAGGCGTTGCCACAGCCCACGGATACGCCCCCGGCGCGGCTCAGGCCATTGCACAGCACACCCTCTTTCAGGAATTCACCCGGCAGGTGGCCATGTTGTCTTATAATGAAGTGTTTATGATCTTGGGTATTGGCTCGTTCCTGTGTGTGCCATTTTGCTTCTTGTTTTCTGCCATTACAGGCAGCGGCAAAACGACCGGCGCACACTAAAAACTAAAAAGCGCAGCAAAAAGTTAATAAAAAAGCTCCCTGACTATGGTTGGTCAGGGAGCTTTTTTATTGCGCGTTACTTTTATGCGCGAGATTTTGCAAACTGTGCAAAATCCTGCACCAAGCGCTCATAAATCGGTTTTTTGAATCCAACATTTTGCTGGGACAGGGTGGCAAGATCTATCCATTGCCATGCGTCAAATTCCGCGGGTGTTTGGGCATCCAGATGGATATCAGTATCTGTGCCTTCAAAAGCCAAAGCAAACCATTTTTGTGTCTGGCCCTGATACTTTCCACCCAATGCACGGCCTATAAGATGCTGGGGCAGATCATACGTGATCCATTCTGGATGTTCGGCCAGAATGCGCACTTTGTCTGTGCCAATTTCTTCTGCCACTTCGCGCAGCACGGCTATTTCTGGAGCTTCTCCGGCATCAATACCGCCTTGCGGGCATTGCCATGTGCCTTCGCTCAATGGGCCACCAGCGCCGGGCATATCTGTGCGCCGGGCAATAAACACGCGCCCATCCGTATGAAAGATCATGGCCCCAACGTTAGGGCGATATGGAAGAGATGGAGAGTTTACGTCTATCATTGTTGCGGCTGGCCTTGCTGCTGCACCCGTGGGTTGGAGAGGTTCACATGCATGCTGCCATCTGCAGCGGCTGGGCCATAGGCGGACATATCCGGCGGCAGAACAATCTGGCTAACTGGCACCAACGCAATGCCCATATCTTTTAGGTGCGGCAACCATGCGCGTAGGCAGGCCATGGCTACAGGCCGCAACGGCCCCAAAATGCCAATGGCGCGCCCGTTCTGCCGTGCCAGTTGTTGAAGTTTTAGCAATTGGATATCAATGTTTACAATATCCGTATCCGTGTTCACTACAACATCAGCAGTGGCTGCGCTGCTGGCACCCTCGGTTTGTGTGCCCGGTGTGGCATCCAGATAAAGCAGGCCACGCTGATCCATGGCCTTTACCAAAGATTTAAAGCTTTCAGATTGCGGAAAGCTGCCGCCATTCTGCCCTGCAAAGGCGTTGGTAACACCCACATACCCAGCCAGATGAGAAAGCGCCCAGTTTAGATTATCCATGTTCTGCTGGGGAGAAAGCAGCAGCCCAAGCGCTTTGGGGCCGGCATCTGTATTTTTGTTGGCGTTATCCTGAATGGGGAGAGAAAGCAGCGTTTCATGGCGGTGCTGGCGTGCAGCATCCATCAGTGCTTCAGGGTTGGCTGCATAAGGTGAAATACCCAGAGAAACCGGACCGGGCAGGGAGTTTATGGCTTCGGTTGTCAGATCATCTGTCTGGTCTATGCCATCAATCAGCAAAGCCACCATGGGGGTGCCGGGCGGCACATCTACAGCAGGGGCGGCATAAACCTTTTTGGGCGTGCGATCATGCGCGCCCACTTTGGGGAGGGGAAAGCCCCCCGGCCCATTCTTGCTTTCCAGCAGATCAGCCTGTGGTCCGGGAATGGTGGTGCGCTGCGCGGGGGAGGATTGTTTGGCAGCGGAATCTGCCGAAACATCAATATCCTGCCCCTCAATGGAAAGGCCGGGCGGCCCCATAACTTGCAGCCCTATGGCAAGTGCCACAGCGGCTGTGGCGCACCCGCCCCAAAAGCGGATAAAGGCGCGCCCGTTAGAGGGCAGTTGCTGCCAGAGCGATGGAGTGTGCATGGCCTTTCCCTTTCGCGCCCTTAGTGGTGCGTTGCACTATCCGTTTTAGCGGGTGGCTTGGCAGGCGGCAGAGATGCAGCCGGATCAGGAGAAGGCAGGCCAGCCATAAAGCGCACAATGCGCAGGCCTTCCTGAAGCTGGAAGTCTGTTGCGGGCTTGTCATATTCAAACTCTGGCCAGTTTGCTGGCGGTTCGTTTGGAATATCCTTGGCAATCGCGGGCAGATCCGTGCGGGGCTGTGCTTTGGTCTGGTTGCCCCCCTGATTTTTCAGGATATGTTCCAGATCAGCTTCGCGCAGGCTGAAGGCCGGGTCTTCCCGCGTTTCTTTCACCACAATATCAGGCGTGATGCCCAGCGCCTGAATAGAGCGGCCAGAAGGCGTATAGTAACGCGCAGTGGTTAGGCGTACGGCACCATTACCCGGAATAGGGATAATAGACTGCACAGAGCCCTTACCAAAGGAACGCGTGCCAATCAGCACTGCACGGTGATGATCTTGCAATGCGCCAGAAACAATTTCGGAAGCAGAGGCGGAGCCACCGTTAATCAACACTACCAGCGGCAGACCATCCGTAATGTCGGTGCCGTGGGCATCCCAACGCTGGCTGTCTTTGGGGTTGCGCGAACGGGTGGAAACAATCTCGCCCGAACGGATGAAGTTGGAAGAAACATCCACTGCCTGATCCAGAAGCCCCCCCGGATCATTCCGCAGATCCAGCACCATTCCGGCCAACTTGCCACCAGCCTGCTGTTTAAGGCTGTTATAAGCCTTCAGCAGTTCTTTTTCCGTGGTTTCGTTAAACTGGGCCACGCGGATGTAACCTACCCGATCATACAGCGCGGATTTGACAACATCGATGTGAATTACTTCACGCGTTAGCGTCACCACAATGGGTTTGGGTGTTTTTTCGCGCACCAGTGTCAGGGTGATTTTGGTGTTGGCCTTGCCGCGCATTTTTTTTACGGCTTCATCCAGCGGGGTGCCATCAATCGGGTGGCCATCTACGGCAATAATGTAATCACCCGGTTTGATGCCTGCCCGAAAACCCGGTGTGCCATCAATGGGGGAAACAACGCGGATATGCCCATCTTGCTGCTGAAGTTCCAGACCAAGGCCGCCGAACTCGCCCTTCATCTGCACCATCATGTCATCATACTGTTTTTGCGTCATGTAAGAGCTGTGCGGGTCCAGCCCGCTTAACATGCCATTCAGCGCATTGGTAATCAGATCACGGTCTGAAACAGGTTCCACATACTGTTGGCGGATCATGTCCATAACCGTGCCAAACAGTGTGAGCAGCCGGTATGTTTCAGCATGGTTTGTGGTGGGTGTGGCATCTGGCGCAGTGGCAGCCTGCGCAGGGGAAGCTACAAGGGCAGAGCCAAAAAAGTGGCCCGGATGAAAAGCCAGGGCAAGGCCGGTTAAGGCAGTGGCGCCGAACATCAGACCTGTGCGGAACTTCATGCGATCGTCTCTCCTGTCGCAGGGCTGTATGTGGCCCTTGCGTGTTCTTCCTGTCTTTTCAGCCAGCACAATAGGGGTGCGGCCAAGGTTTTACGCGCATAACCAGATGTTCTGGCGTTGGTTGGGTAGAGTAACCTTTGTGCCCCTGCTTGGCAAAGTGCCAGCGTGTTTTTTGCCATTACAGAAAAGGCGCGGGATTGATGGTTTTCTGCCCATGGCGCAACTGAATGAACAGTGTGCCAGAGCCTCCGGAACTGCTCATCTGTCCTATAGGTGCGCCCTTTGTCAAACTCTGGCCCATATCTACGGCCAGTCCGCTTAGGCCCGCCATGATAAAGCGGTAGTGGCGGCCGCAATTTAAAATAAGCATTTGCCCATAGGTGCGGAACGGAGCTGCAAAGTCTACCGTGCCCGCACAAGGGGCGCGCACGCTGGCGCCGGGGGGTGTGCGGTATGTCATGCCCGTAGCAGGGCCAGATTCGGTGGCAGACCCCCAAGTAGAAATAAGTGTGCCTGCAACGGGCCGCAGGCCAGATCCGGCAGAAGGATGTTCGGCCAGCCCCGGCCCCTGTGTTTTCACCATAGCGGCCATTTTACGGCGTGCAGCTTCGGCCCGGGCCGCTTCATGCGCGCGTTCTGCGGCAGCTATTTCTTTTTGCAGGGCAGATTCGGCCTGTGCTTGAAGGGCATCTAGTTTGGAAACAGCATCCTGCAAACTGGCAGCACGTTGTGTTGCAGTTTGTAGCTGATGATTGGTGTTAATGGCAGTAGCTGACGCTTGTTTTTGGGCTTCCCGCGCAAGGGCTGCCTGTTGGCGCACAGTATCGCGCTGGTGACTTTGGGTTTGTTCAAGCTGGTTCAGTTCGGCCAACTTGTTTGTAAGCGTGGTGTTGAGCGCAGCCAGTCGGGTTTGACGAGCGCGCATGCCTTCGGCTTCCTGTTCCATCTGCCGAGAAAGCCCGCGTAGAACCAAAAAGCCGGTAATGGCATCACCCTGTGGCATGGGGGCCGCCAACAAGGTATCAGACGGGTACAGAGAAAGACGTTCCGCCAAGGGCAGAATAGGGGCGAGCGCATGGGCATCTTGCGCCAAGGCGGCCTGAAGGGTGGCCTGCTCCTTTTTGACATCCGAAATCTGATCTTGCAGATCAGCAAGCTGTTGCTCTGTGCTTTGAAGTTGCGATGTAGCACTGACTGTCGCAGCAGAAAGAGCAAGAGCACGGTTTTTAGCTTCTGCCGCTGCGGCCTGAGCTGCCTCATTCTGGCTGCGAGATTGCGCAACAGCGGCGGCTTGGCGGGCTTTTTCCTGTTCCATCGCCTCATGCTGCGCATGGGCCGCATTTACGGCAGCCTGTGCTTCTCGCACAGAACGATCAGACATAACGGAAGGCGCTGCGACCGTTTTGCTTTTGCGCGTATGTGTGCTGTGGGGTTTGCTTTCTCGCTCAGGAGTTTTGGTCGCAGTTTGTGTGGAATGATGCGTCGTTGCGACTTTTTTATGATGTGTGGTTGCAGCCTGTAAGGGCATTGCTGGATAGCCCACCAGCAATGCAGGAACTGCAACCAGAACCGCCGTATATCCGGCCAGTTTTCCCCAGTGGGGAGAAGGGCGGGCAGGGAAAGAAGAAGGCCGGATACGTTTCATTCAGCGTTCAAGCAGGGAAGAACCCGTCATTTCCGTAGGTTTTGGCAAGTTAAGAAGAGCCAATAGCGTGGGGGCAATATCTGCCAGCCTGCCACCATCGCGCAGGGCGGATGCGCCGGAACCATAGGCAATAAAGGGCACAAGGTTAAGTGTGTGTGATGTATGCGGCCCGCCGGTTTTGGGGTCTTTCATGGTTTCGCAGTTACCATGATCCGCCGTGACCAGCAGCGCGCCATGTTGTTCTGCTATAGCCTGTGCAATGCGGCCCAAACCGGTATCCACGGCTTCTACTGCCTTTACGGCAGCATCCAGCTTGCCCGTATGGCCGACCATGTCTGGATTGGCAAAGTTGAGAACAAGCAAATCATATTCACCACTTTTAATGGCGGTTACAGCTTTGTCAGTGAGTTCTGGAGCAGACATTTCTGGCTGAAGATCATAGGTGGCCACTTTGGGGGATGGCACCATAATACGATCTTCCCCTTCAAACAGCATTTCGCGCCCGCCGTTCATGAAGTAGGTGACGTGCGGGTATTTTTCCGTTTCCGCCATGCGCATCTGTTTGAGACCCGCGCGAGACACAACCTCACCCAGCAAGTTTGTCAGTTCCTCTGGCGGGAACAGAATGGACATGCGTTTGGAAAGCGTATCGCTGTAATGTGTCATGGCCACAGCGGCGGCAAACTGCACAATTTTGCGACGTGTAAAGCCATCGAAATCAGGTTCCAGCAGGGCATCCATGAGTTGGCGGATACGGTCTGCGCGGAAGTTGAAGGAGAGAATGCCATCTCCATCCTTCATGCCGGTGTACCCTTCCAGCACAGTGGGGATGATAAATTCATCTGAAATATCGGTCTGATAGGCGTTGTTCACCACATCTTCTGGCGTGGCAGCTTTTGGGCCTTCTGCGCTCACAATAGCGTTGTAGGTTTTTTCTACGCGATCCCACCGTTTGTCGCGGTCCATAGCATAGTAACGGCCGGAAATGGTGGCGAGCTTTGTGGAAGAAGGCAAATCAGCCTGAAGTTTTTTTAAAAACTCCTGTACAGAGCGTGGAGCGGTATCGCGCCCATCTGTAAACAGGTGAAACGCCACCGGCACGCCTGCTTGCGCAACAATATGCGCAAGGGCCGTGGCATGATCCTGATGGGAATGCACACCACCGGGGGAAACAAGCCCCATCAAGTGGCAGGTGCCGCCGCTTTTTTTCAGCGTGGCAATAAAGTTTTCTATCACCGGGTTACGGGCAAGGCTGCCATCCCGAATGGCGGTGAAAATGCGCGGCAGTTCCTGCATCACCACACGGCCTGCACCAATGTTTAGATGGCCAACTTCGGAGTTACCCATTTGCCCTTCAGGCAGGCCAACATCTTCGCCGCTGGTGCGTACAAAATTGTGTGGGTTGTTTTGCCACAGCTTATCAAAATTGGGGGTGCGGGCAATCCGCACCGCGTTGTCTGATTGATCCTCTCGCCATCCAAACCCATCAAGGATGACAAGCATAACTGGTCTTTTTTGTGGGTGCGATGTGGAGATCATAGGTTAAGCCTTTTTATGTTTTTTGTTTATGCGTGAATAATGCCACCAAATTGCATGAAGACAAAGAGGGCAAGTACAGCAAGCGCCCGCATGCCCAAACACAAAGGGCAGCCCCAATAAAGGAGCTGCCCTTGTAAAAGCCTCAACACCTAAAAGTTTTCAGGCGCGACGCACAATATAGGATTTACCTAGTTCCTGCGTGATAAGGGCAGCGTGTTCTGGGTCTCGTGCTTCTATCATCACTTCCAACTGTGCTGCCTGCACAGAGGGGGCAGCAAACAGGCGCTGGTGCGAAACTTCGATAATATTGCCGCCAGCTTCCCCAATGCTTTTGGAAATATCGGCCAGAACACCGGGGCGGTCTGGAATTTCCATAATCAGGCGCAAGATACGGCCATCACGCAGCATGGCGCGCAGCAGAGTGTTGGCCAGAATACGGCTATCAATGTTTCCGCCAGAAACAGGCAGGGCAACCTTTTTACCGCGGAACATATCCGGGTAGGTCAGCAGGGCAGCAAGCCCGGCAGCGCCTGCGCCTTCACTTACCTGCTTGGCGCCTTCAGCCAGCAGGGTAATGGCGTTTTCAATAGCGGATTCAGAAACAACCAGAACCTGATCAACCAGCTTGCGGATGACTTCATCCGTTTGGCGGCCAATTTGCAGAACGGCAATACCTTCCGCAATGGTAGCACCGCCATTGGGGCGCGTGGCCGGGCCGGGGAAGGCACACAGGGAATCATACTTTTCCACCTGCACGCCAATCAGCTTGATATCCGGGCGCATGGCGCGGGCAGCCACGGCGCAGCCAGAAAGCAGGCCACCCCCACCAATCGGCACCACCAACGCATCCAACGGCCCGGCATCCTGAAAAAGTTCCAGCGCGCAGGTGCCTTGGCCCGCCATAACTGCGGGGTCATCATACGGGTGAATAAAGGTGCGGCCTTCGCGTGCTTGCAGGTCTTCTGCAAACATCAGGGCTTCTGCAAAGCTTTCGCCTTCCAGAATAACACGCGCGCCCCAGTTGCGGGTGCGCACCACTTTGCCTGCTGGTGTAAACTTGGGCATGACAATAACGGCATCAATACCCAGCAGACTGGCATGGCGGGCCACACCTTGCGCATGGTTGCCAGCAGATACGGCAATCACACCACGGCTGCGTTCTTCGGGGGAAAGCAGTGCCAGTTTGTTGGCGGCGCCACGCTCCTTGAACGACCCAACAGCCTGAAGGTTTTCAAGCTTAAGGGTAATATCAGCCCCGGTTGCTTTAGAAAGCGCGTGGGAAGCAATGGTGGGCGTACGGATCACATTGCCACGGATACGATCTGCCGCGGCTGTGACATCCTCAAACGTGATCATATTAGATAAATTTGACGGAAAGGATTTCGTAAGTCCGATCTCCGCCCGGTGCGGGCACAGAAACGGTATCGCCTTCTTCCTTGCCAATTAGTGCTTTGGCAAGTGGGGAGGAAATGGAAATGCGGTGCTGTTTGATGTCTGCTTCGTGCAGGCCAACAATCTGGTACGTAATTTCCTTGTCCGTATCTTCGTCCACAAGGCACACAGTGGCCCCGAACTTGACCTGCTTGCCGGAAAGGGAGGTAGGCTCAATAACTTCTGCGGTGGAAATAAGTTCTTCCAGCTCCAGAATGCGGCCTTCAATAAAGGACTGTCGTTCTCGTGCTGCGTGATATTCCGCATTTTCAGAAAGATCGCCGTGGCTACGGGCTTCCGCAATGGCGCGGATAACTGCCGGACGTTCTTCTGATTTCAGCTTGCGCAGCTCATCTTCTAGCTGCAGCAGGCCCTTGCCCGTCATTGGAGTTTTCTGCAAGACGCATCCCCAGACTTAAAAAAGCGGCCGGAACCAGCGGGTTCCGGCGCAAAAGTTAAACAGTTACACGGGCAAGGCATAACCTGCAAAAGCAGGCTGCCACCCGAACATGGCTAAGGGGGCGCAGGCAGGTTATGCCCGCACCTTTAGCTTAGAATGTTCCACTAAAGTATGACTGAAGTGGCGCAACATCAAGCGGTCCTTCACGCATTGCCGCAATTGCATGAATTGCAGCCCGCGCGCCGGCCATGGTGGTGTAGTGCGGAATCCCCAGCACAAGGGCGGAGCGGCGGATATCAAAACTGTCCGCTACAGACTGCGCACCCTGTGCTGTGTTGATGACCATCTGCACCTCGCCAGAGCGAATGGCATCCACACAATGTGGGCGGCCTTCCAGCACCTTGTTCACAAGGTTGACCTCAATACCGGAATCGCGCAGCTTTTTAGCTGTGCCGCGGGTGGCCATAATACGGAAACCCATGGAAGCCAGCAGTCGGCCCAGCGGCGGCAGTTGGGGTTTGTCACTTTCACGCACGGAAAGGAACACCGTGCCGGAGGTTGGCAACTTAACGCCAGCCCCAAGCTGAGATTTGGCAAAGGCACGCTCGAAGGATGTATCCAGCCCCATAACTTCACCCGTGGAGCGCATTTCTGGCCCCAGAATGGTGTCTACTTCCGCAAAGCGGTTGAAGGGGAATACGGCTTCCTTCACCGCAACATGCGGCACCACAGCCCGATCATCCAGATTAAAGCCGGAAAGCTTGGCGCCAGCCATAACGCGTGCACCAATTTTAGCCACCGGTACACCTGTTGCCTTGGCCACAAATGGCACGGTGCGGGATGCGCGTGGGTTCACCTCAAGAACAAAGATTTCCTGATCCTTGATGGCGTACTGCACGTTCATCAGGCCCACAATGCCCAATTCCCGCGCCATGGCTTCTGTCTGGGCTTTCAGCTCAGTTACAATGGCGGGGGAGAGGGTATAGGGCGGCAGGGCGCAAGCACTATCACCGGAATGGATACCTGCTTCTTCAATGTGTTCCATCACGCCAGCCACATACACATCTGTGCCGTCTGCAATGCAGTCCACATCAGCTTCAATGGTTTCGTTCAGGTAACGATCAAGCAGGATCGGGCCAGAGGAAATATCGTGCCCGGCCATTGTCAGCACATCGCGCATGTAGCGTTGCAGGCCGTTACGGTCGTACACAATTTCCATGGCGCGGCCACCCAGCACGTAGGAAGGGCGCACCACAACCGGATAGCCAACTTTTTCGGCCACGGCTTCGGCTTCTTCCGGCGTACGGGCAATGCCGTTTTCTGGCTGACGCAAGCCCAGCTTGTGCAGCATGGTTTGGAAGCGTTCACGGTCTTCCGCCCGGTCAATAGCATCTGCCGGGGTGCCCAGCAGCGGAATGCCTGCGGCTTCCAGAGCGCGGGAAAGCTTAAGAGGTGTCTGCCCGCCATACTGCACAATGCAGCCCTTAACCGTGCCTTTCTGCTGTTCGCAGCGGATAAGGGAGATCACGTCTTCAGCCGTCAGCGGTTCAAAATACAGACGGTCGGAGGTGTCATAGTCAGTAGAAACCGTTTCCGGGTTACAGTTGACCATGATGGTTTCATAACCGGCTTCACGCAGGGCGTAAGCGGCATGCACACAGCAGTAATCGAACTCAATACCCTGCCCGATACGGTTGGGGCCGCCACCCAGAATAATAATCTTTTCCCGGTCTGTCGGGTTGGATTCACAGGTTGGCGGCGCAAACTGCCCTTCGTAAGTGGAATACATATACGGGGTGGAGGATGCGAACTCACCTGCACAAGTATCAATGCGTTTGTAAACCGGCGTTACACCAGCTTCTGACCGCAGTTTGGCCACTTCTTTAGGCTGCGTGCCAGACAGGCGGGAAAGCTGCACATCCGAGAAACCAAGGGCCTTCAGGCGGCGCAGGCTCTGGGCATCCTTCGGCAGACCGTGGTTTTCCACTTCCCGTTCTGCGTGAATGATTTTTTCCATTTCACGCAGGAACCAAGGCTCAAACTTGCAGGCTTCGTGAATGTCATCCACGGAAAGGCCCGCACGCAGCGCCTGTGCGGCCATAAGGATGCGCTCCGGCTTGGGCTGGGAAAGCGCCGCACGGAAGGCATCTTCTCCACCATCGCCGGGCTGCTCCACAGGGTCCAGCCCGTGCAGGCCGGTTTCCATAGAGCGCAGGCCCTTCTGCAAGGCTTCGGGGAAGGAGCGGCCAATGGCCATGGCTTCCCCCACCGATTTCATGGAAGTGGAGAGCAGAGCCGGTGCGCCGGGGAATTTTTCAAACGTAAAGCGCGGGATCTTCACCACCACGTAGTCAATGGTGGGTTCGAAGGAAGCCGGGGTGGTGCGCGTGATGTCGTTTTTCAGCTCATCCAGCGTGTAGCCAACAGCCAGCTTGGCCGCCACTTTGGCAATGGGGAAGCCCGTAGCCTTGGATGCCAGCGCAGAGGAGCGAGACACGCGGGGGTTCATTTCAATAACCACCATGCGGCCATCTTTGGGGTTCACCCCAAACTGCACGTTGGAACCACCCGTTTCCACGCCAATGGCCCGCAGGCAGGCAATGGAGGCATCACGCATGCGCTGATATTCTTTATCGGTCAGCGTTAATGCCGGAGCAACGGTGATGGAATCACCCGTATGCACACCCATTGGGTCAATGTTTTCAATGGAGCAGATGATAATGCAGTTGTCCGCCTTATCGCGCACAACTTCCATTTCATACTCTTTCCAACCCAGCACGGATTCTTCCACCAGCACTTCCGTGGTGGGGGAGGCATCCAGCCCGGAAAGCACGATCTGGTCGAACTCTTCACGGTTATAGGCAATGCCGCCGCCGGACCCCCCCATGGTGAAGGAAGGGCGGATAATGGTGGGGAAGCCAATCTGCTTAAGCGCATCGTGCGCTTCTGCCAGCGTGTGGGCAATAAAGCTGCGCGGGCTTTCAATGCCAATGGCATCCATGGTTTCACGGAACTTCTGGCGGTCTTCAGCCCGGTCAATCACCTCGGCGTCTGCGCCAATCAGTTCCACATTATGCTTGGTCAGAAAGCCCGAGGCATGCAGCGCCATGGCGGTGTTTAGCGCTGTCTGGCCGCCCATGGTGGGCAGCACGGCATCTGGCTTTTCCTTAAGGATAATGCGTTCCACCACTTCCGGCGTAATGGGTTCCACATAGGTGGCGTCCGCAAGGCCGGGGTCTGTCATGATAGTGGCTGGGTTGGAGTTTACCAGAATAACCCGGTAGCCTTCTTCCCGCAGGGCCTTACAGGCCTGTGCGCCAGAGTAATCGAACTCGCACGCCTGCCCGATAACAATAGGGCCAGCGCCGATGATAAGGATGGAGCGGATGTCTGTCCGTTTGGGCATGATACGTTCGTTCCCGTTATTTCTTGGCGCTGTTAAGGTCGATCAGGGTGACAAAGCGTTTGAATAGATAGAAGCTGTCAGACGGGCCGGGGCTGGCTTCGGGGTGATACTGCACGGAAAATGCCGGATATTTGTCTGATGCCAAGCCTTCGTTTGATCCATCAAACAGGCTGACATGCGTAACATGGGCATTGGCTGGCAGAGTATCGGCATCCACGGCAAAACCGTGGTTCTGGCTGGTAATTTCTACCCGCTTGGTGGCCAGATCCTGCACCGGCTGGTTGGCCCCGCGGTGGCCGCGTTCCATCTTGTAGGTTTTGGCACCCAGCGCACGGGCCAGAAGCTGATGGCCAAGGCAGATGCCAAACAGAGGCACACCGGCATCCAGCACAGCTTTAATGGCGGGCACAGCATATGTAGCCGTTGCTGCCGGATCGCCCGGGCCGTTGGAGAGGAATACACCTTCTGGCTTAAGGGCCAGAATTTCTTCACCCGTGGTGGTGGCCGGTACAACGGTGACATCGCACCCAGCGGCTACAAGGCAGCGCAGAATGTTACGTTTTGCGCCGTAATCAACAGCCACAACCTTGCGGCGGTTTGTGGGGGCTTCCTTGCTGCCTTCGGGCCATTCCCACACGCTTTTGGTCCATGCATATGGAGCAGAGCATGTGACTTCCTTGGCAAGATCCATACCTTCAAGGCCAGGCCAAGCTTTGGCTTCCGCCAAAACGACATCCAGATCAAACTTGCCATCTTGCGGGAAAACCAGCGCTGCCGTTTGCGCACCCTTGTCCCGAATTTTTAGGGTGAGGGAGCGGGTATCCACACCGGCAATACCGGAAACGCCGCGTTCCTTCAGCCACACATCAAGGCTTTCTGTTGCACGCCAGTTGGCTAGTGCAGTGGGGTCTTCCTTCACTACAAGGCCGCGTGCAAACACCTTTGTGGCTTCATCATCTTCAGCATTCGCGCCCACATTACCGATATGGGGGAAAGTGAAGGTAATGATCTGCCCAGCAAAAGATGGATCAGTCAGTGTTTCCTGATACCCGGTCATGCCGGTTGAAAAGCAGATTTCGCCAATGGAGGGTTTGGAGGTAAAAGCACCAAAGCCTTTTCCCCACAATACGGTTCCATCTGCGAGAACAAGCGCGGCGGTGGCGCCATCGGGGCGGGCGTCGGGCATGGATGATCCTGTCTTGCTGTCTCCCGCATGGGGGGAGGGTCGGTCTGTCGAAATGGGCTGGAGGTCTTCCAGGGCAAGGCCTGTGGCCTGCGCAATGACTGGCCAATGGCGGGGCGGAATAGCCTGCGCCTGCCGCCATTTGCGGATGGCTTCTGTGCCAACGCCTGTCAGCTTGGCCGTGGCATCTGGGCCGCCAATCCGGGCGATAATGGTATCTATGGACAAGGGCATGTGCGTGCTTGTGCCTCCCGAAGCCGTCTTCTAGCACTCGTTTTTCAAGGTGGGAAGAAATTTCCCACTCGCAAGATGCTATGGTGGAAATGGGTGGGAAGTTTTTTCCCGCAGTGTTGCATACGTGCCGCGCAGGGGTGGGGAGGTTCTTTATTTCCTGCCAAATGTTTTTTTTGTGAGTCTGGGTGATATGGTGCGCCCGATTGCAGCACAGAAAGAGCGGAGCATATGGAAATGACATTACGTGAACGCCTGATGGCAGACCTGAAAACAGCCATGAAAGCAGGCGAAAGTGCCCGCGTGGCCACAATCCGGATGATTACGGCCAAGCTGAAAGATGTGGAAATTGCAGGCCGCGCCAAAGGGCAGGAAGGTCTGAATGAAAACGAAGCCATTGCAGCCCTGCGCGGAATGGTAAAGTCCCGCACGGAATCTGCTGGCATGTACCGTGATGGCGGTCGCCCCGAGTTGGCGGAAAAGGAAGAGGCGGAAATTGATGTGATCCGTGGCTATCTGCCGCCAGAAATGGATGAAGCTTCCCTAAAGGCCGCAGTGGATGAAGCTGTTGCTGCCGTAAAGGCCGAAAGCCTGAAGGATATGGGTAAGGTGATGGCTGAACTGAAAAACAAGTTCGGCGTGGCGCTGGATATGGGCAAAGCCAGTGCTGCTGTCAAAGCACGTTTGGGCTAAGCGTTTTTTAAACGTCATATTGCAGAAATTAAGTATCGGCCCGATCTGGAGTGGCTTTGTGCTGCTTGGTCGGGCCGCTTGATGAAACGGACAGTCAATGGCGATTGATTCAGCTTTTCTGGATGAATTGCGGGCCCGCACGCCCATTGCGTCCGTTGTGGGGCGCAGGGTCAAGCTGGCTCGCTCCGGGCGGAACTGGAAAGGGTGTTGCCCGTTCCATGGTGAAAAAACGCCCTCCTTTTACGTGTATGATGATCACTTCCATTGTTTTGGCTGCGGCGTGCATGGAGATGTCATCTCCTTTGTCATGCAGATGGAAGGCAAAAACTTTCCCGAAGCTGTAGAGGAATTAGCCTCCAGCGCAGGCATGGACGTGCCAAAGGATACTCGCCGTACACAGCAAGAAGTGGCGCATGTGCGCTCGCTGGAAGATGTGCTGGCAGCTACGCAGGAAATCTGGTCTCACGCTTTGTATAAACCGGAGGGTCGCGCCGGGCTGGATTACCTGCTGGGGCGCGGTCTAACGCGAGAAACGCTGGAAGCCTTCGGCCTAGGCTGGGCGAGTGAGAGGCGGGGCGAACTTGTTTCTGCCCTCGCACCCAAAGGCATTACGCCCGATATGATGGCTGAAGCAGGCCTGATGCGGGTGGATGAGCACGGCCACCCCAAGGGTGAGCTGTTCTGGGGGCGCGTTACGTTCCCTATTCGGGATCGTAAGGGGCGTCTGGTTTCCTTTGGTGGGCGTATTCTGGGTGATGGGCAGCCTAAATACCTTAATGGGCCAGAAACCCCAGTTTTTTCTAAACGGCGGCTTTTGTTCGGGTTGGATCGTGCCCGTGCGGCTGTACGTGCGCCACGCCCCAAAGGTGTATTGGCACCGGATCTGGTGGTGGTGGAAGGGTATATGGATGTTATTGCCCTGCATCAGGCCGGTTTTACGGGGGCAGTTGCCCCGCTGGGTACGGCATTAACCCTCGAACAGCTAGAAGCGCTTTGGCAGGTCGATCGTACGCCCATCCTATGTTTTGATGGTGATGCGGCTGGGCGGAGGGCAGCGGTTAAGGCAGCAGAAACGGGCCTGCCGCTGCTTAAGCAGGATTATTCCCTGCGCATATGTTTGCTGCCAGATGGGGAAGACCCAGATAGCTTGGTGCGTACACGCGGGCGGCAGGCTGTGGCAGAGATGTTTGCGGCAGCGCAGCCTTTATCCGAAGTGCTATTTGATCTGCTTAGCGCAGGCACCAATAATCCGGGACCAGAAGAGCGTGCGGCCCTGCGGCGCAGGCTGACAGAAGTTGCCGCCCTTATTCCAGATAAAACGCTGGCGTCTGAATATCGCTCCACATTGCTGGATCGGTTTTTCACAACGTTCCGGCGCGGTGGTGGCGGTAAGTGGAACGGGCCACAGGGGCGCAAAACCAATGCACCGGCCTCTGTGCCCGGTGCTGTGCCAGTAAATATGGATCAAACGCGTGAACGCCAGCGCCTGATGCTGGAGTTGCTGTTGTTTCATCCTATCTTGGTGCCGGAGGTGGAAGAGGCTCTGTGCCGGCTTGATTTGCCAGAAGAATTTGCCGAGGTGCGCGCCCTTTTGCTTGATCTTTCTGCTGAGGGTGAGTTGCCAGATAACGCTGCGGCATTATATGCATGGTTACAGGCGGAAGGGGCGGAAGAAACCATTCGCGCTGTCATGCGTGAAAGCTACTCTGCGATGTCGGAAAGTGATGCAGAAGACCCGGCACACACTGTTGCGGCAAGAACACAGTGGTGGCATTTTTATGGTTTGCTCTACGGGCCGCAATTTATTCAGGAAGTAAATCGTGAGATTGCGCGTTTTGTTGAAAAAGGCGGAGATTCCGCTGAATGGCAACGGTTACAGGCGCGGCTAGAGGCAATGGAACGCCTGAAACGCGGCGGTGTGGACGACACCGAGCTATAAGACAACAAATGTGTTCAGGGCGTGTTCCCCTTGACTTCACGCGCAGGATATCCCACGTCCTGCCCGCCCTGAAAAGAGAGCAGTACATAGTAAACTGGTCGTTCTGCATTCTGTTCGGATGCGGGCGGGGAGGAGCAGGTCTGGCATGGCGACAAAAACGGCATCAACCAACGCAGCGCAGGAACAGGATGGTGATACCACCCTGCTTGATACGCGGTCTTCTGCAGTCAAAAAACTGATTGCCAAAGGGCGTGAGCGCGGGTGCATTACGTTTGATGAGCTCAATGCCGTTCTCCCGCAGGACAAAATGTCTTCTGAACAGATTGAAGACATTATGGCCGTGCTGTCTGAAATGGGTATTCAGGTTGTCGAAAACGAAGATAACGACAACGAAGAGGCTGAACCCAAGAAAGCCGCAGCAGAAAGCGAAGATGCAGAGGAAGAAGCTGAGGCCGAAGCCGAAGCTGAAAGCCCAACCGGTAACGTAAATGCCGAAAGCGTAGGCCGTACGGATGACCCCGTGCGTATGTATCTGCGCGAAATGGGCACGGTGGAACTGCTCTCTCGTGAGGGCGAAATTGCCATTGCCAAGCGGATTGAGGCTGGTCGCGATGAAATGATTGGCGGCTTGTGTGAAAGCCCGCTGACATTTCGTGCCATCATCTCCTGGCATGAGATGATCCGTAACAATGAAATGCTGCTGCGTGACATTGTGGATCTGGAAGCCATGCAAAGTGGTGGCAACCCGCTGGAAGAAGGCGGAGACGGCACGTTTAACGAAGCCGAATCCGATTCCGAATCGGAAGAAGCAGAAGAGCCAGAAACCGAGGGCGAAGGCGATATTGAGAGCGAAGGCAGTGGCCTTTCCCTTTCTGCGCTGGAAGAAAAGCTCAAGCCGGAAATTCTCGCGCTTTTTGATGAGATCGAACCGCTTTATGCAGCCCTGCGTAAGCTACAGGTTCAGCGGATTGAAGCCCTGACATCTGGTGAAGATGTTGATGGCAATTTTGAAGAAAACTACGTTGCCCTGCGTGAAAAACTGGTGGGCAAGGTAGAGCAGGTGCACCTGCACAATAACCGGATTGAAGATCTGGTTGCCCAGCTTAAGCAGATGTTCCAGAAGCTGAACATGCTGGAAGGGCGTATGCTGCGTCTGGCAGAAAGCTGCCGTGTCTCGCGTGAAGATTTCTTGCTGAAATACCGTGGCCGTGAGCTTGATCCGGGCTGGATGGACATGGTTTCCGGCCTGTCTGGTCGTTCATGGAAGAACTTTGTAGCCAAGCACGCCAATACGGTGGTTGGGCTGCGTGATCAGGTTGCGCAACTGGCGCAGGAAACGGGTTTGCCGATTGGCGAATTCCGCCGTGTGTATGCAACGGTTGCGCGTGGTGAGCGAGATTCTGCCCGTGCTAAAAAGGAAATGATTGAAGCCAACCTGCGCTTGGTTATTTCCATTGCCAAAAAATACATCAACCGCGGTCTTCAGTTCCTTGATCTGATTCAGGAAGGCAATATCGGCCTGATGAAGGCGGTGGATAAGTTTGAATACCGCCGTGGCTACAAGTTCTCCACCTATGCAACGTGGTGGATCAGGCAGGCTATTACGCGCTCCATTGCGGATCAGGCTCGTACAATCCGTATTCCAGTGCATATGATCGAAACGATCAACAAGCTGGTGCGTACCTCTCGCCAGATGCTGCATGAAATCGGGCGTGAACCTGCGCCGGAAGAACTGGCTGAAAAGCTGGGGATGCCGCTGGAAAAAGTGCGCAAGGTGCTGAAAATTGCCAAGGAGCCAATCTCTCTCGAAACCCCGATCGGGGATGAGGAAGATAGCCATCTGGGTGATTTCATTGAGGATAAAACAGCTATTATCCCGTTGGATGCTGCTATCCAGACCAACCTGCGTGAAGCCACAACCCGCGTTCTGGCCTCTCTTACCCCGCGTGAAGAACGCGTGCTGCGTATGCGCTTTGGTATTGGTATGAACACGGATCATACGCTGGAAGAAGTTGGCCAGCAGTTTAACGTAACGCGTGAACGTATCCGTCAGATTGAAGCCAAGGCCCTGCGTAAACTCAAACATCCAAGCCGTAGCCGTAAGCTGCGTTCCTTCTTGGATGATAACTGATCTAAACTTTAACGCCGAATCCGCAACGCGCATGAAGGTGGTTGTTACCTTCATGCGCATGTTTTCTCCGCCCCAACACGTAGCTCTGGCTTTGCCTGAAGGATGGCATATGCAGGAGCGTATTCGGCCTGATGTGGCTGGGTATCGGCTTTTGCAGGATCGGGTTGGGCGAGACTATTGCTGGTGGATGCGGCAGGCGGCATCAGATACCACTCTGGCCCGTTTTCTGGAAACAGCACCTGTAAACATTGGCCTGTTGCGGCAAAAGCAGCAGATCCGTGGTTTTTTTGAGCTGGATTTAGCAGACCCACAATCTGTAAACCTTTCTTATTTCGGCCTGTTTCCAGAAGCGATAGGCCAGAGGGTAGGGCGCGCTTTTCTGGATAACGTATTGCATTTGGCGTGGCGGGGTGGCCCGCGCTCGGTGCGCGTGAATACCTGCACGGCAGATCATCCTCGGGCATTGGCTCTGTATCAGCAGGCAGGCTTCAAGGTTATGCGGCGCGTAGAAGAGATATGGGATGTGCCAGATCGGCTTGGCATTCCTGTTCCACAGCATCTGCGTGTGTGAATCTCTCTTGCTTTTGCCGCGTAAATGTGATTGAGACTGCTCTTTCCCTGCCGGGTTCATGGCATTGGCCCGGCTATACCCGCAGCTTCAGATTTTAAAACTCTGTAGCACCGTAGGCCGGAACGGTTCGGCACGGGTGGGTTGATTGTATCCGAAGGGAGTCAACATGCCACTTTATGAAACCGTGCTGATCGCGCGGAATGATATTTCCCAGCAGCAGGTGGATGCCATTCTTGATGGTATTGCCGCCCAGATTGAAGCCGATGGCGGTGCCGTGCGTAAGCGCGAGTACTGGGGCCTGCGCAGCCTTGCCTATCGTATCAAAAAGAACCGCAAGGGCCATTACGCCCTTCTGGGTCTGGAAGCACGTTCTGAACTGGTGAAAGAAATTGAACGCCAGCTCGCTCTGAACGAAGACGTTCTGCGTCTGCTGACACTGCGCGTTGAAGAAATCGACGAAGCTCCGTCTCCGGTTCTGTCCCGCAAGGGTGATGACCGTGGTGACCGTGGCGGCTTCCGTGGCCCCAAGCAGGCCGGTGGTCGTTTTGAAAGTGGCCGTGGCCGCCGCAGCGGTGGTGAAGACCGCAGCAGCACCGCCGAACAGCCAGCTGACAACGCAGCAGCGGAGTAATCCAGAATGTCTGATACAATGGAAGTCAATCCCGCCGCCCGTCGTCCGGCCGTGGGTGCGCGTCGTCCGTTCTACCGTCGTCGCAAGTCTTGCCCGTTCTCCGGCCCCAACGCGCCGAAGATCGATTATAAAGACGTGCGTCTGCTCAGCCGCTTCCTGTCCGAACGTGGCAAGATCGTGCCGAGCCGTATCACGGCGGTTTCCGCAAAGAAGCAGCGTGAACTGGCACAGGCTATCAAGCGTGCCCGCTTCCTGGCTCTGCTTCCCTACGTTGTAAGCTGAGGGAGCGATCAATGGCTGCTACAGAAGTAATCCTGCTTCAGCGCGTCGAACATCTGGGTCAGATGGGCGATGTGGTGAAGGTACGTCCGGGTTTTGCCCGTAACTATCTGCTGCCACAGGGCAAGGCTATTCGTGCAAACGATGATAACCGTGCCCGTTTTGAGCGTGAACGCGTTCAGTTGGAAGCACAGAACATCAAGCGTCGTGAAGAAGCTGAACGTCTGTCCGAACGGATGGAAGGTCTGGCTGTCATCCTGATCCGTCAGGCTGGCGATAGCGGCAGCCTGTATGGTTCCGTTAGCACGCGCGATGTTGCGCAGGCTGTTACGGAAGCAGGCTTCACCATTTCCCGTCAGCAGGTTTTTCTTGCACACCCCATTAAGTCTCTGGGGGTGTACGAAGTGAAAATTGCGCTGCACCCAGAAGTGGTTGTGCCGGTTATCATCAACGTGGCACGTTCTGAAGAAGAAGCAGAACGTCAGGCACGTGGTGAAGCTGCTTCTCCTGAAGAAGAAGCTGAAATTGCTGGTGATGATGCCGTTGTTGAAGGCGAACTCATTACCGACCCAGCAGAAATTGCTGAAGCAGAAGCTGCACCGGCAGAAGCTAACGCTTAATTTGCCGTTTGCATTTTCATGCGGAAGAAGCCCGGAAAATTCTTTTCCGGGCTTTTTTTTGCGCGTATGCTGCAATCAATTTTCTGAAGGAGACGCGAGATGAAGCAAGTTCTTGATCGCATTCTGCAACATTTTATCGCAGATGGTCAGTTGCAGGTGCGCTGGCCGGATGGAAGCACAAGCCTCTATAAAGGCCGCAATCCCGGCCCTTCAGCAGGCGTAGTATTGCATAATCAGGCTGTCGTGCGGGCTATGGTGATGAACCCGGGGTTGGGTTTTGGTGAAGCCTATATGGAATCTCACCTCGATCCGCTGGATTGTACATTATACAATCTGCTGGATGTGCTAATGCTTAATGCCATGCGGCCCGGTGGCCATGTGGCAGAACGTCTGGCATCGGCCCTGCGGTATGCGCGTCGTGGGTGGATACAATTTAACACCATCAAGCGTGCGCAGCAGAATGTGGCGCATCATTATGATTTGGATAATCGCCTGTATTCTTTATTTTTGGATAAAGACTGGCAATATTCCTGCGCTTATTTCCGGCATGGCACAGAAACGCTGGATGAGGCGCAAGAGGCCAAAAAGCACCATATTGCCGCCAAGCTGCTGTTAGACCGGCCGGGTTTGGAAGTGCTGGATATTGGGTGCGGTTGGGGTGGTATGGCCCTTACGTTGGCCAAGGATTACGGCGCTATTGTTACCGGCATTACCCTATCTCGGGAGCAATTGGCTTTTGCACGCCAGCGCGCCAAAGATGAAGGGCTGGAAGGGCGCGTACGCTTTGAGCTGCTGGATTACCGCAACCTGCACCGGCGATTTGACCGCATTGTCTCGGTAGGCATGTTTGAGCATGTGGGCGTTGGGCATTATCGCCAGTTCTTTGATGTTATCAAAAACGCATTGGTGGATGATGGCGTGGCCCTTGTGCATTCTATTGGCCGTAGTGATGGGCCGGGCGCAACAAACCCGTGGGTGAACAAATACATTTTCCCCGGCGGGTATTCTCCGGCGTTAAGCGAGGTTTTTGCTGCGGTTGAGCCTACTGGCCTGTGGGTGACGGATTGTGAAATCCTGCGTTTGCATTATGCAAAAACAATTGCCATTTGGCGTGAGCGTTTTGCGGCCAAGCGTGCAGAAGCTGTTGCGCTGTATGATGAGCGCTTTGCCCGGATGTTTGAGTTTTATCTTAACGCCGCTGAACTGGCTTTCCGTGTGCAAGGGCACATGAACTTCCAGCTCCAGCTTTCACGCTCTATTTCTGCCGTGCCGTTTACGCGGGATTATATCGCCACAGCAGAAAAAGAATAAGGCGCTTTATTGCGCCGATAGGGCAAAATGCGCACGTGCCAAGCGGTCAAACTCTGCAATATCCAGAGTTTCCGCGCGGCGGGTGCCATCTATTTCTGCCGCTGCCAAAAGCTTATCACCGTTCAGGCCTTTTAAGGCCCCGCGCAGCATTTTGCGCCGCTGCCCAAAGGCTGCTGCCGTTACACGTTCCATGGCTTTAAAAAGAGCAGGCTCTGGTTGCTGAGCATGAGGCGTAATGCTGGCAACGGCAGACCATACAGCTGGGGGTGGTGAAAACGCACCCGGTGGCAGTTTCATAACAATTGCACATTCTGCACACCATTGGGCCAGCACGGCCAAGCGTCCGTAATGTTGGCTGTTGGGGGCGGCGCAAATGCGTTCTGCCACTTCCCACTGGAACATGAGTGTCAGCCGTTCCCACGCATTACCTTGCCGTAGCCAGCCAATAAGCAACGGAGTGGCTACATTGTAGGGCAGATTGGCAATAATCTGCCGTGGTGCAGGGCACAGTTCTGTAAGGTCACATTTGAGCGCATCCGCTTCCACCACCTTGAGGCGGTTGAGGTAAAAGCCTGCCAGTTCCTGAATAACCAGCACTGCGCGGCTATCAAGCTCTATCGCCGTTACGGATTCAGCCGGGCCGTTCAGTAAAGCACGTGTCAGGCCGCCGGGGCCGGGGCCAACTTCTACAACGTGGCGGCCTTTCAGGTTGCCTGCCAGTGTTACAATGCGTTCTGTAACACCCGGATCAAGCAGAAAGTGTTGGCCGAGGGCTTTGCGTGCATCCAGCCCGTGCCGATGGATAACATCGCGCAGGCTTTCCAGTGGGGCAGACAGGGCCTTATACCCCCTTCAGCTTGATGTGCTTGTCAATAATGGCGCGGCGGTGCAGGTCACTATCCAACTGGCGGGCGGCCTGTTCCACACGTTCATTCATCAACTGATCAGCAATTTCGCTGGGTGAGCGGTTGGAAAAATTCTTTTCCTTTTTGGTGCACACCATCAGCAGATCAATCCCATCGCGCGAGACCAGAGGGCGCGATACCTTACCTTCGGGCAGATCAGCCAGCAGAGCTTGCATCTGTGGGTTCAGGCGTTCCAGCGGCATCTCACCCGGATCTGTGGGGAGTTTTTCGCCTTCAGCCTTGTTAACGGCTTCCATTTCCGTGCAGCTATGGGTGTTCTGGATAACCTGCATGGCTTTTTGCAGGGTTGTTTCCTGCTGCGGCGTAATGTGCTGCGGGTCTAGCGGTGTATCAAAGGAAAGGAACGCCTGCCGAATGGTAATCAAGTGGCCCATTTCGTGCCCGATAACACGCTTGCCATTAAGGGTGATGATAACATACCCGCCCGGCACCTTGATGGGGTTGGAAATAGCCCCAACCCCCACAGGCATCTGCCGTACCACCTGCACAACAGCCGGGTCAAGCTCATCTTCCTGCACCCAACCCATAGACCCACCATCTAGCGCTGTCTGGCTCTGTGAGAACTGAGCAGCAACAATGGGGAAGGGCGCACCCTTACGCAGTTCCTGAATAACGGTGTTGGTAAAATCCAGCTCTTCCTGATCGTGCCGGGGATCTTCCACTTTTACAAAAATTTCGGCCAGTTCGTATTCTGTACGGCCTTCCTCACGCTTGAGCGCAGCCTGACGCTGGGCAATATCCTGCGCAGATACGCGTGAGCGTGCGCCTAGCTCCTGCCGGAGTACCTGAATCCAGCCAATCTGTACCCGGATCTGATCGATCAACGTGATGAGGGATACGCCATCTTGCGCCAGATGCTCACGCAGGGTGCCTTCGGGCATGCCGTTGCGCCGCTCAATATTGGTAATGGCGCCTGCAATCTGTTCGGGCGGCACGTTGATATGGCGGCTGAGAATTTCCTGCGTGCGCAGGCGTTCATCAATAAGCTGGCGGATAATCTGGGGCCGTAGCCGTGCCATCAGATCGGGCGTAAGGGGTAGGCCAGTAGAAAGGGCAAACAATTTGCCGCGGTTATCAACATCGCGCTTGGTCAGCGGGATACTGTTGATAACAGCCAGAATCATATCATCTGGCTCTAGCTGGGCAGGTGCTGCAGTTTGCTGCGTTGCCGCGCTGGAGGTATGCCGTGTTGCTGCCTGCGCATACGGTGCGCCAGCAATGGCCGGAACAGTAAGCGCGGCAAGGGAACAACAGGCCAGTGCAAGGGAACGCAGGCGCATACGGAACAGTCTTTCAGCTTTCTGCCAGATCGGGAACTCTGTTCCCTGATACCGGAGCGCGAAGCATTTTTGAAGCAGTTCTTACTTAAGGCCGAAAGACCCAAGCGTTTTCAGGCTAAGGGTGAACAGGAAGGTAGAGTTACGCTGCTGCCCACCAATGGTAGTGTACTGCTTGAGATACATGAAATCGAGGCCGAAGCAGTCATTCGTATACCCAATATCCCCACCCAGAGAGACAAATTCACGACGGGAGAGGCTGCGGCGCGCAAAGCCGGAAAGATGCCAGTTATCCCAGTCGGAGGAGAAGCCGCCGCTGATTTCGTTTGTGCGTACGGTGTACAGCTGGTTGGGGTTATAGGAGCGATAGTTGGTGGCGAAATAGTAATAGGGTGTAACCGGCTCGTACACATACCCACCACGGATACGGAAATGCGGCACCCCGGCGCTGAACAGAGCATCACCAAAGTTGAATTTGCCGGTGTAGGGGTCAAGCCGCATACGGGCGTTGAAGTCAAAATATTCGTTTGGTGAAACGCGGGCGCGCGCCACAATGTCCGAGGCATGATGGTCTAGCCCAGAATAGGGCAGGCGATCATGCTCGATATGTTCCTGGAAGCTTTCACCGGCCAGAAGGTCTACTTCGTGGCCATCCCATGTCCAGTTAGCATGCACTCCAATGTTGCCGCGAAGGCCGCCATCCAGCCTGTCTGTGCCCTGATATCGGTTGAGCGAGAATAGCGTTGAATCCGTAAATTCATAGGCCATACTGTCTTCGTTCGGAATCATGTCCGTTGCGCCCATGCCGGTATTAGGGGCGTAAATGGCCTGCACAATCGGTTCGATTAACTGCGTGCCACGGCCATGTTCAAAGCTCCGCACAAAGGGCCAATTTGTTTTAAGCGCAATAGTTGGCAGAACCTGCCCGCTCACAACAGTACGGGCTGTTTGATAGTAGTTGGGTTGCTGGTACAGCTTACGCGCGCGGTACACCATGGAATCAAGCCGCAATGTCAGCAGGAATTGCTGGCCTTGGCGAGAGCGCCACAGCCTGTCCCAATTGAGCTGCAATTCGCCACGCTGATCGGCAGTTCCGTTTTCACGATACACGTAAAAATCGGTGGTGTTTACGCTGGTGCGGCCGCCCAATGCATCCGGTTGACCAACAAAGCTGTAGGTATAACGCGGCAGCGCCCATGGCAGATCGGTGTTGTGAATGACACCTTTGTTCAGGCCCTGATAGTACTGTCCGTCAATACGGGAGTAGGAGCCTGTACCAAAGCCTTCAATATAGACGTTGGAATTCAGGGTATCAGACCCGTAACCCTGCACACGGTAATCGCGCATATAGTCAGCAGAGGTGGCAAGATTGATGTTGGCCCCGGCGCGCCAGTGCTTGTCTATGGCAAACTGGCCGCGGGCAAACAGATAGCCCTGCACACCGTGGTTGCCGCCCCGGCCCACATCATCACCAAAGCCGTTGGTGTAACTGTTACTGCGATGCGTATCGTAAGCCAGACCGCCCTGAATGTTGATCTTGCCGAAGTTGAAGAAGTTGCGGTACTGCGCGCTGATCTGCGGCCCTGTTTTGGTGGAGAAGAGGCCCTGCACGGTCAGGTCAGACTGATCATCAATCACCCAGTAATACGGGATGGTGAAATACGTGCCCAAGTAACGGTCATGCGGTGTAATGCCGGGCATAAGGAACCCGCTATGCCGCTTGGCTGAAGGATCCGTCATGGAAAAATAGGGCAGGTAGATGACGGGAATGCCCAGAATATCCAGATAGGCATCACGGAAATCGATTTTCTGGTGTTCTAGATCCTGCGTGGCATCATAAGCGCGGAACTGCCAGAAAGGTGCGCGGGTTTTGTCTTTTTCGCAGATTTCACAGGCCGTATAAACGGCGCGGCTCATCACGTTAATCTTGCCCGCCGTACGCCGCAGGCCATTAGCTGCCAGCTTGGCGTTGTCCTGCATGGTGGCATTCACGTGCATCATGATGCCATCCTTCATGCCGCCCGAAAGTTCGGCATAATGGGTGTACAGCACGGAACCATCTGGCTGGATGGTGGCTACATTTCCGCGTGCGGCCATAACGCCGGTATCGCGGTCATATACAATGCGGTCTGCTCGCAGCACATGGTCGCCCTGCCAGACCTGGACATTGCCAGTCCAGGTAACGGTGTGCTCAACATCGTTGTAGTCAACCTTGTCGGCCTGAAAGGTTGCCGGTTCATCGGGAGATGTCGGGCGGCCGGTATCAAGGTGCATCACCTGCGGGCGGAACTGCGCATGCGCATGTTTGGGCAGGCTGAAAAGAAGGCACGCGGCCATGCTCCCCAATGCGGTGGCCGCACTGAGGGTGGAACGACGGCGCAGCAAAGGGCTGCGCAAAGGCCGGCGGGCCACGGTCAATCAGCCATCCTCCAAATGAAGCAGCAACGAAACAGCCAGGCACAACCCGGCCAGCGTAGGGGCCCATGCAGCCAGCATTGGGGGAAGTGCCCCCGAATTCCCGAACTGCTCTGCAACCTTCGATACGGTGAAAAGCAGAAAACCCGCCGCAACGCCAGACCCGATCATGCGGGCAACGCCCCCGCGCCGTGATGGACGCATGGAAAAACCCGCCGCAACCAGTGCCATAGTGCCCGCCAGCATAGGTAATGCCAGCAAAGACTGAAAATGAATACGATGCCGAATAGATGAGAAACCGGAGCGATCAAGCAAGGAAATAAAGCCCGGCAGCGCCCAGACAGAAAGTGTTTCGGGGGAGGAAAAACTTTCCTGCACACGGTTAACCGTTAAATCTGTGGGTAAATCAATCTGGCCGACGTGGTGCAGCAAATCATTTGGCCGCACGACTGAGGCGTCACTTAAAATCCATTTCAATGTTCCCAGATAGCCTTCAGGGGCTTCGATTCGCATCATCAGCTTGTCTTGATGATCAAGACGGAACACGCTCACATTACGGATACGAAGTAAGCCATCCTTAAGCTGCACACCACGCGCATGAAGCATGGCAACGCCGTGTGGATCATACTGACTATCTGATTGCCGCAGCCATAAGGATCCGCTGGACAGGCTTAGCGGCCCTCCACCCGTACGCAGATATTGCTGATCCAGCTCTTCTGCCCGGCGGTACATGGATGAAGACACCGGAGAAATCAGGGTGGTGAAAATAGCGCCAATCAACATGGCGCAGGCTACGGGGGCGGTCAAAAACTGCCATGCGGAAATACCGGCAGCACGCGCCACAATCAGTTCCGAAGAACGGGTAAGCCGCCAGAAGCACACAATCCCGCCCAACAGCATGCCAAAAGGCAGAATTTCTGTGGCAAAATAAGGAACATGCAGTGCTGCAATTTCTGTTACCACATTGGTGGAAACATCTGGCTTGGTGGCCACGCGGCGCAACAGGTCAATAAAGTCAAACAGGCAAACAATGCCGGTAAGGGAGGCAATCATCGCCACAACGGAAAACACAAACTGCCGCGCGATATAGCGGGAGAGGGTAACGGCAACAATCATCAGGCCGGAAGCCCCTTCAGTTCTGTGTCAGGCGGGCAGCAGCGCGGTCTGCCAGCATTTCCGGAATGAACAGTATGCCTGCGCATATCAGCCCCGGCAGTAATGCCACAAGCGGAATAAGCGGGATAAGAGCCATGTTTCGGCTGGCCAGATTTTGTAGCAACAGGTTGGTGGCCAACAGCCCCACAACAGTTAGCACTGCGGCAAGTGGGCGCTTGATATTGCCGTAGCGGGAAAAAGCCCCACGCAGCACCGCAACCAGCCCCACCATGGCAAAGGAAAAGCAGGTAAGGGGAGATGTAAGGCGGCGCCAGCCTTCTACCTTAAACTTGCCTGTATCGCGTTCAGAAACCTGCTGTGGGTCTGGGTGCAGCAATTCCCCCAAAGACATTTCAGCAGCATCCCGAAAGCGGGCGTCTTCCTGATGTGCGGAAGACAAATCCATGGAATCCTGCTTGAAAACCAGCATGTTCAGGCGGCCTGTCTTATGGTCGATCACCTGTCTGGAACCATCGTACAGGATCACGCGTGGGGTATCATTCACGATCATCATGGACCCATGATTGGCCAGAATTGTGGCCTGATTACCCGGTTGCCGATCATCTTCCACCATAATGCCGTGCAGCGTGCCATCGTGGCTACGGGAACGGATATAAACCGTCATGGCATCCGAAACTTTGGTGAACACACCCTCTTGCAGCATGAAGGCAGCCATCTTGTTGCGGATATCAAATTCGTATTGCCGGAAGGCGTGGTAGGATGTGGGCACAATCCACAAATTCAGCAAAAAGCCCATAAGGGTGGCCATAAGCGCGCAGCCAAGCCCCGCCCTTGCCAGCGCAAATTGTGAAAGCCCCGCCGCCTGCATAACTGTAAGTTCGCGGTCTCCCGCCAGCCGCTGATACACAAATAGGCTGACCACAAAGGTGGTAATAGGCAGCACCACCGCCACAAAGGAGGGGATGAGCAGGCTAGTGAGTTCAATGAACACACGCAGCGAAAGCCCTCTGTCCACTACCAGAGAGACAAAGCGCAAGGATTGCATAAGCCAGATGAGCGCGGCCAACCCCCCGGTGGTTGCCAGCAGTGCCACCAGAAGCTGGTGGAACACATACCTGTCCAGCGTGAGGAAACGCGATTTCAGCCAAGACTGAAGTGAACGGACGGTCATACGTCTGTTATCTACTTCACCTGTGCGGGAGGCAACAGCCTTATCATGCATAAAGCAGGTGGTGGCATGTTGCTCCGGCGCGGTTTTTCTTGAAAAGTGACAGTTTTATTGGTGCAAACTCTAAAAATTCTGCATTTTCTTTTTTCGGTTTCCGCAGAATTTCTAGAATAGAAGAATCACACCACCAGCAGCCGTATTGTCGCTTTCCTTGTAGGGGCCGTGGGCGGCAGAAGATGTGTGCGTGTATTCGCCCACCAGATTCAGCCAGTCTGTCAGCTTATAAAAGACAGCGCCAACTTCAGACTGATTGCGCCGCACAAGGGTCGGGCTGTTTTCACCCGGAGCCTGATACAGATTACTGACACCGTAACTCCCCACCAGCTTAAGCCTTTTGGTAACGTGGTAGGCACCCTGCACATAATACCCTTCGGATGCACGTTTGCGGCCATTTTGCCCAACACCATCAAAGAACAGCCCGGTCGTGCCCAGCCCGCTGCCGCGATAGTAGTAGGCCACACCTTCAAGCGGACCGTAGGTGACCTTGGTGCCGATATCGCCCGCTTCTGCTATGGCGCCCTTGCGGCTGTCTGTATTCAGTAAAGTGCTTTGCAGGCCCTGCTGATGCTGGATCAGGAAGCTGGCCCAGATGCGTGTCTGCACCTCGCCAACCTTGAAATCATACGTAACCTTGCCCTGCACCATGGGGGAGGAGTGATGCTCGGAAGAGGCAGACAGATCGCCCCCGGCAAAATTGAATTCATCCAGCGGTTGGAAGATACCGACAGTGCCCTGAAAACCGTGGATTGTGGGGGAAGCGTAGGAAATCTGCGGAATCCAGTCTGCATACACATAACCCACGCCAATACGGCCCAAAGATGTGTTGCCCGGAGCCGCGTTGTTACCAGAAGCACCTACGCTGAGCAGCGTGGCATCGTTCAGGATGGCGTCGGAGCCAAACAGCGCCAGATCACGCCCGACTTTGAATGTGCCGATATTCTTATTGCCAAACGTGACATAAACCTGACGAAGATCGATACCAGCAGTGCCAAGCCCCACGGGGCTACCACCTGTGTTGGCGTTAAAGGCCCCGTTTTTGGCGTTATCAATGCCCGGATACATGCCCAGAACGGCAGAAATATCCATGCCGCGCTGTACGGTGCTAAGCTTGAGCACAAAGCCAGCAGGTAGCAGGCCGTTACGTACAGCAGAAGAATCAAACCCGCTGGAACCGGTAGAAACACCCCCCGCCACGGCTTGGCCGCCAGCAGGGCTGTTATAGGTGTAAAACCCGTTCACAAAGCCAGAAAGGTTGATGTTGATGGGGCCTGCCATAAAGGTAAGGCCCTTGCCGGGTACGTATTTAGCCACCCGCACCACATCGTTGCCTTTAAGGGATTTGGCGGCTTCTTCGGCAGAGCGTGCGCTGGCTTCTGCGCGTTCAGCAGCACTTTCAGCCCGCATGCCGGAATCTTCTGCACCGGGGTCAAATTTAATGCCGGGTTCGTATTCATCACCGCCCGCACCGTGCCCGACATGGGCCACCATGCGGTGCCGCGTGCCTGCCGCCGCAATGCGCCCAGAGCCTGATGACCCACCTCTGCTGACGCCTGAAGATGCGCGCTCGGTTTGTGCAGGGGCGGAGTGGCGCACATGTTTGGCAAGCAGTGTATCGTATTCATGCTTGGTCAGGCTGCCTTTGGCGCGCAGCACATCCAGCAAATCACTGTAATCATCAGCCAGAGCAGCTTTTGGCCGCATGGCAGGCGAACCAGCAACCGATGCGGCCATAACCGTGGCAACCAGCGCCTTTTTTCCCGATGCCATAAAACTGTGCTCCCCTAAAAACCTGCTCTCTCTTACTGTGGATCAGAGTTCCTGCCGTCAATACGGCGTAGAAAGGCAGCAGCTTTGTGAGCCAAGGGGGTAACGATGCAGTAAAATCGAACGCATTGGTAGAAAATTCCCCGCCATGCGATGCCGCGTAAACAGCAAAACATATTGGTTCCATAATGGAATGGAATAAATAATAATTTTTAATATCAAGGAATTACAGAGTGATCTTCAGCTATGGAAACAGAGCGGCAAGCACTGCAAATTAAAAATGACGTAAGCAGTTTTGGCGATAAAATGCTATACACACAGCACAAAAAGTGAAGAAAAGAGCAGTCACAAAAGTTCCCTCATCACGAAATTTTTATTGTTATAACAATAATTTACGTCATCTCTTGGGCCTGTTTTGGATTGGCGGCGCAAAAGGGTGCGAGAATTTTCCCGTAATTGCAGTACTTTGCATCATGGCTTGCCATTATGCCGCCGTGTTCGCGCCGCACAGCACATTTTGGTGTCTTGGAATGTAAACTTAGCCGGGCAGGGCGTGTTGTTCTGCTAAATTAGCAACGAAAGCAAACATAGTGTCGGCGGAAAAAGAAAAACACAGCCAGGTTTTGCAACAAGACGCTCCGCAGCAAGCTTTTTCTGCTCAGCCCGCCATAACTGTGCCGGATGAGGAACTGCCACACTATGCAGGGCGGCCCATAGCGTTTTTGGTGCGTTATATGCGGCATTGGCCTGTAGGTCATGCGTTGGTCTTTGGTTCCGTGGGGCTGGCCATTGGCTGCATTGTGCTTTCGTCCAACGGTATCCGCCGTTTGGTAGACCTTATGACAGGCACTTCCCCTACAGGGGATGTTATGGCCGTATGGTCTGCCGTTGGGGTGCTGATCGGCCTGATTGTGGCAGACAATATCTCGTGGCGTGTTGCCGGATGGTTTGCAGCCCGCACTTTTGTGGCGGTTACAGGGGATATTCGGCAGGATCTGTTCCGTTTTCTAACAGGCCATTCTCCCGCTTATTTTGCAGACCGTATGCCTACATCTCTTGCAGCGCGTATTGCTACCGCCGGAAATGTGAGCTTCACCATAGAAAACTTGCTGGCATGGAGTGTGCTGCCTCCTAGCCTGAATGTTTTGCTTTCTGTGGTGCTGATGTTGTCTGTCAGCACCATTATGGGCAGCGTGACCGTAGTTTTGGCTGTTGGCCTGTGTTTTTTGATGTTCCGCTTGGCCGTGCGGGGCCGAAAGTTGCATGGAGATTACGCAGCCGCAGCGGCCGGGCTGGAAGGTGAAACACTGGATGTGATGGGCAACATCGCGCTGGTGCGGGCCTTTGGCATGCGCAACCGTGAGCGTGAACGGTTTAATGCCCTTACGCAACGGGAAATGGGCGAACGCCTGAAGTCTCTGCGCTATATGGAAAAGCTGCGCATGATCCATGCGTTGCTAACAGCGGTGCTTACTACAGGTTTGCTCATCTGGGCTGTATTGCTGTGGCAATGGCAGCAGGCAACCGTGGGGCAGGTGGTCATGATTATCACGCTGGGCTTTGCCATTCTGCACGGCACGCGGGATCTGGCTTTGTCTATGGTGGAAACCATTCAGCACAATGCCCGGCTTTCCGAAGTGCTTTCCTCGTTGCTGGTGCCGCATGATATGCCAGATGCCGAAAATGCCGTGCCGATGAAAGGCCCTGTGTTGGGTGATGTGCAGTTTAGGGATGTTGTGTTTGCGTATCCGGGCGGTGCCGCGGTGCTGGATCATTTCAACCTGCATATTCAGGCGGGCACGCGCGTAGGGCTGGTGGGGCGTTCTGGTTCTGGCAAAAGCACGGTGCTGGCCTTGTTGCAACGCATGCGCTTTGTGCAGTCTGGCACTGTGCTGATAGACGGGCAGGATATTCGCGATCTTACAGAAGATGCGCTGCGGGCTTGCCTTTCCATTGTGCCGCAGGATGTTTCCTTGCTGCATCGCTCTGTGATGGAAAACATCCGCTACGGCAGGCCAGATGCCACAGATGCAGAAGTGTGTGCAGCCGCCGCAGCAGCAGGGTGTGCCGCGTTTATTGAGGAATTGCCTGAAGGGTTTGATACTATTGTAGGGGATAGGGGCGTAAAGCTATCTGGTGGGCAGCGCCAGCGTATTGCTATTGCGCGTGCCTTTTTACGCAATGCCCCCATTCTTATTTTGGATGAAGCCACCAGCGCGTTGGACACAGAAAGTGAACAACACGTGCAGCAAGCGCTGGATAGGCTGATGGTTGGGCGCACGGTTATTGCTGTAGCGCACCGGCTTTCCACCTTACAAAATTTTGACAGAATCGTTGTGATGCAGGAAGGCAGGATTATCGAGGATGGTTCTCCTGCGCAGCTTGAACAGCAGGATGGCCCGTACAGACAGTTTCTTAACAGGCAGATGACACACGCATAATGACAACCATACAAATACCACAGGCGTGGAAAAACCTGCGACCCGAAGGGCGGGGTGAAGCACGAGGTGCTCTGGCAGCCTATGCTTACCAACAGATACGCGACAGGCTGATTTACTGCCATTATCAAGGTGGTGAGCGTTTGGTTTTGCGCCTCCTTGCGGCTTCATTGGAGTTAAGCCCAACTCCGGTGCGTGAGGCATTGTTGCGTCTGGTTTCAGAGCAGGCGCTGGAACTGGATGAACGCAATACGGCCCGTGTGCCCACCACCACACGCGCATTGTTTTTAGAAATTCATGGCGTAAGAGGAGATCTGGAGGGGCGTGTTACCCGAGATCTGATTACGCATATTACGCCCGAACAAATTGCGGTGCTGCGAGAAAAGCATCGGGATTTTATTGTAGCATATGAAAATGCAGACCCGCACGGAGCGGCTGTGGCCAATGCTATTTTCCACAGCACGGCAGCAGGTTTTTCCCGCTTGTTGTTTACGGTAGGGATTATCCGCGGGTTGTGGGCGCGTATGGGGCCAATTTATGCGGCGGCTAACAGCTTGCCTACAATCAGTCCGGCAGACCCAAATCATCCGCATCTGCAAATTTTGGCCGCGTTTGAAAAGCACGATGTTGATGCTGCAACAGATGCATTGCGGCGTGATTTTCTGCAAGCCAAAGAATGGCTAGAGCCTCTGCTGCCTGAAGAACAGCCTGTAACAATTTGAAATTGAAATAAAATATACAAGCCTGCCACGCCGTTAAGATAAGGCAGGCTTGTATATTTATGTGTGGGCGTGGGCAAGCGCAGCCCTACACCTAGGCCAAGTATCAGGCCGGTTTGGTTTTGCCGCCAGCCGGAGGTTTGTCTGATGCGGTATTTTTGGCCTTGTCTGCCTTGTCGGACAGGCCGGGCACTTCCACATCAATTTCCAGCATGGAACAATGTGCACCACGGTCTAGCTTGATCTGAACTTTGTCCTGATCAACCGAAACGTGGCGCTTGATAACTTCCATGATTTCGCGGTGTAGCTGAGCCAGCAGGTCATCCTTGCCGTCGCCTACACTGATGCGTTCATGCGCCAGCAAAATCTGCAACCGATCCCGCGCAACGGGAGCGGAGGAGCGGCGCTTAAAGAGGTTGGAGAGGAAGGTCATGAGACTCTCCGTTTGAACAGCCAGTCAAACAGGCCTTTGCGTTCAGTTGGAATGGTAACTTCCACTTTTTCACCCAACAGGCGGCGCGCTGCTTCTGCATAGGCGCGGGCTGGAGCGCTTTCCGGTTCGGCAATGGTAACAGGGGCACCCACGTTAGATGCTTTCAGAACATCCGGGCTTTCTGGAATAATGCCAAGCAGTGGAATGGAAAGAATTTCAAGCACGTCATCCGTGGCCAGCATGTCACCGCGTGCGGCGCGCTGGGGGTCATAACGTGTCAGCAGCAGGTGCTTCTCAATTTTCTTGCCACTTTTGGCTTTTTCCGTTGTGCTATCCAGCATCCCGATCATGCGGTCACTGTCTCGCACAGAGGAAACTTCCGGGTTCGTGACAATAACAGCCATATCAGCATGGTGCATGGCCATTTGCGCGCCGCGTTCAATACCTGCGGGGCTATCACAGATCACCCAGTCAAACTTTTTGCGGAGTTCTTCAATAACCTTGGCAACGCCCTCTGTGGTCAGGGCATCTTTATCCCGCGTCTGGGAGGCCGGTAGAAGGGAGAGGGTATCAATCCGCTTGTCCTTGATAAGCGCCTGTGCCAGATTGGCGTCACCCTGAATAACATTAATCAGGTCAAACACCACGCGGCGTTCCGCACCCATAACCAGATCAAGATTACGCAGCCCGACGTCAAAATCTACCAGCACGACTTTCTGGCCGGTTTTGGCCAGTGCGGCTCCCAAGGCTGCGGAGGTTGTGGTTTTACCCACACCACCCTTGCCTGACGTGACGACCAGAACCTTTGCCATCAGTATTCCTTTTTATATCTCTGCGGGATCATCTGGGTGAAGCCATGATGACCTTGTATGGCGATAACATGACAAGCTGCATCTAAAAAGAAAACTGCCAATGTCTATTTAGCCTTAGTTTTCTTTTTATTTATTCTCTTACGGCAGCGGACGGAACAAAAGAGCTTCCCCCGAAAGCAGAACCTGTGCAGGTTTTTCTGTGCAGGCGGGATCCATTTCTTCCGCCGTGGCATAGAATCCATCTATGGCTACAAGCTCGGCAGCCAGGTTGCGGGTATAAATCCGGGCATTGCTGTGCCCGCCAATACCAGCAATGGCCCGCCCGCGCAGGGCTCCATAAACATGGATAGACCCTCCGGCAGAAACTTCTGCCCCAGAAGCCACAGCTCCCAGAATAACCACATCGCCATCTGGCCAGACAATATGCTGGCCGGAGCGTACGGGGTCTTCTATCAGTAGGGTTGTGGGTTCTGGTGGGCCTTCGGGTTCTTCTTCCGGCGCGGTAATGGGGCCGGAAGAGCGGCCACCCACGGAGCTTTCTGGCCATTCCCAATCTGCCACGGCTGGCCACGAGCGATCACCGTTTTCTATGCCAAGCACGCGTATGCCGCGTTCTTTGAGCGCTGGCAGCAGAAAGGCAAGGTTGGGTGTATCAGCCTGCATCATGCTCAGATCAAGAATAACGGGCTTGCCAGCAAAAAAGCCAACAGACCGCGTGATCTGATGATCCAGCGCCACCAGCCAATCTTCCAGCGGGGCTTCCGGCGTGAGGGTGAGCGCCAGAAAAGAGCGCCCGGACATACGAATACGGGGGAGTGGGGGATGTGTGCCGGACAAGAACAGCCGCTCTCGAAATAAAGATCAGGAATAACAGATGCACAGGATAATGGCGTTACAGTGCAGTTGGGAAGTGTCTGTTACGCATTGGATGCATGAAGGCAAGGAGATGGTGAGAATTTGATGTGCTTTCATGCTGTTTTCCCTCTGGCGCTGGGGCAGGCAATGGCATAAATCATCGGGTATGCGTACCCTCTTTCATTTTCCCCTCTCTCCTGCCAGCCGTACTGTTCGGCTTGTACTGGCGGAAAAGCGCCTGCCGTTTGAGGCCATTATTGAACGGGCATGGGAACACCGGCCCGAATTTTTGGCCATGAACCCAGCAGGTGATGTGCCGGTTTTGGTGGAAGATAACGGGCTGATTGTGCCGGATTCGTATGTGATCTGCGAATATCTGGAAGAAGCATATTCCGATACGCCGCTGCTGGGGCGTACGCTGGCAGAACGTGTAGAAGTACGCCGTGTTATGGCGTGGTTTGATACGCTGTTTGCGCGCGAAGTTTCTGGCCGGTTTATTGATGAACGGGTGATGAAGCGCTTAAGCGGCCGCGGAAATCCGGATGGCACTGCGCTGCGTGAGGCCTATGCCGCCATGCGCCCGCTTATGAAATACGTGAACGATCTGGCAGAAAACCGGAACTGGCTTGCAGGTAATTTTCTGTCTCTGGCAGATTTTACAGCAGCCGGGCATTTATCCTGCCTGGATTTTATTGGCGATATTGATTGGAGCAAGGTGCCTGCTGTGCGGGACTGGTACGCACGCATGAAGTCTCGCCCCTGCTTCCGTCCGCTTCTGGCTGATCGGGTTTCTGGCATAACGCCGCCTGAATATTACACCAACTTGGATTTCTGATCTTTTGAAACACCAAACGGCGTGGCACGCGCCAGATGTGCTGGTTATTGGCGGCGGTGCCGCAGGGCTAATGGCGGCCATAACGGCAGGCCAGCGCGGGTGCAGCGTTGTTGTGGTGGAACACGGGCCGGAGGTGGGGCGCAAAATCCTTATTTCCGGCGGTGGACGCTGTAATTTTACCAACACGGAAATGCGGGCAGATCGGTTTTTGTCTGCCAACCGGCATTTCGTAAAATCAGCACTCAGCCGCTATAAGCCAGAAGATTTTCTGGCCCTGTTGGCCAAACATTCCATTGCATGGCACGAGAAAAAGCTGGGCCAGCTTTTTTGCGATCATTCAGCGCGGGATATTGTTTCCATGCTGTTGGCGGAATGTGCGGCAGCGGGCGTGCGTATCCTTACAGATACACGTATTCGCCACGTAAGCCGCTCTGGTGATGCTTTTCGGGTAGAAAGTTCTGCCGGTGAGTTTCAGCCAAAGGTCGTTATTTTGGCCTCAGGCGGGCTTTCTATTCCCAAGTTGGGGGCCAGCAGCTTTGCGTATGATGTGGCCCGGCAATTTGATGTGCCCGTTATCAAACCAGAACCCGCGCTTGTTCCACTGGTGTTTGATCAGCCTCAGGATGGTTGGCTGAAAACACTGGCGGGTGTTTCTCTGCCCGTGCGTGTGAGCTGTGGCAAAATAGCGTTTGATGAAGCTTTGCTGTTTACGCATCGGGGGCTTTCTGGCCCAGCCTTGTTACAAATTTCTTCTTATTGGCAGGCGGGGCAGGCCGTAAAGGTGGATATGCTGCCGGGGCAGGATTTGGCAGCATTGCTGATGAAGCTGAAAAAAGCTGGTTCAAAAGCTAAAGCACCAGCCGCTTTGGCCCGATGGTTGCCCCAGCGTTTGGCTGCGGCTTTGGCGGCGCAGAAAGCATCTGATCGCCCTATGGCGGAATGGGCAGATAAAGATATTCAGGCCTTGGCGCAGCGGGCGCAGAATATGCAGTTTTACCCCACAGGCACAGAAGGTTTTGCCAAAGCAGAGGTTACGCGTGGAGGGGTGGATACACGCGGGCTTTCTTCCCGCACCATGCAGGTAGAAGCTGTGCCCGGCCTGTTTATGGTGGGTGAGGCTGTAGATGTTACGGGCTGGCTGGGTGGTTATAACTTCCACTGGGCATGGGCCAGCGGCCACGCTGCGGGGGAAGCCGCAGCGCAGTTTCGCGCTGTATAGGTTTTAGCTTTTTGCAGCCTTAATTTCGGCGGCCAGCTCCAGAGCGCGCGTATAAACGGTGCGCTTTGGCAAGCCTGCTGCTGTTGCAGCCAGTGCAGCAGCATCTTTAACGGAATGTGTTTCCAGCAGGCTGCGTAGGGTGGTGTCCAGATCATCTTCAGATGTCTGTTCCGGCTCGGCTGGGCCCAGCAATACGGTTATTTCTCCGCGCGGAGGGGTGGTGGCGTAAAAGGCGGCCAGTTCACCCACGCTATCACGTCGCACTTCCTCAAACTTTTTGGTCAGTTCGCGCGCTACGGCGCAGGGGCGCGTGGGGCCAAAAATTTCTGCCATATCGGCCAGAGTTTCAGCCAGTCTGTGGGGGGCTTCGTGCCAAATCAGGGTGGCACTCAGGCCAGCACGCTCAGCCGCATGTAGCTTGGCAAAGCTTTCCTTGCGGGCTGATGAGCGCGGAGGCGGAAAGCCAAGAAACATGAACGGATGCGGAGGTAGGCCAGAAAGTACAAGCGCTGTGAGTGCCGCGTTGGGGCCGGGCACAACCGTAACCGGCACGTTGGCTTCTATGGCAGCCCGCACCAAGCGGAAGCCGGGGTCTGATAGCAGGGGCATCCCTGCATCAGAAACCAGCGCAATATTGGCCCCCCCTTGCAAGCGGGCAATCAGGCCGGGAATACGCTGGCGCTCATTATGTTCATGCAAGGCTTCTGTGCGGGCAGAAATACTGCGTTCTGTCAGCAGTCGGGCCGTGGTGCGTGTATCTTCGCACAGAATCAGATCCGCACTTGCAAGTGCTTCGGCACCACGTGGGCTGAAATCCCCCAGATTGCCAATGGGTGTGGCAACCAGCGTAAGGCCGGAGGAAGAAGGCGCATGACTTGGCGGCTTTCCTTCGCTATGGAGGGGGGAAGTCCGGTCGCGGTGTTCATCAGGCCGGTTGTGTGTGGAGGACGATCTTGATGATGACGCGTGCATGTTCGCTCCTGTCTGGACTTTCCAGCCAAGGTCTGGCGGGAAAACAGACATGGCGCAAGGCCGGTCTGGCTGCGTTGGGCATAACTGGCATGGCTTTAGCTGGCTGTGCAGACCAATCTCCCTCTGCTGGTGGTGGGGTTTCTAAACCTGTTGCCAGCCATAAAATTGGGGTTCTGCTGCCTCTTAGCGGGCCAAATGCTGGGTTGGGGCATGAATTGCTGGCAGGTGCACAGCTTGCAGTCGGCACCACTGCATCGGCTGACCCCACGGGGTTGCAGTTGGATGTGCATGATACAGCCGCCGCCGGTGAGGCATCTGGTGCAGCCACTGCCGCAGTAAGTGCCGGAGATGGCCTACTGCTTGGCCCGCTTACCAGTGGTGATACCGCAGTTGCCGCGCCAGCAGCACAATCTGCCGGTATTCCGGTTCTGGCGTTTACCAGTGATATTTCTCAGGCCCGTTCTGGTGTGTGGATTATGGGTATCACCCCGGAAGATCAGGTGCAGCGTTTGGTCGAACAGGCGCGGCAGGATGGACGGCGTAAGTTTGCGGCACTTTTGCCCAATACCCCGCTGGGGCATGCATTGGGCAATGGTTTGCAGTCCGCTTGCCATGATCAGGGTTTACCGGAACCAACAATTGTGTATCACTCCGGCACGGCAGCCAGCATTTCGCAAAGCCTGCGTGATATTTCCGATTACGATACGCGCTTGCAGGCTGCCAAAGGCAACAGTGGTGAGCCCACCCCTTACACGCCAGATGCAGCCACAGCAGATGCAGATGCCGCCAAAACGGCAGACAAGCTGCCTTCTAACCTGGCGGCAGCATTGGGCACGGATAGTAACTCCGCAGTGCCAACAGATGCACCTAAGGCGGATACTCCCAAGCTGGAAGCACCACCCTTTGATGCGCTGCTACTGGGGGATACCGGTCTAAATCTGAGAAACGTGATTGTGGCGTTGAATGAAACCCAGATCAGCCTGCCATCCGTACGTATTATGGGGCCGGGCCTTTGGGCTGCTTTTGCCACCAAGCTAGGGGCCATTAAAGGCGCATGGTATGCCGCGCCAGATCCTACAACCCGTCAGGCTTTTGTGACGCATTTTATGGCAGTTAACCACCATATGCCCAAGCCATTGGCTGATTTGTCTTACGATGCCGCGAATGTGGCCAAAACCGTGGCGCAGAGTGGTGTCTCTGGGTATCCGGCAAGCGCACTTACGCGGTCTGATGGGTTCTCTGGCGTAAACGGCCCGTTCACACTGCTGCCTGATGGGCGTGTTCGCCGCGCTTTGGGTGTGTTTGAAGTGATAGGGGGCGGTAGCCCTGCCAAAATGCAGAGTGCTCCAGCAAAGGCCAGTGCAATATCTGGCTGATCTGGATGTATTTGCACTAAATGCTCAAAAGGGCTGCCTGATGTATTTTCAGGCAGCCCTTTTTATTTGCCGTGTAGAAAAGAAATTATTTTTTGTGCTGTGCCAGAATGGTTAAAACCTCGGCAACGCGTTCCACGACATCATCCCACTTTCGCGGGGTCGTTTGGCGGATAATCTGCAACGTGGGGTACCACGGGCTATCTGTGCGCCCGCTTAGCCAGCGCCAGCAGTTATCGTACCGATCCATCAGCAAAACAGGTTTGCCCAACCCACCAGCCAGATGCACCACAGAGGTATCTACCGTGACCACAACATCAAGAGACATGATGAAGGCTGCTGTATCATCCATATTGTGGAGAAGGTGTGTGGGATCATACAATACCATGTTGGGTGGTGGATCATTCATCTGCTCGGCATAGGGGCCTTTTTGCAAACTGATGAGATTGACGCCTTCCACATCCCCTAATGGAGAAAGTGTGCGCAGGTTTATGGAGCGTCTGCGGTCTACAATATGGGCGGAAATTGTATTGGGCCGGGGTGCACCGCCCCAGACCAGCCCCACATTCAAATTATCATTTTCAGGCAGGAATTTTGCCAGTTCGCGCACTTTTATAGTGTCTGCCCGCAAATAAAGTACCGGTGCCCCCATGGCATCCGGTGTGGCAGAAAAAACGCGGGGCAGGCTGATAAATGGGCAATGCCAATCAAATGGCGGCGTGGTGCCACCTACCTGCACAATGTGTGCGCCCACAACCCGCTTACAAAGTTCACCTAGTGTTTCTGGCACCCATAAATGCGGAATGGCCCCCCGATCTGAAAGTGGCTTAATATAGCGCAGATACATTAAAGTATCTCCAAGCCCTTCCTCCTGCGTAATCAGGATACGCTTGCCCCGGATGTCCGTATTTGGCCCCAATGAAGGCATAAGCGTGCTGGGGGGCAGGCTGGTATGGCCGGGCAGACGCAAGCGCCATTCATGTTCTGTCCAACCCTGTGCATAACGCCCGGCTTTAAGCAACGTAATAGAGTGGTTTAGGCGGACTTGTGGTTCCGTAGGGCGGAGGGAGATGGCCCTACGGTAGTAATCCAGCGCTTCATCCAACCGCCCTTTGCCTGCCAGCATACACCCGATGTTTGAAAGTATACCTGCGTGATCTGGTTGGGTTTTTAAAACACTTTGCAGATGAGCCAAGGCTTCATCAAAACAGCCTTGTTCAAGCATCGCCATGGCCAACAGGTTGTGGGAGTGCATGCTGTTGGGCCGCAGTTCAATAGCTTGGCGTAACAGGCTGATAGCTTCATCAAACAGCCCACATTGCACCAGCAGATTGCCCAGAATATCATAGATACGGGCATCCTGCGGCGTGCGCGTAAGCGCAGCGCGGCATGTGGCTTCTGCCAGAGGGCGTTTGTCCAGTTCTGCCAGCAGATCACTCAGTGCTTGTAACGGATGCTCTGTGCCGGCATGGCGGGAAGCAATATCACACAGAATTTCTGCGGCTTCTTCCGGCTGGCTGGTTCCTGCAAGGCAATATGCATACAGAGTTTTAGCCAGATCATTATTGCCTGTGCTGAACGGCTCCAGAACAGCAAGCATTTCGTTGAAGTGACCCGCAATAATTTCTGTACGTGCACGCCGCAACGTCAGTTGATCGGGCAGGGTAGGGGCAGAAGCAGCAGGAGTATTCATGATGGCATTAGGTATCGTTCAAAACAGATGAATGAATAACACAAGGCAGGTAATGTGTAGGCAATAAAAAAACCCGACACGATAGTGTATCATGCCGGGCGATGAACCTGAATGTATAAAGTAACGGAATGTAAAAGGTTCAGGCAGCTTTCATAACTGCTGTCAGGGATTCCAGAACTTCAGTCGGGTCTTTGTTTTCCAAAACAGCCACTTCGGCCACAAAACGTTCCTGCGCGGCTTCAAACAGCTTGCGTTCACTAAAGCTGCCATCCAGACTATCAACATTGCGGCGCAGATCACGCAGCACTTCGGCAATCTGGACCAGATCACCCGAGTTGATTTTTTCCTGATAAGCTACGGCGCGGCGGGCCCACATGCCTTTGCTGACATGCGGCTTACCCTTGATAATGGCCATGGCCTTATCCACAATCTCGCGCGAGACGATTTTGCGCAGGCCAGCCTTACGGGCCTTGCTGAGCGGGATGCGCAGTGTCATCTGGTTGCCGGGGAATGAAATCTGGATAACTTCCAGCTTCGTTCCGGCAATTTCATCAACCCCTATCCGGTCTACCCGCCCCACGCCATGGGCGGCATAGACAATGGCATCGCCTTCCTCAAAAGGATCTTCATCCTTTACTTTTGTTTTTGCTTGGGCTGCCGTAGCAGCTGCAGCGGTGCGTGCCATGGCGTCTGTCACGCCGCCTTTAGGAGGTGCTCTGAACGTGTTCATAGCTAGAGCTTATAGCATAAAACCGCAGCGTTGTCTTGTAAAAGAGAAAACTGCGGTTCTGCTATTCAGTATTGCACACCGTTTACAGCAACAAGAGGCGGGGCTGTTGGGTCTCCGGTAGGCTGGGTGACGTCAATTTCAATATTTCGTGCCATGGTTGCCATAGGCAGTGCATGCGGCGTGCCGGAAAAGGGTTCCTGCAGATCGTTCGCGCTTTTATCCAGCACCAAAAACAGGCAGCCCACCAAAGATGAACCCAGCGGCGTAATCCATTCCAGCGTCTGCACCATGGAAAGGGGCAGCACGATGCAAAAAATGTTCACCAATGTGCGCGGCAAGGCCGAAAACTGCATGGGCAGAGGTGTATTACGAATACGCTCCAACCCGCCTTGGGCGTTGGCAATGTCAGACAAAATGCGATCAATTTGCCCGTGCACCGCGCCATCAATGCCCTTTTTATTCACTTCCTCCGTAACGCCCAGCCCAATCTGATACAAAATGGCATTGGGCTTGTTCCGATAATGAACAATGGCATCTTGCATATAAGGGGGCAGCAGACGCTGAATATCGGCTGAGGCATCTTCTTTCCCCAATGCCATACGCAGGGCATGGGGGTAGGCGGCAATGGCGTACATCAGATCATGCCGATCTCCTAGCAATGTGCCGGCCTGTCGGCCAAAGGAGCGGCAGTTGTTGGTAATGGCGCCCCACAATGTGCGGGCTTCCCACCAGCGTGCATAGGCGCTGTTGCTGCGGAAGCCCATGAACAACGCCAGTGCAGAACCAATAAGGGAAACCGGCAGGCTGGGCTGTTCCATCCACTCCTGATGGAACACCTGAAAAAGCACGACTACAATTAAATCCCATCCTGCCATCAGCAGGATAACACCTAGAATTTCTTTTCCGATAATGCGTAGCCCGACCCTTTGGTCAACAATCATTCACAAATCTCCGCGTGTCAGAAAAGCGTTCTTGCCTGAACCTATATCAACATGGCACGAAAAAAGGAGTTTCTTAACAATACATATATTTATTTCATATTTTTCAGCACGATTGCGGATTTTTGAAGAAACAGGAGGGTAGAAATGGATACGCACCCAACCGGCTTGCATCTGCGTGAAGAGCACGTATGCCACGGTGGTAAGGTACAGTTTTATGAACACTTTTCCCGCACTTTGGGGCTTACCGCCCGGTTTGGTGTGTTCTTGCCGCCAGCAGCCTGCGCCGGACAAAAGGTGCCGGTTGTTTATGCACTGGCCGGGCTAACCTGCACGGAAGAAACGTTCCTGATTAAATCCACCGCATTGGCAGAAGCCGCGCGTTTGGGGCTGGCATTGGTGGCGCCCGATACATCGCCACGCGGCGCAGGCGTGCCGGAAGAAGATAAAGATTGGGATTTAGGCACCGGCGCTGGTTTTTATCTGGATGCCACGCAGCAGCCTTGGAGCAAACATTACCGCATGGGCAGTTATATTGCGCAAGAACTGCCAGAACTTGTGGAGCAGACCTTGCCGTTGGATAGCGCGCGGCGTGGCATTATGGGGCATTCCATGGGCGGGCATGGTGCGCTGATACATGGCTTGCAAGCGCCAACATTCTGGAAATCCATATCAGCTTTTGCGCCTATTGTGCATCCGGCGGCTGTGCCGTGGGGAAAAAAGGTATTTACCGCGTATTTAGGGCCAGATCAGGCCGCATGGCGCACGTATGATGCGGTATGCTTGTTAGAAGATGGCCACAAACACTCCAACACCATTCTGGTTGACCAAGGTGAGGCTGACCAGTTTTTGCAACGCGAGCTTCAGCCATGGCATTTACAACAAGCGGCGGAACAGTTTGGGCAAAAGCTGAACCTACGTCAGCACGCGGGGTATGATCATTCCTACTGGTTTGTACAAAGCTTTGCGGCAGACCATTTGCGCCATCATGCGGCCAATTTGAAAGTAGGCTGAACTTTTTAGGAGTGGAGGGCGCGGCTCAGGCCGGGAGAGGTAAATCCCCCCAGCGCGCCCAGCCATTTAAGATATTCCAACGCCAGAAGCCGCAAAGAGGAACGGCGCAGAGGGTGTTCCATGGCAGGAGGCAACACCGGATAGGGGTACAAGGTTACATCCGGCAATGTGCGGCTGAACTCCAGCAATGCGCGGCGCATGTGGTAACTGGCAGTCACAACGATAAGAGATGTAATATGGTTATCCGCAACCCAAACGGCTGTTTCTGTGGCGTTACCAATGGTGGAGCGTGCCTGATACCCAAGAGTAATACGGTCCGCCAAAGCCGGAGGGGCTGTGGGGGGTAAAAGCTCACCCAGTGTAGTTTGGGTATCCACCCCTGAAATTAGTAGTTTCTCGCCCTGATTACGTGCGAGCAGATTAAGCGATGTATCAATGCGCCCCACACCACCTGTAAGTGCAACAATGCCATCTGCATGGGGCAAATAGCCCGGTGGACGTAGGGCATCATTTACAAACCAACCAAACCCACCGGTAAAGGCAAAGCAGGCCAGTAAGATCAGCCGGAATGAAAGCCGTATGAAAAGCATGATCGAGCCAGAAGGGCGCGGTCCAGATGGCTTGCGGTGAGGGATTAAGGGAGCCGCCGCAGCCATAGGCGCACCATGCTCTGTGTTGTAATCCAGCAAATAAAGGCTGCAACAAATGGTAGTGCAGCAAAGGCAACCAGCATATCTGTTGGAATAACGTTTTGCAGGGTTTGCCAATCTGGCAGCAACAGCGTGTCAGACTGGAGCGAGATATTGGCAAAAGGCGCTGCCATTCTGAACAGAACCAGCAAAGGCACCATGGCCAGAACAGTGCCAGCCAAACTGCCACCTAGCCCCAGCATGGCCGTGCGCCAGGCAAAGCGGCCTGCAATATAGCCATCTGATGCTCCCAGCCCGTGCAGAATTTCAATAATATCGCGGCGGGTTGAAAGGCCAGCACGTGTGGCAAGGCCGGTTACAAGCGTGGCAATGCCACCAACGGTTAGCAGCGCTAAACCTGCGCAGGCTAAAAGGCTGTTTGCCAGTGCTTTCAGGCGTTCTCCCCAGCTTGCATTATGCTCCACAATGGTACCGGGTACATGCGCGGTAAGAGTTTGTTCCAGATCTTTCGGCACCTGCGTGTTGTCTGGCAAACGAATGCGGATAATAGCTGGTAGTGGGAGGGCGGAATTATCAGCTTCACCCAACCAAGGTTCTAAAAGCCGTGCCAGTTCCTCTTTATCCAAGCGGTGCATCACCGAGCCGGGAGGCAGGGTGTTGAGGTCTGCCAAAACAGCTTCCGCACGGGTGGGGCCTGCGGGTTCTTTTTTGCTGGCAGGGGTAAGGGGTTGATCCGGATCTGGCACCTGCACGGTTACAAGTTGGGCAGCACCTCCGGCCCAGCGGGCAGAAAGCGCGCGCGCGCCTGTTGCCCCGGCAAGGGTTAAAGCTGCCAGAAAGCTCATCATGGCTACAAGCGTAAACAGGCTGCGGTCTGGCAGGGCTTCGGAAACAGAAAGGCCGTCCTTACGGCCAGAAAAGGGCATCATGGCGTTGCCCCTTCATTCTGCACCAATCGGCCGCGTTCCAGATACAAAGCGGGGCGTTCTAGCCTACGGATTAGGGCCTCGTTATGGGTTGCCACAACCATGGTGGTGCCCATGTCACTCAGTTCGGCAAACATATCCAATAGGCGGTGGGCTTGGCTTTCTTCCAGCGCGTTGGTGGGTTCGTCTGCCAAAATCAGGCCCGGACGGTGAATAATGGCGCGGGCAATCGCTGTACGCTGCTGTTCCCCACCAGAAAGGCTGGCTGCGGGGGTATTCAGGCGCTCACCCAAACCCACCCATTTAAGAATGGCGTGAATTTCATCCTGAATTTCATCTTCAGGACGTTTTTGCAGGCGCAAAGGCAGGGCCACGTTATCCGCAACACTCAGGCCGGGAATAAGTTTGTAATCCTGATGCACCATGCCGATTCTCTGCCGCAGGCGCACAAAATGTGCACGCTTTTCTGCCTTGGAAACAGGCTTACCCAAAAGCAACATGCGTCCTTCAGTGGGGAGTGTTTCAAGGTGCAGCAGGCTTAACAGGCTGCTTTTACCTGCGCCCGATGGGCCAAGAAGCCAGCGGAATCCCCCTTGCGGAATAGAGAAGGAAAGATCGGACAATACTTGCGTATTCTGCTTTTTGCCCCGCCGCCATGAAACGTTTTCCAGACGGATCATACTGGAACCATAAAGGACAGAAGTGGCATAAAGCGGAGCAATTGTTGCATGTATGTAGTGTAACCGAGAGGCAGGGGGAGTGTCGATTGAAAGACACAACATACTGCTTAATAAACGGTATGTTCCATCTTTTTGGCGCGATGTCTGGCGCGAACGGGTGTTACCTGTGCTAAGGGAGATGCCAAATCTGTTCTTCCGTTCGATGCCTTAGCCTCGCATCTGCGTGCAGCAGGCGCAGGGAGGAAGGCAGCCTTGTATCAAGAGAGTGTTCATGAAGATCGTCTGTCCTTCCTGCGGTGTGGCCTATCAGGTTCCAGAGGCTCTTCTTGCCAAAAGGCATATGCTCAAGTGCTCTGCCTGTGGCGTTAAATGGCGGATTCAGATCCCGCAGGCCCAGCCCGCGCCGACAGCAGAGCCTGTGTCGCATGAACACGCTCAACCGCAATCTGCCCTATCAGAAGCAACACAATCACACAGCGCGCCAGAAGAAAAAGTAGCCTCTGTTCCGGCATCTTCGGAAGCTCCTATTGCGGATAAAACGGATTCGGAGCCTCTGCCGGCAGAAGAGCCTCCGGTACCACAGGTGCCTGCTCCAGAACCCGTTGCCGAGGAAATACCAACAGCACCGGCACCAGTTGAAGAACTGGCACCAGAAGCCCCCGTTCAGCCACCACCTGAACCTCAGCCTGTTCCACCGCCATCGGAGGAACCTGCGCCGGAATTTCCCAGCGCGCCTGCTGTGGAACCGAAACCTGTAGTCGAGCCAGAAGAGCCAGTTGCACCGCAGCCCGCGCCAGAAGTGCCGCAGCCAACAATGGTGCGGCAGGTGCATGTAACGCAAACACCTCCGCCATATGTTCAGCCGCATGTTGAACCCACGCTATCGTCTGCTGCACAACCTTCCGCTCCAGCTAACCCCGTAGCTGCAGCAGAACCGCAGCAGCCAAAAGAACCCGCTACACAAACAAGACAACGCTCTGAACCTTTGCGCAGGGCATCACCCGCAGCGGCACCTTCTGCACCCGCAGTGGCACCAGGCGTAGGGGCTACAAACACGCCACGGCCTATGGGAATGCCCAAGGTAAGGCCGGAAGTGGCGCAGGCTTATGCCCAAAGTGCAGCGGCGCATGTTGCGCAGCCCAAGGCGCAATTGGCACGTAAGCTTGATGTAAACGGGCTGATTTTAACGGAAAAATTCTGGAAAATAGCCTGGATTTTCAGCATTGTTCTGGCTGTTATCGGCTTTGTGGCTATCTGGCATTGGTGGAATGCCATTGTGCATGCATGGCCTGCGGCAGCGCGTCTGCATCGTGCAGGTTAATAACCTGATACGAAAAGACGCGCCTAATTTGTCAGGGTGAGTTTGCGCAGCTTTTACATGCTGCGTCCGGCCAATGTTGCCAGAGTGGCGCCAGCGGCTGCCAGGGCCATCAGCATAATACCATCCCAGATCAGGCCGCTTGCTGTAAGATCATGCCCAGCAATAACAAGATGATGCGGAATGGCGGAAGCCACATTGGCAATGGCGTCTCGTGCTTGCGGGTCTGCCGATGCAGCGGATTTGGAAAGAGCACCAACCAGTGCGGGCAGGGCGGCCCATGCCACACCCGCAATCAGCAGCAGTGGGGCAAATAGCTCGGCAATCTGTTGCACAAAATAGAACGCAAAATAACAGACAGACCAAATAGCTGTGCGCACAAGGGCAAAGCCAGAAGTGCCAGAACGGGAGGCAGCGGAAGACTGGGAAGAAAGAGGCATGCGCGGGTCCATAGGTATCGTTCCTTGCCGGCAGTAAACAGGGCCGAGTAGTTTGCTGTATCCAACCCACAGAGCGCGCAGGCGGACTATTCTTGCCCTGTATATACAGGCACAAGGTAAAGCATGCCAATGGATAGCCATATGACGTATGCAAGACATGTTTTCATATGAGTAACGCATTCGCGATGAGGGTGTGAGGGCAGAGTTTTGTTAGAATGTGTTTTTTACACTGACCTCTCGGAAGGGCACGTCAGCGGATTTTATGCCGGTGGCCGGTAAAATTATGGATTTTCTTTCCTGCTCCATCCTGTTTGCCGGGGTGGACGCGGCTTGGCAGGTACATCTGCAAACCCTGCTGCAAGCGCGTGGTTTACGTGTAAAAAGCGTGGTGGATGGCCGTTCTGCCTTTGCCGGATTTGATGAGGATCTGCCTGATCTTTTGGTTGTGCCCGCACGTTTGCCAGATATGCTTGCAACCCAGCTTTGCCAGCGTTTGCGGTTAAACGCAGCCACGCGGGGTATTCCGGTTGTGGTGCTGTTGCCTGAGGCCAACAGCAGGCAGGAAGCCGAAATTTTGGAGCGCGGGGCAGATTGCTGCTTCAGCATGGCGGATAATCCGCTTTTGCTGGTTTTTCGCATTTGTGCGTTGCTGCGTGAATATGATGAAGACGTAGCTGGGCGTGAAGGTGTGGTTTTTCGTCAACCGCGCATTGTCATCATGACAGCACCGGGCGGCGTATTATGGGCATGGTCTGATAAGCAGAAGCCCGCAGATTTTGAACTGGCCAGAGGCGACCAGCCTTATCTGGTGGAACTTCTACAACAGAATGGTGAAGATGCCCTGCAGGTAGAAGACCCGGAAAAGCTTGATCTTTCCGGTATTGCCAGTAGCCGCTCCTGCCCGGATTGCGTGGTGGTGGATTTGGCTTGCCCGGCATTTGATGGCTTGGCGCTTGCCCGCACTATAGCGGCTTTTCGTCGGCGCAGCCGCCAGTGCACGCGCATTATGGGCATGGTGGAACACGGTGGCCTTTCAGGTGAGCAAGTGGCACGTGCATTTCATGCCGGGATAGATGATCTGCTGGACGCCGATACACCGGTAGATTTGTTGGTAAGCCGTATTGGCAGCCTTGTGCGGCGCAAAACATTGCAAGATGAAGCCCGGCGTGAAGAAGCACATATAGAAAGTGCCCGTGCGCGTATGGCGCTGGCCGATGCTCTGCGGCGTGTGAATGCAGATCTGGCGGCAGCTAACCGCAAATTGATAGAGGCGCAGGCCAAGCTGGTGCAGTCCGCCAAAATGGCATCTTTGGGGGAACTGGCAGCCGGTATCGCGCACGAATTTAATAACCCGCTGGCGTTTGTTTTGGCGCATGAAAACACAGTTAAACGCAGCATGGTCAAGGCGCTGCATGCCGTCAGATCTCAAGATCTGTTTACGGCGGAAACCGCACTGCAAAAGGGGAGCGAGCGCCTTTCAGCCTCTCTTATCGGTCTTTCACGTATGCGGGATCTGGTGGCCAGTCTGCGCCGTTTTTCCCGGCTGGAAGAAGGGGAATTCCGCCGTCTGGATGTGCCCGAGGCCATAGGCATGGTGCTTACGTTGCTTGCCCCCAAGCTGGGGCAAGATATTGAAGTGACCTGCAAGCTGGAGGCCCCGCTAGAACTGGTGTGTCAGGCGGCGCTGGTGAATCAGGTGGTCATGAATATCGTGAGCAATGCCGCAGATGCCATTTTGGACAAACGGCGCGAAACGATTCAAAGCACCGAGCCGATGCTTTCCCGCGCAGATCGCATCCTTATTACCTCGTTTTTGGAAGAAGCCGAAAGCGGTAAAGGTGAAGAATACGTGATCCAGATAAGCGATACCGGGCCGGGTGTACCCAAAGAGCTACAGGAACGTGTTTTTGAACCGTTTTTTACCACAAAACCTGTAGGGTCTGGTACGGGGCTTGGGCTGGCCACCGCGTATGGTGTTGTGCAGGCCCACGGCGGCAATGTTGTTGTAACCAATGCAAGCGCGCTGGGGGGCGCCTGTTTCACCCTCCGCGTGCCATACAGAGCAGGAGAGGAGAGGCGCGGTGATAACGTTGCCTGACCTGAAACAGCGTCCCATCGTGCTTGTGGTGGATGACGAACCGGAGATTCTGGTTGCGCTGACAGACCTGCTGGAAGGGGCCTACCACGTTCTTTCTGCTTCATCAGGAGAGCAAGGGCTGGCGTTGCTGCGTGAAAACCCAGATGTAGCGGTTATTATCTCGGATCAGCGTATGCCCGGCATGACGGGTGATGTCTTTTTGGCGCAGGCGCGGGATATTTCCGGCGCAGGGGCTATTTTGCTGACAGGATATGCCGATATCTCTGCGGTGGAAGCCGCGCTGAACCGGGGGCAGATTTCCTTTTTTGCGTACAAACCGTGGGATGATGAAACACTTCTTTCCATGGTTGGACAGGCGGCTGCACGCTATTTTCTGGAAAAAGAATTGGAGTGCGAACAGCTTTTGCTGCGCGGGCTATTAGAAAACCTGCCATTTGGGTTGGCGTTTAAGGATCAGGATGGCTGCTTTATCCGCCTGAACCAGCAAATGGCGCGGGAGTTTGGGCGTAGCGTTGCCGAATGCCTGGGCCAGAAAGAAGAAGATCTGGTAAGCGGCCCATGGCAGGAAAGCCTGGAAGAAGCGCGGCAGGCGCTGGAAACATCCGGGCGGGATCAGCAGGTCTTGCAGCTTCCGGGGCCAGATGGGCAAAATCGCTGGCATGATCTTACCCGCGTGCGGCTAGATAGCCTGCGTAACGCCCCTGTGCGCTCGGGCCTTTTGTCTGATTATTCCATTCTGATTGATCGGGACGTAACAGACTTGCTGGGGCTGGAGCAGCGCTTGCGGCAGGCCCAGAAAATGCAGGCCATTGGCACATTGGCGGGTGGAATTGCGCATGATTTTAACAATCTGCTCACTGCCATTCAGGGGTCTTTAGAGCTGGTGCAGGATCTGGAACCTCCGCGCGAGCCGGGTGTGGCGCGGCTGTATCAGAACGCCATGGAAGCCGCACGCCGAGGAGGCACACTTACGCGCAAATTGCTGGACTTTAGCCGTCCGCGCCATTTGGTGTGCCAACGGGTGGAAGTGCAGGATGTCATCCAGAATCTTCAAGGCTTTATGAAGCAAGGCAAGGTGCCAGAAGATATCCGCGATGCGCTGGATTCCGCCTTGGTAGAAGGCAGTGGCCGCTTCAGCAGCGTGCAGTTTGTACTGCCCGAAGAACCTCTCCCTCCCGTATGGACAGACCCCGTTCAGCTTGAACTGGCGGTGTTTAGTCTGTGCATTAACGCCATAGATGCGCAGCCGGAGGGCGGCAAAACCAGCGTTTCCGTGCGGCAGGTTGCACGGTTGTTAGGCCGCCATGTTGGCAAGGATCATGCTGGCGCGTGGGTGGTTGTGCAGGTTTCGGACAGAGGCGTGGGCATGACGGAAGAAATGCGTGCCCGCATTTTTGATCCGTTCTTTACCACCAAGGATATGGGGCAGGGTACCGGGCTGGGCCTGTCCATGATTTACGGCTTTATCAGCCATTGTGGAGGTGAAGTGCGGGTGGAAAGCACACCGGGTGGTGGCACATCCGTAGAGCTGTGGTTCCCGGCCATGGATGCGCAGCTTTCGGCCTCTCTCCCACCAACAGCGGGCACTTCCGGCAATGCTACCGCCAACATGCGCACACTGGCAGCCACACCGCAGGGGCGCGCTATTCTGGTTGTGGATGATGAACCAGGCGTGCGGGCTGTAACGGCAGGATTTTTGAGCCGTGCAGGATATGAGGTTCTGGAATCTGCCAGCGGCGCAGAGGCCGTGGAAACCGTGCGCAACAGGCCGGATATTGCCCTTGTGGTGATGGATGTGATGATGCCGGGCATGAATGGTGGTGAGGCCGCACAGCGCATTCATGCTGAACGGGCAGAACTGCCGGTGCTGTTTGTAACAGGTTACGCAGATTTGGGTATTTTGCCCGAAGGCGTAGCTGTGCTGCACAAACCCTACACCCGTGATGCGCTTTTAGGAGATGTGAAGGCCATGCTGGCTGCATAGGCCAACCCCTTGTTCTGGGCGAAATAAGGCTTATCTGAGGAAGATCATGCATACTCTTCATACAGCTTCCTCATCTCATGATCCCGTCGGTTGGCACGGGACAACCATTCTCTGTGTGCGGCGCGGGGCCGAAGTTGCCATGGCGGGCGATGGTCAGGTCACGCTGGGCAGCACAGTTGTAAAGGGCAATGCCCGTAAGGTGCGCCGCATAGGCCCGCAGGATAATATTCTGGCGGGCTTTGCGGGGGCCACGGCAGATGCTTTTACCCTGCTGGAGCGGCTGGAAGCCAAGCTGGAACGCTATCCCAACCAGCTTGAGCGCGCCTGTGTGGAACTGGCAAAGGATTGGCGGACAGACCGTTATCTGCGCCGGTTGGAAGCCATGATGGCCGTGGTAGATGCCGAGCATTCCTTTACCCTCACAGGTAATGGCGATGTGCTGGAACCCGAAGATGGCATTATCGCTATTGGATCAGGTGGCAATTACGCCCTTTCCGCCGCGCGTGCCCTGCTAACGGTTGATGGGCTGGGGGCTGAGGAAATTGTGCGGCGGTCTATGAAGATTGCTGGTGATATTTGCGTTTACACCAATCATTCTGTCCGGGTGGAAACACTCAAGGCAGCTTCAGATCAGGAGAGCCGGTAATGGATGCTCCTAATTTTTCCCCACGTGAAATTGTAAGCGAGCTGGATCGGTTTATTGTGGGCCAGCAGGATGCCAAGCGGGCCGTGGCTATTGCTATGCGTAACCGCTGGCGGCGTGCGCAGCTTTCTGAGGGCATGCGTGAAGAGGTTGTGCCCAAAAACATCCTCATGATCGGCCCCACGGGCTGTGGTAAAACGGAAATTGCCCGCAGGCTGGCAAAACTTGCGCAGGCCCCTTTTTTGAAGGTGGAAGCCACTAAGTTTACCGAAGTGGGGTACGTGGGCCGTGATGTAGACAGCATTGTGCGCGATCTGGTGGAAGTGTCCATCACCATGCTGAAAACATCGCGCCGCAAGGATGTTGAAGAAAAAGCCCAGCAGGCAGCGGAAGAACGCATTGTGGATGCGCTAGCGGGGGAAGGATCTTCTGCCGATACAAAAAGCAAATTCCGCAGCATGCTGCGCAGCGGCCAGCTTGAAGATAAGGAAATTGATATTGCCGTAACCGAGCAGGCCCCTGCCGGAAGCGGTGAAATGCCCGGAGCTATGCCGGGGCAGGCCATCAATGTAGGCGATATGATGAAAGCCTTCATGAACCGTGCCCCCAAGCAGAAGAAACTCAAGGTTTCTGTGGCACGGGAATACCTGAAGCGTGAAGAAGCAGACCGCCTGCTGGATGGTGAGGCCCTCACGCGGGAAGCGGTGGCAAATGCGCAGGAAAACGGCATTGTCTTTTTAGATGAGATAGACAAGGTGTGTGCCCGTGCATCAGAAAGCGGTGCAAAAGGTGGCGATGTCTCTCGCGAAGGGGTGCAGCGCGATCTGCTGCCGCTTATTGAAGGCACAACCGTTTCCACCAAATACGGGCCGGTTAATACAGACCATATTCTGTTTATTGCCTCTGGCGCGTTCCATTTGGCTAAGCCGTCCGATCTTTTGCCAGAACTTCAGGGCCGTTTACCTATTCGGGTAGAATTGCAGCCGCTTAGCCGTGAAGACTTGCGCCGCATTCTAACAGATCCCGAACATTCTCTGCTGAAACAGTATATCGCTCTGATGGGAACAGAAGGTGTTACCTTAAACTTTGCGGATGATGCGATAGATGCGCTGGCTGAACTGGCAGCAGATATTAACGACCGTGTAGAAAATATTGGGGCGCGGCGCCTTGCCACGGTGCTGGAAAGATTGTTGGAAGATGTATCTTTCACGGCATCGGACCGTAAGGGCGAAGCTGTGGAAGTAAATGCTGCAATGGTGCAGGAAAAAGTCGCGCCACTGGCGCGCAAGGGAGATCTGAGCAGGTTTATTCTGTAATGGAAGCACCATTTGTAACGCCGCAGGAAGATACGGCAGAAGAAGCTATTGAAGCCATCCGCGATGAGCTGGAAATCTTTGATGATTGGATGGAGCGGTATCAGTACATCATAGAAATGGGGCGCAAGCTGCCTCCTTTTCCTAAAGAATGGTGTGATGATGCCCACCGCGTGCCCGGCTGCCAAAGCCAGGTATGGCTGGAAGAAAAGGAAGAGGACGGCAAACTGTATTTTGCAGGTCTGTCTGACGCCGCCATAGTGTGCGGGCTGGTAGCCTTGTTGCTGCGTGTGTATTCCGGCCGATCTAAGGAAGAAATTCAGGCAACAGATCTCAAATTTTTGCGTGATCTGGGGCTTGTGCAAGCACTTTCCACCAACCGAGGCAACGGCGTGGAAGCTATGGCGCGGGCTATTCGTTCCGTTGCGGCTTCTGCTGTGGCCTGAACTGAATGTGAATTGCGCTGCCTTTAGACAGGTGGTGCAATTTCAAATAAAAAACCGGCGTGCTGGAAAAATCCAGCCGCCGGTTTTTTTTTATGCCTGCTTTACAGAAAAGCGGGTGCCTGAAAAATCAGGCGTTCCCTTTTTCTTTCAGCGCTTTCAAAATGTCAGCCGGGCGCACAGGCAGGTGCCGCATACGCACGCCAACAGCATTGAAAATGGCGTTGCCAATAGCTGGCGCAATGGTGGTTACACCTGGTTCACCAAGACCCATGGGTTTTTCTGTGCTGGGCAGGAATTCAATATCCATATCCGGCACATCTGTAATACGCAGGGGCGTATAGGTGTTCAGGTTGCGGTCACGCACGTTGCCGTTTTCAATTTCTGTGCCTTCAAACAGCGCCATGCTCAGGCCCCACAGTGCGCCGCCTTCGGTTTGGGCCAAAGCGCCGTCTGGGTCAATAATCGTGCCAGCATCCAGCACTAGCCAGATTTTCTGGCAGGTTACAACGCCTGTTTCGCGGTCAACATGTACCTGTGCGGCACCTGCTGTCCATGTTGGCATGTTGCGTTCCTGCCCGAAGGTGGTGGCAATGCCAATGGCCGTATCTTTAGGCAGGCTGACTTTGCCGTAACCGCACTTTTCTACCAGCTTTTTGAGCACATTGGCCTGACGGGATGCGCCACCAACAGAGTTGGGAGCACTACCTGCATTACGGCCTTTGCACGTGAGCAGCCCAAGGCGGAAATCAATTGGGTCTTTCCCATAATCATGGGCCAGTTCATCCAAAAAGCATTCATGCGCCCAAGGCGTCCAGCCGGAACTGACCGAACGCAACCAGCCGGGGCGGATAGTGGCGTCTGCCAGATCATTATCCAGTGCGCGCACCAGAATGGGGCCTACGTCGTACCAATGGTCAGCACCCGCAATAGCGAACTGATCGTATGGTTTACCGTCTTCACCTTTTTCCATAAAGGCAGCAGCCATCACGCCTGTTGGCCAACCTGCAGAAGCATGATGTTCCCACCCATTGATGGAGCCATCTTTGTTAACGCCAGCGCGCACTGTCTGGATGGACGGTGAGCGGATGGAATCAAACAGCACGTCATCAGAACGCGTGAAGACCAGTTTAACAGGCTTGCCACCCAATGCCTTGGAAATCAGCGCGGCGGGAACTGCGTAATCCCCGTTCAGGCGGCGGCCAAAACCACCCCCCAATAGGTAGCTGCGCATCACCACATCGGATTCAGGAACCTGAAGCGCCTTGGCAATAACGGGCAGGAAAAGGGTCTGCCACTGGTTGCCACAATGCACTTCCCACTTGCCTTCATGCAGGCGGGCAAGAGCGTTCATGGGTTCTAGCTGATAATGCAGCACGGAAGAGCACGTATAGGTGCGTTCCACCACCTTATCGGCTTTGGCCAGCGCTTCATCCACTCCGGCATCATTGAAGATGCGCGAACCGCCGGTTTTTTCGGCAATCTGCTTGCGGCCGTGCTCAATAATGTCCTGTTCAGTCACGTTGGCGGTTTTACCCGGTGTCCACGTAACTTTCAGGGCATCTGTTGCGCGGATGGCAGCAGGGTAGGAGGAAGCAAGAACCGCAACCCAGCCCGGCACAGTGTTGGAAGGATCTTCCAGCACAATGTAGCGGATATAGCCCTTAACCTTTTTGGCTTCTGTATCATCAACAGAAACCACTTTGGAGCCATACCGCGTGGGCGGCATTTTGGGGCGGGTATACACCATGCCTTCCAGCTTGGCATCAATGCCATAAATGGCGGAGCCATCTGTTTTGGAAGGGATATCGAGCGCTTTAACTTCACGCCCGATCAACCGGTGTTCGGATGAAGGCTTCAGCGGCAGCTTGGCCATTTCATCTGGCGTAAAGGTGCGGGTGGGGTGTGCACGGCTGACAATATCACCGTAGGAAATGGAGCGCTTGCCCGCAATAACCTGCCCATTGCGTGCGATACAGGCAGAAGGAGCCACACCCAGCAGGCGTGCGCCTTCTTCCACCATCACAGTGCGGGCTGCTGCACCAGCTTGGCGGAACTGATCCCACGTCAGCCAGACAGACCAGGAACCACCTGTAATCATCAGGCCCCACTTGGGGTCTGTATCTACATAGGTGATCCGAACCTTGTTCCAGTCCGCTTCCATTTCATCGGCAATAATCCGGGCAAGGGCTGTGCCAACATGCTGGCCCATTTCTGCACGAATAACATTTACGTTCACCCAGCCATCTGGCGCAATGGAGCACCAGATTGTGGGTTCAAACGCACCACCAGCGGGCAGATTGCCTGCGGCCTGCGGATAAACCTGCGCAGCGTTACCCTGCCGCGCAAAGCCGAACATAAAGGCCGAGCCCATGGCCGTAAGCAGAAAACCGCGGCGCGTAGGCCCACGGCCTGCGGCCCGATCCTGCCGGGCTGCAATGCGTTCCAGCTTACCCATGAGATGCCTCCTCCTTCTGCATGGCGGCGGCTGCTTTCTTGATTGCCTTGCGGATGCGCACATACGTCATGCAGCGGCACAGGCTACCGCCCATTACGCCATCAATCTGCTCATCCGTAGGGTCGGGATAATCTTTCAGAAGGCTGACAGCCTGCATGATCTGGCCGGACTGGCAGTACCCACACTGCGGAACCTGAATATCCTTCCAGGCTTCCTGCACGGGGTGTTTGCCTTCTGGGTGCAGGCCTTCAATGGTGGTCACATCAGCGCCTTCAAGGGAGCTAATGGGCGTAATGCAGGAGCGGGTGGCACGGCCACCCACCAGCACGGTGCATGCACCGCACTGGCCTACGCCACAACCAAACTTTGTGCCTGTCTGGTCCAGATCATCACGCAGGGCCCACAACAAAGGGGTATCTTCTGGCACATCGACGGAAACGTCACGGCCATTGAGTTTGAATTTTATCATCTCTTGCTCCGTGTTCCGTCTTAGTGCGAAGAATTGACAGGAACTGGCTGGACGGTCTTGCGCACTTCGGCGGCCTTTTTCTCAAGGTTTGTCCACGGCGGCAGTGTGGTGCGGGTGCGGCGCAGATAGGCGGCAATGCGGGCCATATCCTTGTCGGACAGCGCATTGTAGAAGCTAGGCATGGCAACGTCAGATTGCCCTTCTTCCGCCGTAAGCCCACGTAGCATAACCTGATACAGGTTTGTGGGCTCATCCAGCCACAGTGCGTTGTTTAGCGCCAGATCCGGGCGGCCAAGAACAGGGGTGGGCGCTGCGTTGTAATGGCAGGCTGCACAGGCACCCTGATACAGCTTTGCGTCCGGGTCCACATTCGGGCCAATCAGATCGGTTTTGGATTCTTCCATGGCGCGAGCCAAGGCTGCTTTATCGTTCTTTTCACGTTCGGCAGCGTGGTCCACATCCGCAAAGTAATGCGCAATGGCATGCACATCTGCTTCCGGCACGGTGGAAAGGAAGCGATGCGGCACGGGAGACATAGGCCCACCAGCCGGACCGTGCAGCGGTGCTACGCCAAAGCGCAGATACTGGAACAGCTCGTCTTCCGTCCATGTGGTGGGGGTTGGGTTGTGCTCGTTAAGGGCGGGCGCAATCCAGTTATCCACCACAGCGCCATCATAGGCAGAGCCTTTCTTTTCGGCCCCCATGAGGTCACGCGGGGTATGGCACGCGCCGCAATGGGCGTTGCCTTCGGCCAAATAGGCACCACGGTTCCACAACGCATCATGCCGAGGGTCGGGCTTGTACACGCCGGGGCGCAGATACAGCAGCTTCCAGCCAGCCTGCAGCAGACGCAGGCTGAGGGGGAAGGGTAGTTCGTTCGGGCGGCGTGACATATGCACGGCCGGACGTGTCATGATGTAGGCATACAGATCGGAAATATCCTGATCCGTCATCTTGGTGAAATGATCGTACGGGAAAGCCGGGATCAGATGCACGCCCTTGCGGGAGACACCAAGGTGCATGGCGCGGCGGAAGGCTTCTTCCGACCAGGAACCAATGCCCATTTCAACATCTGGTGTGATGTTGGAAGAATAGATGGCCCCGAACGGGGTATCCATTTTATAGTCACCAGCCAGTTCTGGGCCGCCGCCGTTATCTGTGCGGGTATGGCATTCAGCGCAATACCCTTCGGCAGCAACAATCCGCCCACGCTCTATCTGCTCGGCAGAAAAGCTGGCGGGGTTTGGCCGCTCAATTGGTTCAATTGGTGGATACCACGCATAATATAAGAACCCGAGCCCCCCAAGGACCCCGGCCGCGGCTACTCCCGCTAGAAGACGTTTGATCACTCTACCCCCAATCCCGTGAAAAACGTACCATCTGGCGGGCAACACGTAAGCCTACGCGCCATGAGCCGATGGATCAGCGTCTGAGGTTCGTTTCTTGATTCAGGACAATTCTTATCTGGATTTGCGATGTAAATAAACGCATAGGTTCCACTGTATTACAGTGAAATCTGAATAAGATTTATTTGTCTGCCGAGAATATTGCAGAAAAACAGGGGTTTGGTCTTTATCTATATTTTAACGTATATAGTTAAGCGTTGATTTTGCATGTATGCCATGCGCTCAGTTCTTGAAAGAAATCATATTTTTGCGATGAAAGGGGCTGTTGCGCTCTCTGCTTGGGCCGTATTCGGTTTATCGGAGAGAGCGCAACGGTAGGGCGGCGTAATGGCCTAAGGCTGATTAGCCAGCGTGCTGGGCAAGGGTTTTATGTGTGCCCTGAGCACGAATGCTCTGGCGAATTTTAACAACATCGGTTGCGAAGCTGGGGTGATCTTTCAGGTTCCAACCCGCAAAAACAGTCATCTGCAATCCTGCGGCCAGATCTTCTGCGCGCGCCAATGCGAGTTGTTCGGCGTTGATGGCAGGTTCTGTAATGGTATAGGGCGTGCCCTGATCCGTGGTGCCACGCAAATATTCCAAAAAGCAGGCTGTGCCAAACGCCAGCCGCCAATGATCGCGCCCGGAGCCCAGAACGCCATTGACAGTATCTGTCAGGAATACAGGCAGTTTGGAGCCGCTATCAGAAGCAATGCGCAAAAGCTGATCGCCCACCGCAGGGTTGCGGAAGCGGTGCAGTACCTGTTGGGCATATTGTGCCAGAGAAACGCCTTTGGGTGGTGTAATGAACGGTGAGGCATCTTCTGCCAGAAAACGTTCCAGATGCCCCAGCAGCAAAGTGTCTTCTATGGCATGCGGCACGGTGTCATACCCCATCAGTACGCCGGGAAGTGCCAGCATAGAGTGGGAGGCATTGAGCATCCGCAGTTTTACCTGCTCATAAGGCCCCACATCATCTGTAAACTGCACGCCCACGGTTTCCAGTTCTGGTCGGCCATCGCAGAAATTATCTTCAATCACCCATTGCGTAAAATCTTCTGCAAAAATGGGCATCTGGTCAGCAACGCCGTTAAGGGCATTCAAACGTGTAATATCTGCATCACCAACAGATGGCGTAATCCGGTCCACCATGCTGGATGGAAAGGTCACGTTTTCCTTTATCCACGCACCCAAAACAGGATCGCGCGCTGTGGCGTAGGCGCAGAAAGCCGTGCGGGCAGCTTTGCCATTGTGGCGCAGGTTATCGCAGCTTAGTACTGTAAAGGGGCCGGTGCCGCTTTCGCGCCGCTGACGCAGGGCTTCACATACCAACCCAAATGCAGTTTCGGGTACATCACGTGCTAAATCTGCTTTAATATCAGGGTGATCGAGCGTGAAGTTACCTTCAGCATCCAAGTAGTACCCACCTTCTGTAATGGTGAGGGTGACAATTTTAATATTCGGGTCTGTCAGGCGCTTAATGGCGGCAGCACGATCTTTGGCTGCATGCACATATTCTATAATGCTGCCGATAGCATTGGTTTCATGGGAGCCATCGGGTGCAAAAGCGGTGAGTGTGTACAGGTTATCCTGTTCCGCCATAATGGCAGCGCGCCTATCTTCACGCGGGGTGTTGCGCAGGCCTACGCCAACAATGGCCCAGCCTTGATGGCCCTCACGCTCCAGAACTTTGTTAATATACATGGCCTGATGGGCGCGATGAAAATTGCCCACGCCAAGATGAGCAATGCCTGCCGTGGTTTTCTGCCGATCATAACGTGGCGTTGTAACCTGAATGGGAAGCTGATGCAGTGTGGCGTTGGAAAGAGGGATCATGAAAACTGTGTACCTCGCTTTAAAATATCTGTTGGTGAATAATGTTGGGGCAAAACGCAGCATAAGCAAGAAAGCTGCGTATGTGAGGCTTGAAAGTGATGGGGCTTTTCGTTAAGGGAGCGCATTCGCACACGCGTCCGGGCTTGTAGGGCATGCCCGGCCGTGGTTGGTTACCTTATTATGTAAGGTAACGTTATCCAGAGTTTTTCAGGAGTGTTGAAATGCCCAAGATGAAGACCAAATCGTCGGTCAAGAAGCGGTTTAAAATCACCGCAACCGGCAAGGTGCTCTCTGGTCCGTGCGGTAAACGCCACGGCCTTATCAAGCGCACACAGAAAATGAAGCGCTCCGCTCGCGGCACGCAGACCATGACCCCGCAGGACGGTCGTACCGTCAAGCAGTGGGCCCCCTACGGGCTATAAGGAGCATCTGATTCATGGCACGTGTAAAACGGGGTGTTACCACCCTTGCTCGTCATAAAAAGGTTCTGGAACTGGCCAAGGGTTATCGTGGCCGCTCCTCCACCAACTATCGCATTGCGCTGGAACGTGTTGAAAAGGCACTGCGCTATGCTTACCGTGACCGCCGCAACAAAAAGCGTGAATTCCGCGCTCTGTGGATTCAGCGTATCAACGCTGCGGTGCGCGAACATGGCCTGACCTACAGCCGTTTCATTAACGGTCTGGACAAGGCTGGTATCGAAATCGATCGTAAGGTGCTGGCCGCCATTGCGTTTGATGATGCCGCAACTTTTGCTGAAATCGTAAAGAAGGCTCAGGCTGCTCTGGCTGCCTGATCTGCCTGTCTGATACGATAAGGTTGAAGAAAAGGCCGTCCCCCGTGGGCGGCCTTTTTGCTTGGTGCCGGTGAGGGAAAATGTGGTTTTCCCTCTTGGGGCTTTTCTTCCGTTGCGGGAAATTGTATCCGCCCGGTAAGCATTTTCTCCTCGCGTGAGGTTTCATGAGCAACGATCTTGAGATTCTGCGGCAGGAAGTCCTGTCCGAACTGGCTGGCGCCACAGACCTGAAAGCATGGGATACCGTGCGTGTTAGTACACTGGGAAAATCCGGTAGGCTGACGGCTTTGCTCAAAGCGCTGGGGAAAATGCAGCCCGATGAACGCAAAGCCCGCGGTGTAGCGCTCAACCGCCTGCGTGATGAACTCACTCGCGCTGTTGAAGCGCGTGGGAAAGAGCTGGAAGCCGCAGAGCTGGAAGCTCGCCTGGTTGCCGAGCGGGTAGATGTTACCTTGCCGCCACTGCCGGTTGAGCGTGGCTATCTGCACCCTATCAGCCGCACGATTGAAGAAATGACCGCCATTTTTGGCGCCATGGGCTTTAAGGTGGCAGAAGGGCCGGATATCGAAACCGACTGGCATAACTTTTCCGCCCTCAACACGCCCGATCATCACCCTGCGCGCACGGATCATGATACGTTTTATCTGCCGCCGCAGCCGGGGCTGGACGTTACACGCGTGCTGCGTACCCAGACGTCTGGCGTGCAAATCCGCACCATGCTGGCGCAAAAACCGCCTATCCGCGTGATTGTACCGGGCCGCACTTACCGGGCCGATCATGATGCCACGCATTCCCCCATGTTCCACCAGTGCGAAGGTTTGGTTGTGGGTAAGGGCATTACGCTAGGGCACCTTAAGGGCTGCCTGATTGAATTTTTGCGAGCGTTTTTTGGTAAGCCGGAACTACCTGTGCGTTTCCGTTCCTCTTACTTCCCATTCACCGAACCTTCCTTGGAAGTCGATATCGGCTGGTCTCGCAAAACTGGTGAGATCGGCGGCGGGGAAGATTGGCTGGAAGTGCTGGGTGCAGGTATGATTCATGCCCGCGTGTTGGCCAACTGTGGGCTGGACCCGCGTGAATGGCAGGGCTTTGCCTTTGGTATGGGCATTGAACGGCTGGCTATGCTCAAGAACGGTATTCCCGATCTGCGTTCGTTTTATGAAAGTGATATCCGCTGGCTGCGCTATTATGGGTCAGACCCACTTGCGCCCGCGCTACTGCATGAGGGGGTGTGAGGAATGAAGTTCACGCTATCTTGGTTGTATGACCATCTGGATACGCAGGCCACGCTGGAAGAAATCTGCGCGAAGCTGAACCAGATCGGGCTTGAGGTTGAAAGTGTTGAAAACCGCGGCGCGGCAATTGAGCCATTCTTAACCGCCCGTATTTTGGATGCCCAGCCGCACCCCAATGCAGACCGCCTTCAAGTATGCCGGGTAGATGCTGGCCCCGGTTTTCAGGATGTGCAGGTGGTGTGTGGCGCACCCAACGCACGTAAAGGGCTGGCTGTTATTTTTGCCAAGCCGGGCACCTATGTGCCGGGGCTGGATATTACCATTAAGGAAGGCAAGATTCGTGGTGAGGCCAGCGGTGGTATGCTGTGCTCCCTGCGTGAATTGGGCCTTGGTGAAGAAAGCAACGGCATTGCAGAACTGCCAGAAGATACGCTTCCCGGCCAGTCGTATGCTGATTTTGCTGGCCTTGATGATGTGGTGATCGACATTGCCATTACCCCCAACCGTGGTGATGCGCTGGGTGTGCGTGGTATTGCGCGGGATCTGGCCGCAGCAGGGCTTGGCACGTTGCGCCCGTGGCTGGCGGAAACGGTGGAAGGCAAATTTGAATCCCCTGTGGTGTGGGATATTTCTTACCCGGAAGCCTGCCCGTGGGTGCTGGGCCGCACTATTCGTGGTGTGAAAAACGGCCCCAGCCCGGAATGGCTCCAGCGCAAGCTGGAAAGCATTGGCCTGCGCCCGATTTCTGCATTGGTGGATATCACTAACTATTTCTGTTTCGATCTCGGCCGTCCGCTGCATGTGTTTGATGCTGCCAAAATTGCTGGTGGTAAACTGACAATCTGCCGCGGCGAAGGTGAGCAGTTCCGTGCGCTGGATGGGCAGGACTACACAGTTGGCCCGGAAGACTGCGTGATTGCAGATCAGGCTGGCGTGCAGTCTTTGGCCGGGATTATGGGTGGTGAAGCCACAGGTGCAACAGCAGAAACCACAGATGTATTTGTGGAATGTGCACTGTTTGATGCCGTAAAAATTGCTCTGAGCGCCCGCCGCGTGGGCGTTTCCTCGGATTCCAGCTATCGGTTTGAACGTGGGGTTGACCCGGCCCTGCCAGTTTCGGCTTTGGAAGCTGTAACACGCCTGATTATTGAACTGTGTGGTGGCGAGGCCAGCGAGGTTGTTTCCGCTGGGGAACCGCCTGCATGGCAGCGTGATGCTACGCTGCGCTTTGCCCGCGTGCGTGATCTGGGTGGGCTGGATGTGCCTGCTGATGAAAGCGTGGACCTGCTGGAAAAGCTGGGTTTTGAAGTGCAGGAACGCACCAATACGCAAGTGCGCGTGAGCGTGCCATCATGGCGGAACGATATTGCCCAAAAGCCTGTTTTGGCACAGAGCGAGGGCATTCCGGTTGATGTTGCGGCCAAGGCTGCGGAAGGTGTTGCAACCATAGAATCAGAAAGTGATCTGGTTGAAGAAGTGCTGCGTCTGAAAGGGCTGGACGCTGTACCTGCGGTGCCGCTGCCATCTGTGGTGGTTGTGCCAGAAGCAGCACTTACGCCCCGGCAGGTGCGGCTGGCACTGGCACGGCGCTTTTTGGCTGCGCGCGGGCTAACAGAAACAGTCGGTTTTTCCTTCGTCTCGCACGAGGAGGCTGAACGCTTTGGTGGTGCGCCGGAATCCCTGCGTCTGCTCAACCCCATTGCATCTGATCTGGACCAGATGCGCCCCACGCCTATGATCAACCTGTTGGCTGCAGTTAAGCACAACAGTGCTCGTGGATGGGGCAATCTGGGGCTGTTTGAAGTTGGCCCAGCCTTTGCAGAAAACGGCCAGCAACCAGTGGTAGCTGGTGTGCGCTCTGGCCACACAGCACGTTATCCGGGGCAGGCGGGACAGCCTGTTTCCCTCTGGGCGGCCAAGGCTGATGCACTGGAATTGCTCCAGCAGCTTGGTGTGACCCCAGATGCCATTAGCACCACCACAGATGCACCGGGTTGGTACCACCCCGGCCGTTCCGGCGTGCTGCGGCAGGGGTCCAAAAACGTTCTGGCCTATTTTGGTGAACTGCATCCATCTCTGCTTCAGGCCGAGGGTATTGATGTGCCGGTTGTCGGGTTTGAGCTGATGCCAGATACGGTGCCAGATCCCAAACGTAAAAAGAAAGCCGCTCCGCGTCTTTCTGCGTTCCAACCCGTGCGGCGTGATTTTGCATTTGTTGTGGCGCGCGATGTGCCGGGTGAAAAATTGCTGCGGGCCGTGCGTGGGGCAGAGCGTCAGCTTGTGGCAGATGTAAGCCTGTTTGATGTGTATGAAGGCCCGCATGTGCCGGAAGGTCATCGCTCCATTGGTGTGGAGGTTACCCTTCAGCCCATGGATAAAAGCCTGACAGATGCGGAACTGGAAGCTGTGTCTGAAAAAATTGTTGCCGCTGTTACCAAGGCAACAGGCGCAACCCTGCGTTAAGTAGCAAGGAGCAGGGCTGTATGAAGGAAAAGCGCATCATGGCGGGCAGGGCAAAGAATATGCGTTGGAAAAAAACGGTTGCTCTCTCTGCCTTGTTGTGTGGCTTGGCGGGCACTGTTTTGCCGCAGGCGCAGGCTGAACAAATTACAGGGGCTGGTTCCAGCTTTGCCGCGCCCTTGTATCAGTCATGGTCTGCGCATTCTGCGACGCAAACCGGTGTGCAGCTTAATTATCAGACCATTGGTTCTGGCGCTGGGCAAAATCAGGTTCTGGCTGGCACAGTAGATTTTGGGGCATCTGATGCCCCTATGTCTCATGCGCGGTTGGAGGCTGGGCATTTGCTCCAGTTTCCCACCGCTATTGGTGGCATTGTTGTTATAGCCAATGTGCCGGGCGTGCCTGAAGGTGCCTTACGCCTTACCGGTCCCGTTTTGGCAGCTATTTATGATGGTTCCATCACGCAGTGGAATGATCCGCGCATTGTTGCGCTCAACCCCGGTGTTACGTTGCCGGGTCTACCCGTGGCCCCGCTGCATCGGGCAGATGGATCAGGCACAACCTACGTGTTTACAGAATATCTTGGCCGGGTTTCCCCTACGTGGGACAAACAGGTGGGGCGTGGCACGTCTGTTGCATGGCCAGTTGGCGCAGGCGCGCGTGGGAATGATGGCATTGCCTCTTACGTAAAAAATACGGAAGGCAGTGTGGGGTATGCGGAGTATGCTTATGCAGAACGCAACCACCTTTCTACCGTTGTTCTGCAAAATCGGGCGGGGGAATTTGTGGTGCCGTCTGTTACCAGTTTTACACGGGCTGCGGAAAACGCCACGTGGGACCATGCAGATATGACAGCCTCGCTCTGTGATGCAGATGGAGCCGGAAGCTGGCCGATTGTGACCACCACCTATGCGCTTGTGCCGCGTGAAGCGAATGAGGCAAATCACGGAAACGCCGTAAGAACGTTCTTTCGTTGGGGTGTGAAGGATGGAGAAGCCGCCAGCCGGGAACTGGACTACGTGCCATTGCCCCCAGTTGTGCGGGATGCCGTTCTGGAACGGCTGAAATAGGCGGATAACCGGGTTATCCGGTTCTTCCAGCTTTCATCCTGCGGTTGTCCCACGTTTCATCCACAGATTCTGTGGATAAAGCGTTAAAGCGGGATAAGTTATTGAACCCATGCCTGAGAAAACAAAAGCTGGTTTACGGTTGTGAACAATAGGTTTTTCAGGCGTGGGGATGTTAAAATCACAGCATCTTTTTCAATGGCCGGGGCCACGGGGGCTTGCTCCATAACCCGCCTGTCTGCCTCCTGCCACAGGGCGTTTTGCGCCTGTGCGCTCAGGCTTACATCCGTTTTGGCTTTATCCATCAGGCTTTGCACATCTTGGTTACAAAAGCCGGGAATATTGATGGAACTGTCTGAACCGGGATGAATATTTTCACACCCCAATAAAGCATCCAAAAAGTTGGAAGCCGATGGATAATCGGCAGACCAAGAGGCTACGCCAATTTGCACATGGTTATCCGAATTCTGCATGTAGGAAAAAGCCAGCGCGCTGCTAAGCGGGCGCAGGTTGGCGCGGTAGCCAAGATTTTGCAGCATATCCCGCACCCATGCGCCCATAGCCAGATCAACACTGGTGTTGGCGGCTATCACAGTAACTTTCTGGCCGTATGTTCCGCTTTCACGCACCAGATTACGCGCTATTTCCATATCTGTGCCACGCCACATGGGGGCAGGAGATTCAGGAGAGGCATCCTTGGTATAAAAACATTGCGTAGAGGATGCCGGTAAAGTGGAAGGCAACATGCCGCATAGCGGGCGGGCAATGGCGGGACCTCCATATAAAATGGTCATGGCCTTGCGATTTAGGGCGTAATTTACGGCCTGCCGTGCCTTAAGGGAAGAAAAAGGCGCTTCCCGCATGTTCATGGGCAGAAAATACATGGCCGGGTGGCGTAATACATGCGTTTGGCTTGCAAAGCGGCTGCCCAATTCTCCCAATCGGTCTAGGGGAATAGGGTCTGCCATCCAATCATACTGTCCGTTTTCTACGGCGGTTACGGCAGCTTCATCTGGTATGCCAAAGGTATAATCTATTCGGTCAGGGTAGCCGAAGGGCTGCGCCTGTGCGTTCCATTCCTTGAAATACGGATTGCGTTCCAATTTCAAAAACCGGTTTGGGTCATATGCTGTAAGCTGATAGGGGCCGGTGCTGGGCAAAGGCACATTGCCGGTATCATGGTCTGGCGCGTTGGCGGGTAAAATAACAGCGTGCGTAAATGCCAGCTTATGCAGGAATTCTGTGTCAGGCGTTGTCAGATGGAACGTAATGCTGCGCGTGGCAGGGTTTTCTACAACACCTTCAAGCTTGCAGTCTGCCGGGCTGCGTAGGCAGGCATCCGCACCTTTAATGGCGCCGTAAAAAGCTCCAGCCGTTGGGCTGCCGACACGAAAAATCCGGCGGAAGGAGGTCACAACATCTGCCGTAGCAACGGGCTGCCCGTTAGAGAATGTAATGCCTTCACGCAGGCGGAAGGTGTAGGTTAAGCCACCATCTTCGGGTTGTGGAAGGTCTTCAGCCAAATCTGGCACCACATCTGCCCCAGCCAGACCATCTGCTTTGCGGAAGGTGGTTAACCCATCATATACATTGGCAAATAGGTTGATGTATTTGGCGGAGTAATTGATTTGGGGGTCCAACGTACCGCCCGAAGATGCCGCAACCAGACGTAAAGTCCCGCCCATATGTGTGGTGATTGCCGTAGGGGTATCTGAAGCAGGCGCGGCCATGCCTGCTTTTGTTGCGCTGTTTGTAAGCAGCACACAAAAACAGGCACAGCGAAACAGTGTGCCAGATTTACTGGCCAGCATTCTGCTCCATTGCCGCTTCGGGGGAAGGAGATGTCATTAACGCGCTAAGGTTTTTGTAAAGGGACGATACCATCATTATGCCCACAATTATCGTAGCAATAATAATGCAGATTCGTACAAATTTACTGGTCATAGCGTATTGAGCCGCCACCATAGTTGGTGGTGGAGTGCTTATAGGGGTTAGTACCCTGCTGAGGCGTAAGAGGGGGACGGTACCAGCCAGGCGCAGCACGCCCGTGGTTTGAGCCGGGGTGATAATAGTGCCGGTGCGGATCATGCGCACAGGCAGCAAGCCCAAATCCGGCCAGCAACATAAGGGCGATCTTGTGAGCGCGCCGCAATGAAGAAAACTGTTTCATCATACCTCCAGCATAGCGTTGTTTGGGGCTGTTCGCCAAGAACAAAGCAGGTAGGCGCTGATATGTGGCGTGCAAGCCCCATGCGTTCACATAATGGCAAGAAAATGCGTGAATAATGAGGCCAATTTCTTGGGGAATATGGCTAGGGCAGGGTATGCCATGTTAGGGATAAAGCACATATGGCGTAGAAGCTGCCATTTCCTTGCCTTATCATGATGATAACGGTGGGGCAGTGTGGATGTTGGTGTTGGATATAGGGAATAGCGTGGCATGGCGGTAACGGGTCTGGCAGCGGTACTGCTTGTTATTGCATTGCTTTTGGTGGTGGTAAGCACCGTGCAGCCCATTGCGCGCAAGCTGGAACTGTCTGAAACGGTTCTGCTGGCTATTGTGGGCATTATCATCGGGTCTTTGGCAGATGTTGCGCTGCGCAGCTCTCATACCTCAGCCTTCAATGGCATTGCTGAGGCGTTGCTTGATTTCCCGCTGAACAGTGAAGAGTTTTTGCTCATCTTTTTGCCCGCGCTGGTGTTTCAAGGCGCGTTGGCCATTGATGTGCGGCGTTTGGCGCATGAAACAGGCACCGTTTTGCTTCTGGCTGTGGTGGCGGTTGTTATTGCCACGGCCACAATTGGCTTTGCGCTGTATCCCTTCGCCCAGATGCCACTTGTGGTTTGCCTGCTGCTTGGCTCAATCGTGGCTACGACAGATCCTTCCGCTGTGGCCGGGATTTTCCGAGATATCGGGGCCGCAACACGTTTAACACGGCTGGTGGAAGGTGAGGCGCTGCTGAATGACGCTGCGGCTATTTCCATCTTCTCCATTCTTCTGCCATCCGTCACGCTGCACAAAGCCATCCATCTGGGTGATGCGCTGATTTCCTTCGTGGTCTCCTTTGTGGGGGCGCTAATTGTCGGGGTTGTTGTTGGGCGTCTCACACTGGTCATGATGTCTGCCATTGCCAGTTCGGCGGCAGAAATCACGCTGACAGTTGCGCTACCTTATGTGGTGTACATCCTTTCAGATGAAATTCTGGGGGTTTCCGGTGTGGTGGCTACGGCAGCGGCAGGGCTTACGCTCTCTGTTTACGGGCCGTCCACCATTCGGCCGCAAACATGGTTGTTTCTCAATCAGCTTTGGCAGCAATTGGTGTTCTGGGCGGGGTCCTTGGTGTTTGTGCTGGCCTCCATGCTGGTGCCGCGTCTGCTGGTGGGCATGACCCGGTGGGACTGGGTGCTTATCCTTATTGCCAGTGTGGCGGGGTTGGCTGCACGTGCGGCTGTGGTGTTTGGCATGTTACCACTCTTGGCATGGACACGCCTTTCCCCACCGGTGCCCACACCGTTTAAGGTGACAATGGTCTGGGGTGGTTTGCGTGGTGCCATTACGTTGGCGCTGGCGCTGGCCGTTACGGAAAACGAGCACGTTTCCACGCCTGTTGCACATTTTATCGGTATTATCGCCACCGGCTTTGTGTTGATCACACTGCTTGTTAACGGCACCACGTTGCGTTCACTCGTACTGTTTCTCAAGCTCGATCGGCTTTCCCCCATTGATGAGGCCATGCGGCATCAGGTGCTGAGCATCGGACTGGGCAATGTGTGCACCCGCGCCAAGGAGCTGGGGGATGAACTCGGTTTTAGCGCAGATGCCACGCGCTCGGTTGTTGATCATCTGGGGCGCCGGGCAGAGGAAGAACAGGCTGCTAATGAGTTTGACCGCGCATTGTCTGACATCCAGCGTGTTAATCTGGCACTGATCACCATTGCCAGTCAGGAACGCTCTATGCTGCTGGATCTGTTCCGCATGCAGGGGCTTTCCCGCCGTGTGATGGAAACACTGTTGCGGTCTTCCGAAGCGGCTATTGATGGTGCACGGTTGGAAGGGCGCTTGGGTTATGTGCGGGCATTGCGCAAACGGCTAAGCCCATCCTTGCGTTTCAAGGCAGCGCAGTGGGTGCATAATCATTTGCGTTTGGATCGGCCTCTGATGCTGTGCATGGCGGAGCGGTTTGAAATGCTGATGGTGGCGCATTTCATTTCCATCTCACTTACACGGTTCATGCACGAGCGGCTGGAGCCTACATTGGGCAGCCGTATTGGAGAAATTGTGGCCGAGGTGCTTTCTCGCCAGCGCAAGTTGCTGGATGAGGCGCTGGAAACCTTGCGGCTGCATTATCATGGCTATGCCGAGGCGCTGGAAAACCGGATTTTTCGCCAGATTGCCCTAAGGTTGGAAAGCGAGGAATACACAACCCTGCTTTCAGAATCCCTTATCAGTGATGAACTCAGCCGCGAACTGCTAAAAGAGCTGGAACGCCGTAGGCACCGTCTGGTCAAACGGATGAGCTTTGATTTGCGCAGTGGCATAGAAGACCGCCTGAAACATGCGGCCATCTTCAAAGGGCTGCCGGGGGCAGAGTTGCATGATCTGGCCACCACAACATCTTTGCGCTTTGTGGCCCCGCAGGAGGTTATCTGCCGGAAGGGCCGTAAGATGGGCGCCATCTATTTTATCAGCGCAGGTTTGGCAGAAAGCCACGTGGCCGGGGCCGATGTGCTGTATGGCGCAGGGGATCTGATAGGGGCGCAGGAGGCTTTGCATGGCTGGCGTTGCCCCGGCACAATCCGTGCCGTGCAGTTTGGGCATTTTATGGTGATTACAGCCAGCCGCTTTCAACGCCTGATAGAAGATTACCCCGTGGTGCTGGAAAATATTCAGAACATCTTGCGCAAGCGTGAAGCGGGTGAGCGGCCTATTGCTCTTTTGCCCGGTGCAAACCGTAAGGTGGAAGATAATGCAGGCAAGGATGCCCTTATGCTGTTGGCCCCTAAGAGCCAGTTGCCACCTTCATCCGATGCAAAGGAATGAATGTGGCCTTATAATGTGGCCATAAAAAACGGCGCGGAGCCAACAGGCCCGCGCCGTTTTTGTATATTACGTCGTAAATTCTATAGGCGGGTAATGGGGGGCGGCAGGGAATTGCTCTGGCGCAGGGCGAGGCCAATTTGCAGCCAGCTTATGCCGCTTACAATCAGCTCTGCCCCAACAAATGTGCCAATCAGCCACAGGCCAGACCACGGCAGGGTGAAGTACAGGCACAGGCCCACAAGCAGGCTGATAAGCCCGCTACCCAGAATAATCACCCAGCCGGGCATATTGCGTGCCTGCAGGGCCAGAACGCAGCGCAGCACACCCACAACCACAAAGCAGGCAGATACAAAAATTGTAATAACAACAGAGCCCGTGGCTGGTTCTTCTATAAGAAGGTAACCGCCCGCGGCGTAGAGTAGCCCGCACAGCAGGGAAAAAATAAAGCCGCCCCAATCCCGCACGGCAAAGGCATGTACCACCTGCATAATGCCGGCCACAATCAGCAGCGCGCCAATAAAGATGGTGCTGGCAAGGGTTACGGAAACCGCATCAATACAGGCAATAAAGCCTAATATAATCAGGGCGAGACCCAACGCCACAAATAGCCCCCATTTTTTAGCAAATGGCATGCTGAGCAATCCTTTCTTTTCAATTTTATGTGCCGATGGCACGACTATGCACTGCAGAATGGAAGAAAGCGCAACGGAAAAAGTTGACACTGCGCCCGGGGTTTCGTAATTCCTGCCTCCATTGCCGGGAATGTGGACAAATCGGCCAGTGGGGCAATATGCCGCGTTGGTAATACGGTTTGCGCCCGCTCCGATCCGTGGTGGACGGAGACTACCGGTGTAACGACGGACATCTGCCCGATGTTCCGCCTGTTAAGAGAGAAGAGCGCACTATGAGCAAGCGCCTTGAGAGCAAGTATAAAATTAACCGTCGCCTTGGTGTAAACCTGTGGGGTCGCGCCAAATCTCCGGTTAACCGTCGCGAATATGGCCCGGGCCAGCATGGCCAGCGCCGTAAGGGCAAGCCGTCTGACTTCTCCGTTCAGCTGATGGCCAAGCAGAAGCTGAAGGGTTACTACGGTAACATTACAGAAAAGCAGTTCCGCCGCTACTATCAGGAAGCCGTGCGCCGCAAGGGTGATACGTCTGAAAACCTGATCAACCTGCTGGAACGCCGTCTGGATGCCGTTGTGTACCGGATGAAGTTTGCTATCACGCCGTTTGCTTCCCGTCAGTTCATCAGCCACGGCCACATTCTGGTTAACGGCAAGAAGATGAACATCCCTTCCTACCTCGTGAAGGATGGTGACGTTATCGAAGTGCGTGAAAAGTCCAAGCAGCTGGCTATCGTTCTGGATGCCGCTCAGTCTTCCGAACGCGATGTGCCGGAATACATGGAAGTCGATCATCGCCAGATGAAGGGCACGTATCTGCGTGGCCCGCAGCTTTCCGATGTGCCGTATCCGGTGCAGATGGAACCGAATCTGGTGGTCGAATACTACTCCCGTTAATCGGCGTTTAGGTTCGTTTTATGCCGCGCCGGGTGGAGGGGTTTCTCTCCATCCGGCGTTTGCCGTTTTTACTCATGTTTGTTTCGGAACAGAGCCCTTATGTCTGATACCGCATCCGCCCCTCTTAGCAGTGATATTACCCGCCGCCGGACCTTTGCTATTATCTCGCATCCGGATGCTGGTAAAACCACGCTGACAGAACGGATATTGCGGGCAGGTGGGGCTATTCAGATGGCGGGCAACGTGCGCGCCAAGGGTGAACGCCGCCGCACACGGTCTGACTGGATGGGCATTGAGCGGGATCGCGGGATTTCCGTTGTCAGTTCGGTGATGACGTTTGATTACGGCGGCTGTGTCTTCAACCTGCTAGATACACCCGGACATGAAGACTTTTCTGAAGATACCTATCGTACCCTAACGGCCGTTGATTCCGCCGTAATGGTGATTGACGCCGCCAAAGGTATTGAAGATCGGACACGCAAGCTGTTCGAAATTTGCCGCCTACGCGATATTCCGATTGTCACCTTCATCAACAAGATGGACCGTGAGGCGCAGGACCCGTTCGCCCTGCTGGATGAAATTGCATCATCCCTTGCGCTGGATACATCGCCTGCCACATGGCCGGTAGGGCGTGCGGCCACGTTTGTTGGTACTTACGATATTCTCACCAAAAAACTGCACACAACGGTTGAGCTACCAGAAGATGATGCCCGCCTTGTGCAAATGCGTGAGGAATTGGAACTGGTAAAAGCTGCGCTACCGGAGTTTGATAAAGAATCTTTCGATGCCGGGCACCTTACTCCTGTATTCTTCGGAAGTGCGATCAAGGAAATCGGGGTGACTGATCTGCTGGACGCACTGGTAGCCTTTGGCCCACCGCCGCGCGACCAAGCCGCAGAAACTCGTGTGGTAAAGGCCACAGAACCGAATATGACGGCGCTGGTGTTCAAAATTCAGGCGAATATGGACCCCAACCACCGTGACCGTATTGCCTTTGCTCGTATTTGTTCTGGCAAACTTAGCCGTGGCATGCGCCTTAAGCATACGCGCACTGGCAAAAGTTTTGCCGTGCATACGCCTCAGTTCTTTTTCGCGCAGGATCGGCACTTGGCAGAAGAAGCCTTTGCGGGCGATGTGGTGGGCATTCCCAACCACGGCACCTTGCGCATTGGCGATACGCTGACAGAGGGTGAGGATATCCAGTTTACCGGCGTGCCACACTTTGCCCCGGAAATTCTGCGTCGCGTGCGGCTGGATGATGCCATGAAGGCCAAAAAGCTCAAGCAGGCGCTGGTGCAGTTGGCGGAAGAAGGTGTGGTGCAGTTGTTTCGCCCACAAGATGGTGCACAGCCAATTGTTGGGGTGGTAGGTACTTTGCAGCTTGACGTGCTGCAATCTCGCCTGAAAGCAGAATACGGCGTGGCCATTGGTTTTGATTCCACGCCTTATTCTCTAGCCCGCTGGATTACCGGCCCGCGTGAGAAAATTGAGGCCTTTGCCGCCGCACATCGCTCTGCCATGGCGGATGATCTAGATGATGATCCGGTATTTCTGGCCACGTCAGCATTTATGATGCGCCGTACAGAAGAGCAGAACCCGGATATCAGCTTCCACGATATCAAGCAGATTGGTGTGGAAATTAAATAACGGATGCAATGCCGCGTATCATAAGGTGCGTGGCATTTTGCTTTTTACGTCATGCTGCAAAAGATACTGGCTGGTTGGTAAAATGGCGTTTTGCCCCAGCCATGTTGTTACATCTTGGGCGGGCACGCAGGCCAACATATCGTATTCTTTGTTGGCATGCTGTTTCCAGCTTTTTTCTACTTTTTTAAAAGTTAACGCAGTTTCTAATACAAGCCCAATATCCAGTACACGGGTATGAGGGTGCCGCACTGCCATAAGTGGCTGCCCAACCTGTAGGCTTTTGGCATCCAGCCCCAACTCTTCTGTGGCTTCTGCTAAAATTTGCTCGGCCAGATTGACGCTTTGCGTGTCAGTTCGTTTTTCAATGCTGCCAGCAGGCGGGCTTTGCCAGAAATTTCCCTGATAAATGGAAGATGGGTTGCGCCGGCCTAATATGTATCCATCTGGTGTATGCACCAACCCCACCACGGCCAATGGTTGCAGGCGCAAAAATGGAAAAAGTGCAGGGTTCTTCATTTGCGCAAATACGCGACGATACTCTGTCCAATAGCCTTTAATGGCTGTGCGCGTTACGCAGGATGCGGAAAATACACAGCCATTAAACAGAGCAGGCGTTGTTACGCAGGCTTGCTGCCATAAATGCGTAATTTCCTGCTCAATATCTGCCGGAGCCGCCGGAGGAGGTGGTTCCACATCAATGCGGAAGGAAGCAGAAAGGGGCAGGGCAGGCCACGGGCCACCAAAAGAATGGATCATGCCTTACCCTAATGCGATGTGTGGCCAAAAGAAAAGGGAGCCACTAGGACTCCCTTTCCATCGCAATCGGTTTTTTAAACAGCCGGAATGCTCAATATCAGGCAACGGCCTGTTTCAGAGCTGCCGTCAGATCCTTTGTGGAGGCATTACCGCCCAGATCCTTCGTGCGCACTGTACCGTTGGTGATAACCTTTTTGATACCGGCATCAATACGGTCAGCCAGATCATTACGGTTTACATGGCGCAGCATCATAACGGCTGCCAGCAGCAGAGCCAGCGGGTTGGCAATGCCTTTGCCTGCAATATCTGGTGCAGAACCGTGCACGGCTTCAAACACAGCGGCTTTTTCACCAATGTTTGCACCCGGGGCCATACCCAAGCCACCAACCAGACCGGCCGTAAGGTCGGAAAGGATGTCACCAAACAGGTTGGTGGTGACAATCACATCAAACTGCCACGGGTTGATAACAAGCTGCATGGCGCAGGCATCTACAATCCGTTCATTGAATTCAATGCGGCCCTTGTATTCTTCTGCAACCTTGCGCCCTTCTTCAAGGAACAGGCCTGTCAGCAGTTTGAGGATATTGGCCTTGTGAACAATGGTAACCGTTTTACGGTTGTTCTTTACCGCATATTCAAAGGCAAACTTTACAATCCGGCGGCATTCTGCGCGGGAGTTAAAGCCGGAGCTTAGCGCAATACCCTTGGGGTCATCCCCCACCGGAATGTAATGTTCCATTGCTGCGTAATAACCTTCAAGGTTTTCACGGAACAGAACAAGGTCGATATCATCAAACCGACCACCGGGAATGATGGTTTTGGTGGGGCGCAGGTTGGCAAACAGGCCAAATTCCTGACGCAGGGTTACGTTGATGGATTTGAACCCACCACCAACTGGAGTTGTCAGCGGGCCTTTCAGGGCCAGGCCCGTGCGCCGGATGCTTTCAATTGTCTGCTTGGGCAGCGGGTCATTTACCGCGTCCACACCCGCCATACCGGCCAGTTGGCGATCCCATACAAATGGGGCCCCAACGGTATCCAGAATTTCGGTAACTGATTCAACAATTTCAGGGCCGATGCCATCACCTGCAATAAGAGTGGCTGGAATGGTCTTGCTGTCTGTCGTCATTCTGAGAAGCTCCCTTCAACTTCGTAGCCTGTTTTGCGCCCGTTTTACGGTGCATGCGATTCTCAATTTCGTGACCAGAGGGGAAAGACTCCGCCTCTCACGCCCTCTTGAGAGGCGCACATGCCGTTTTCAGCCATTTCTGTGCATCAGATGGCAGGTGAGGGCCTACCTGATGCAAGATTTGAGCATGGTACGCGTCCAGCACGGCAGTATCTTCCGGGCCTAACAGGGCTAGGTCAATCAACCGCCTGTCAAAAGGTGCCAGTGTAAGGGTTTCAAATTCCAGAAAAGCCCGATCCGAATGTGGTATGTTGCCTGGGCGGATCAGCACCAGCGTTTCCAAACGGATGCCGTAAGCGCCGGGTTTGTAAAAGCCCGGTTCGTTGGAAATCACCATGCCTTCTTCCAGCGTAATGGGAGAAGGCATTTTGGAAATACGGGCTGGCCCTTCATGCACGGAAAGAAAGCTGCCGACACCGTGGCCGGTGCCATGATCATAATCCAGCCCGGTCTGCCACAGGTCAAACCGCGCCAATGCATCTAGCGCATGGCCTTTGGTGCCCACCGGAAAACGCGCGCGGCCCAAACGCAAATTCCCTTTGAGTACGCGGGTAAACACGTCTTTCAAACTGGCAGGTGGCGCATCGGGGCCGGTCCAGATTGTGCGGGTGACATCGGTTGTGCCTTCGGGGTACTGGCCACCACTATCAATCAGGTAAACTTCGTTATCCTGTAATGTCCGGTCGCTTTCCGGCGTAACGCGGTAATGAATAATTGCCCCATTAGGGCCGGAACCGGAAATGGCAGGAAAGGATTCTTCTTTGTAATCCTTCCCTTCAGCACGGAAGGCATCAAGCTGTGCTGCGGCCTCAAGTTCTGTGCAGTTGCGGCCTTTTGTATCCAGCCAATGCAGGAAACGACAAAGCGCTACACCATCGCGCAGATGGGCTGTGCGCATACCCATCTGTTCCACCTTGTTTTTGCGGGCTTTGGGCAGCAGGCACGGGTCTGGCGCTTCCTGCACCGTGGCCCCATGGCGGGTGAGCGTTTGGCCAAACCAGACAGCATTGCAGGCAGGGTCCACACCAACGGTTTTGCCTTTCAGGGTTGCCAGAACCTGCTCCATCTCCTGCGGTGCATGCATACGCACGGAAGAGCCAAGCCATTCCTTAATATTTGCCGAAATTTTTTCTGGCTCTATAAACAGATCAACCGAATTGTTTGCATGTACCAGCGCAAATGCCAGCACCACAGGTGTGCAGGGAATATCGGAACCACGAATATTCAGCAGCCACGCAATAGAGGCTGAATCGCTTAGAACCGCTGCATCCTGACCATTCTGCGCAAGAATTGCAGAAATTTCCTGCCGTTTTTCAGCAGAGCTTCGGCCCGCAAAGGCAAGCGGGTGCATACAGGCTGGGGCAGAGGGAAAAGCTGGGCGGTCTGTCCAGATATCATCCACCAGATTGCGGGATGTTGGTACCAGTATCACACCGCTTTGGGCAGCAAATGGGCGCAGTTCCGCTACACTCATTACGCGCGGATCATACCCCACGCGGGTTTTCGGTTTTGCTTGCTCTTTCAGCCATGTGGCCGGAGGTGTCTGGCTAATATGCAGGCGTTGCCAGCATGTGCCATCCACTTGTTGATCCATCTGGGTGATGTAACGGCCATCAGAAAACACGGCGGCAGTATGGGGCAGCACAATGGCCGTGCCTGCGCTGCCCGTAAAACCTGTTAACCATGCCAGACGTTCTGCACAGGCTGGTGTGTATTCCCCCAAAAATTCATCGCTATGGGGCACAATCAGGCCATCCAGCCCCTCGTTTTGCAAAAGGGTGCGCAATGCGGCAAGACGGGTAAAGGATGCAGACGCCATGGAAACCGTGTCCTGAAAATACTGGGAAAAGAAAAAGCCGATCAGGCTGTTTTTCGGATGGGAAGAACCGGGCGACGCAGGATGAGGGTAGACCATTCCCCTTCATGGAGTTCCTGCTCAAGCACCAGCCCTTGCCGCCGATGCGCGGCCAACACCATACGCACCTGTGTGCGCAACAGCCCAGCCAGAATAACTGTGCCGCCGGGGGCCAGATACCGTGCCAGATCCTTGGCCATCAGGCACAAGGGGCGGGCCAGAATATTGGCAAAAACCAGATCAAACGGGGCGGCCTTCCAGATAGCCGGGGTTTGCCACCCATTGCCCAAGCGGCATGTCATGGCGCGGTTTAGCTGGTTACGTTTGGCGTTTTGTGCTGCCACGCGCACAGACCACGGCTCAATATCCACTGCCAGCACCTTTTGGTGCAGCAATGCCGCCGCCGCCATGGCCAAAATGCCGGTGCCACAACCCAGATCCAGAATACGGCGCGGCCGGCGGTAAGCCACACGTTCCAGCGCACGCAGGCACCCACGGGTAGATCCGTGCTCGCCCGAGCCAAAGGCCACGCCAGCATCTAGCGTGAGCACAATGCGGGTGGCATTTTTGGAATCGGGCAAATGCGTGCCACGCACCACAAAACGGCGGCCCACTTCCTGCTCCGGAAAAGCCTCATACGTGCGGGCCAACCAGCCTTCGGCTTCTGTGCTGGCACGTTCCAGTGGGGCGCTTACGCCCGTTGTCAATTCAGCCAGCACAAGGGCGGCTGCCAGTTCATCTTCGCGGTGCCCGGTGTCTTTTACGCCTTCTACCCGCCATTGGGTGCCTTCTGGGTTGGCCTCAAAAATACCTACCGTGGCGCATACGCTGCCAATGGCGTTTTCGTAAGCTTCCACCGCCGCTTCCGGCACAGTGACAGAAATGGTTTCAAGGCTGGTGGCATGACGGCGGGTAGGAGGGGCCATTAGATTTTCTCGATAAAGGATGAAAGAAGACGTTTGGTACCGACAGATTCAAAAGACACTTCAACATGGTGCCGATCTGCCGAAATAATGATGCCTTCCCCAAAGCGGGGGTGGCGCACATGGTCACCCAGTTGCAGGGCCGGTGCGGCTTCCAGCATGGGGTCTTTTCTGCGGCGGGCAATAATGGGGCCGTTATCAAACACGGATTCGGAAAGGTTGAGGCCCTGCTGCGAGAACCCGCCGCCCTCATCATGGCGGATCACGTGTTCATCTGGCAGTTCGTCCAGAAAGCGGCTGGGCATGGAGGGCTGCCAGTTAGCGTAAATGCGCCTGCGGCCTGCATGAAAGATAATGGCTTCCTGCCGTGCACGTGTAATGCCCACGTAAGCCAGCCTGCGTTCTTCCTCCAGCCCTTTCAGGCCGCCTTCATCCAGCGTGCGTTGAGAGGGGAAAACGCCTTCCTCCCATCCGGGCAGAAAAACTGTGTCGAATTCCAGCCCCTTGGCGCCGTGCAGTGTCATGATGGACAGGTAATCATCCTGCCCGTTTTCATCATGATCCATGACAAGGGCAACGTGTTCCAGAAATTCGCCCAGCGTTCCAAAATCGGCCAGTGCGCGCGTAAGTTCTTTCAGGTTTTCCAGCCGCCCCGGCGCATCGGGGGAGCGGTCCTGCCGCCACATGTCTAGATACCCGCTTTCTTCCAGCAAATGTTCTACGGCTACCACATGGCCTTCACGCGCCAGAATATCGCGCGTGCTGGCAAAGGCTTCCATCAACTGGCGTAAATGGGCAGCAGATTTTCCTTTAAGCGCTTTATCTTCCAGCAGCTTTTTCGTGCCGCCTGTAAGGGGCAGGTTATTGGCGCGGGCTGCGGCGTGTAGTTTTTGCAACCCGGCAGGACCAACACCACGTTTGGGCACGTTGATAATGCGTTCAAAAGCCAGATCATCCGCCGGTTGGCTGAGCACGCGCATATAGGCCAGTGCATCACGTATTTCTGCGCGTTCATAAAAGCGCAGGCCGCCCACGATGCGATAGGGCAGGCCGGTTTGCATCAGGCGTTCTTCAAATGCACGAGTTTGAAAGCCCGCACGCACCAGAATGGCTATTTCCTTTAGGGCGTGGCCTTGTGCACGCAATTTTTCGGCCTGCTCGCACACCATACGGGCTTCTGTATCCGAATCCCACACCCCAAGAATGCTAACTTTTTTACCTTCTGCATCTTCTCGGCCGGGGCGGAGCGTTTTGCCTAACCGCTCACTATTATGGGCGATAAGCCCTGCGGCTGCCCCCAGAATATGCCGGGTAGAGCGATAATTGCGTTCCAGCCGTACAACTTTGGCGGAGGGAAAATCTTTTTCAAACCGCAGAATGTTTTCAACTTCCGCCCCACGCCATGAGTAGATGGATTGGTCATCATCCCCCACGCAGCAGATATTGGCTGGGCCTTCTGGGTGTTTGGCCAGCAGGCGTAGCCAGAGGTACTGTATGGTGTTGGTGTCCTGATATTCGTCCACCAGAATGTAACGGAACAGGCGATGATACTGGGCCAGCACATCAGGCCGTGTGCGCAAAATTTCGGTGACATGCAGCATTAGATCACCAAAATCGCAGGCATTAAGCTGCTTCAGGCGGGCCTGATACGCAGTGTAAATGGCGCGGGCATGGCCGTTGGCGAAGTCCGAATCCTCGGTGGGGGTAATGCGCTCTGGTGTAAGCCCCCGGTCTTTCCAGCGCTGGATCACGCCTAAAAGGCCCGGAGCAGACCAGCGTTTGATATCAATCTGCCACGGTGCCATAACCTGCTTGAGCAGGCGTAACTGATCATCCGTATCCAGAATGGTGAAGCTTTGTGTTAGGCCCACATATTCAGCATGGCGGCGGAGCATACGCGCGCATAGGGCATGAAATGTACCTAACCATAGCCCCTCTGCCGGGCTACCTAACAGCAGGCTTATACGCTCACGCATTTCTCGCGCAGCTTTATTGGTAAAGGTTACTGTCAGGATCTGCCACGGCTTGGCGCGGCCTGTAAGCAGGATATGCGCAAAGCGGGTGGTTAAAACCCGTGTTTTGCCTGTGCCAGCACCAGCCAGTACCAGCAAAGGGCCATCCGTTGTTTCAATAGCTGCACGCTGTTCGGGGTTAAGGCGAGCCAGATAACTGTCACCCGAGGCAGACGGAGATGAAAAAAGCGGGGCGGAGGGGTGTTCGGACGTATTCACCATGCCTTTATATAAGCATGTGCGCTTCAGGCCAAACGGAGCAATGGAATGGGGAGACAGTCGGCAGAGCAAAAAAGGCAAAAAAAGCCCAGCAGCTTTGCAGCAAAGACTGACACAACCCAAGGTTGTTTAAATGCGCTACAAGATGCCCAACCTGTTTTTGAAAGTACAGGCCCCACAGGGCATCGTAAACGTATGCGTCAACGCGTGTTGGTGCAGGGTGCGGGTTCCTTGGCTGATTACGAATTGCTGGAAATGCTGCTGTATGTCGGGGTTCCACGCAAAGATACAAAACCGCTGGCAAAAAGCCTTATCAATACGTTTGGTTCTTTGCTGGCCGTATTGGAAGCGGGGGAAGAAAACCTGCGCCAGATTAGCGGCGTTACGCGCGCAAGTGCTGCGCTTTTGCAAGATGTGGCCTACGTGGCAGATAAATTGCCAGAAAGTGGTGAAGAATCACGCCAGTTTTTGGGAAACTGGGACAGTATTTTAGAATACGCAGACATATATCTGGCAAATGCACCCAGAGGACAGGTGCGTGCTTTGTTTTTGGATAGCCGCAACCAACTGATTGCAGATGAAGCCGTGCCAGTCTTTTTGCATGAAGGTAGCAGCCATGAGGCCATGGCCTGTATCCGGCATGCTGTTGCGCTGGTTTTACAACGTGCGTTGGCTTTGCATGCCTGTGCATTGGTGACTGTGGATTTGGTGGCAGAAAATCAGACATTGGATCAGAGTCTTGCGCAAAACGCGCCTTTTGTAAGGGAATTGCAGCGCAGCGCACCATTATTGGCGGTAGAGGTGCATGATCATATTGCCATTGGATGCGGAGAATGGCGCAGCTTTAACCACCATACAGGGCCGAAACCTTGAAGCGGCCACCCACAAAAACTGGAAAAAAAGCCGTAAGCCAATTTGCTGATGCCACACATTTTAGGCTGAATGTTTCAGCGGCGGAAGCTATTGCGTTTTCAGCCGAAATTTATAGTGGCACAGCGCCAGAACTTCCTGAGGTGGAAGAAACAGATCAGGCTCTGTTATGCAGGCTTATAGTGCAAGCACAGCCGCGTAATGGCAAAGCACAGGAACAGGCACATAATTTATTACGTGAATATGGGAGCTTGTCCGCAGTAATGGCAGCTATAAGCTGGCAGGAGCCAAGTAAAAGTATAAAAGCATTGCCAGAATCTGTGCGTGTTTTGCTAATGTTGGTGCGTGAAGCCGGGCTGCGCATTCAACGCGCAAGATTACGCCGTTCTGGCATATTGGCTGATAGTGCACAGCTTTATGCTTATTTACGGGCTGTAATGGGGCCGGAAAAGCGTGAACAAGTGCGGGTGTTGTTTCTAAATGATAAGCATCAGCTTTTGGCCGATGATATTATGGGGCAAGGCACAGTGGACCATACGCCTGTTTACCCGCGGGAAATTGTATCACGTGCTTTGCAAGTAAAGGCGACCATGCTGGTATTGGTGCATAATCATCCAAGTGGAGACCCAACGCCCTCAGCCGATGACGTGGTGATGACAACGCAAATCTGTGGTGCGGCAAAAATTATGAATATTCATGTCTGGGATCATATTATTGTTGCCGGAGAAAAGTTGTTGAGCATGCGTGAAGCAGGGCTTTTGTAAGCTCTCTGCTTCACGCAATGCCTTAACTGGCTGCTGAATTTTCTTCAGGTTCCGGGGCCGCGGTTTTGGTGGCCAATGGTCCCAAGGCGTCCTGAATACCCAAATCTCCGGGCAGTGCGCTGTAGGGGAACAGAATATTCACATGCCCCATTTTGCGGCCAACACGGGCTTCTTTTTTGCCGTATAAATGCGGAATAAAGCCTTGTGTAGCCATAATCTGCGGCAACAGGGCCATATCTTCCGGCCCAACCAGATTTTTCATGATTGCATCAGAATGGCGCACAGCATGAGGCAGAGGCAGCCCCGCAACTGCGCGGATATGCATGTCAAACTGATCTTGCGGGCAGGCATTCATGGTCCAGTGGCCCGAATTATGGGGCCGGGGCGCCATTTCGTTCACCAGCAGGTTGCCGGTGCGATCAACAAACATCTCAACGCCCAGAATGCCCACTAATTCCAGTTTTTCTGCAATGGTGGTGGCCAGTTTTACAGCCTGTGCGGCAATGTTTGGATCAATAGGGGCTGGGGCCAGTGTAAGGTCCAGAATGCCGTTCCAGTGTCGGTTGAGAGCTGGATCAAAACACCGCACCGTACCATCTGCACTGCGTACCACCATAACGCTGATTTCGCAGGCAAAATCCACCATACCTTCTGCAACCAGAGGATGTGGTGCGAGGGCGTTAAAAGCGTCTTCCAGATCATGGATATGATGCACACGGCGCTGGCCTTTGCCATCATATCCGTTGCGGGTGGTTTTGAGAATCAGCGGCAAGCTAACTTTTTCTGCGGCTTCATGCAGCGTTTTTATGTCTGTAACCGCATGCCATGGTGCTAATGGGATACCAGCAGAAGCAAAAAAAGTTTTTTCTGCTAATCTATCTTGGCTGATGCGCAAAATATGGCCCGAAGGATGCACAGGGCAATGTGTGGCCAAAAGGTCCAACGCATCTGCGCTGATGTTTTCAAACTCAAAAGTTACAACATCAACAGCACTGGCAAACGCATCCAACGCTGCCGGATCATCATACTTACCGCATGTTACGGCGTGAGAAACCTGAGCTGCCGGGCCATTAGCCTCGGTTGTCAGAATATGTGTACGAAAACCAAGGCGCGCAGCAGCAATGGCAGACATACGGCCAAGCTGGCCACCGCCCACAATGCCAATAACTGCATTGGGCTTAAGCGGAGAATGTGAGGAGATCATTTATCTTCGGTAATGGGGGAGTTGGGGACAGAAGCTGTCTGCAATGCGCGCCATGTTTCAAGGCGTGCGGCAAGGGCAGGGTTATGCAGTGCCAGAATAGAGGCCGCCAGCAAGGCTGCATTTTTAGCCCCGGATGCACCAATAGCCAAAGTGCCCACGGGTACGCCGCCGGGCATTTGCACAATGGAAAGCAGGCTATCCATGCCTTTAAGCGCGCGGGATTCTACCGGAACACCCAGTACGGGCAGGCGTGTCCATGCTGCGCACATACCCGGCAGATGTGCGGCCCCGCCCGCACCGGCAATAATGACGTTTAGCCCACGTTCGGCTGCCGTACGTGCGTAATCCGCCAGCCGATCTGGTGTGCGATGTGCTGAAACAATCAGAGTTTCGTGCGGGATTTCCAGCTCTGTTAGCAATGCATCTGCATGGCGCATGGTTTCCCAGTCTGACTGGCTGCCCATGATAATCCCCACAACTGGGGCAGAGGCTGCTTTATCGTCTAAAGCATCGGAAGCGGAGGGCAGGGGGGCGGTTTCGCTCACGGTAGGTATCTATCCGGGTTTTCTAAAGTCTGAGACGGAATGGTTTAGGCGATATCATCAGGGATCAGAAGGCTTTCAACCTTGGTTATCTGATCTTTTAACAGGAGTTTACGCTTTTTAAGCCGCTGGAGATACAGTTGATCAATAAAGGTGGTTTCATGCGTCATCCGGCTGATAACTGTATCCAGATCTCTGTGTTCACTACGCAGTTCATGCAGTTGGGCAAGCAGTAAATCGCGATCTCGCAGCATGATGTCCTGTCTCCTTCACCACTGATGCGGAATCGTGCGCCGGATCTGGCGGCCCGCAGAGTGAATAGCATGCCCGAAGCAGTGTTTACCATGTAAGAGCCGGACGCCAGCCAGGATTATAAAAAAACTTCCATGCTCAGCCTGCATATCAGCAGGGCGCGATATATGAAATTAACATGAACTTTCTTACCCTCGGTACGTTAGCGTTTACGGGTCATCAATCGAGTGGAGGCACCCAAATGACACGCCTTTCAAGGATCGAGAGTCTTAAATCGCGCCATTTCCGTATTGATCAGAAAATTATGAGCGAAGGCGGGCGCCCCAGACCGGACGAGCGCGTGCTGATGTGCCTGAAATTACAAAAACTACGAATAAAGGAAGAAATAGAGCGCCTCTCGGTCTGATACCGTATTTGGCAACTTAAATTGCTTCTGAGGCAGAAAGAATAATCTTCTGCCTCAGGGCATTATCTTACTGGTTTTCGGAAGAGCTAAAGCTTTCCATATCTGTAACAGGTGCAGGAATTTCCTGCCCTTCGCGTTCCAGACGCATATTGGCTTCATGCACAGCAGCGTTCAGATCTGTCTGGCTGCACAGCCCCACAGTTACCGGATCACGCGGTTTAATATTGGGGGTGTTCCAGTGCTGCTTGTTGCGTACTTTGGCAATGGTATCTTTAGTGGTGCCAAGCAGCTTAACAACTTGCTGGTCACTCAGTTGCGGATAGTTGCGCAGCAGGAATGCAATACCATCTGGACGATCATGACGTTTGGCAACAGGCGTATAACGCGCCCCTTTGGAGCGACGACGCACAGGGTTGTTGGACGGCAGAATTTTTAGGCGTGCGTTGGGGTCTTTTTCACAACGCTGGATTTCTTCCTGCTTTAGCTGGTGATTCGCAACCGGGTCATAACCGACAATACCATGGGCCACTTCGCCATCAGCAATGGCCTGCACTTCTAGCGGGTGCATACCGCAAAAAGCGGCAATCTGTTCAAAACTGAGAGCAGTTTTTTCAATCAGCCACACAGCAGTTGCTTTGGGCATTAACGGTAGGGTCGTCATGTTTTTGTATTCCTGTCGTCGGGCGGCGCTTGCGCAGGCACCGGGAACTTGACGGCCCGGAACGTGTTCCGCAGGCCTGCGTGCCTGCCGGCGCGCATCTGTGCCACGATATGGGGGGAGTGGCTGCTTCAGGTCAAGCCGCAATACACATAACGCCTCAATATTCTATACATGAAGTAAGGGGAAAACCGCAGTTTCCCCCTTACTAAGCGCATATAGAATTTATGAGTAAAACTTCAGCAATCAGGCCGCTGTGGCAATAGATTGCTGAGGCTGCTGCTGTGCCTGATTTTTCTGCTCGGTTGCCACCGCACGTTCTGCCTGTGTGGCGCTCACAGTTTTAACAGGAATACGGCGCGGCTTAAGCGCTTCGGGAATGATTTGCTGCACTGTAATGCGCAATAACCCGTTGTTCATTTCTGCGCCTGTTACTTCCACGTGGTCCGCCAGCGCAAAGCGGCGTTCAAACGCACGGCGTGCAATCCCGCGATGCAGAATTTCCCCTTCATCTTGTGGGGCATTAACACGGCCAGACACAACAAGCGTGTTATCTTGCACTACCAGTTCTATATCTTCTGGCCCAAACCCAGCCACTGCCATAGTGAGCGTGTAGCTATCGTTTCCTGTTTTGGCGATATCGTAAGGCGGAAAACTGGAGTTGCCCGGTGAGCGGGCCGCAGAATCCATAACTTGTGCAAGGCGGTCAAAGCCAATTGCCGTGCGAAATAGCGGTGTAAAATCGTAACTCATGTAAGAACCTCCTCGTTCAGCAAGGTTCTGCCGGTTTTGCCAAGACCCCCGAAGGCAATCTGCCCGGCAGCGTTTTTTGGCGGAAACCCCATATGCGGGCATTTCCTTACCCCTGAACGTGGAAAGCCCCGCGCTCTTTTTCAAGAGGCGGGGCTTTTCTGCATACGCAAAGAACTGAAAAATCAGCCTTTTTTGCGGGTGCCAATACCAGCAAAACGCTTGTTGAACTTGGCAACCTGGCCCCCGGTATCCAGCATACGCTGCACGCCTGTCCAAGCCGGGTGAGACTTAGTGTCAACGTCCAGACGGAGCGTGTCGCCAGCCTTGCCGTAGCAGGAGTTCGTCTTGAATTCCGTGCCGTCAGTCATGACAACATTGATTTCGTGATAATCGGGGTGAATGCCGGGTTTCATGAAACTGGTTCTTTCGTTACAGCAGAAAGGGCCCGATACCGACCGGGCCAAGATTGCCGTGCATATAAACGAAATGCGTATGCTGGATCAACCGTTCATTTGCCTTGCTGGGCATGATAATGAAGTGAAGCATATAATAGGCAAATAACAGCGTTTGTGCTGCATTTGCGCTACAGAATAGCTGAAATATTAAGAAAAATGTGTCAATCTTGATACAAGGGCTTGAGGAAAAAGCAGTAAAACGGCTACTTCTGGGCAGATTTTTCAGTATTTAACAGGAATTTTTGTATGGCTGACCTTAAGTCTCACGTCCATGCCCTGGGTTGGGTGGGCGAGTTCCGGGCATTTATCATGCGCGGCAATGTTGTTGATCTGGCTGTCGGTGTTATTATTGGTGCTGCCTTCACATCCATTGTGAACAGCTTGGTAAAAGACATCTTCAACCCGTTGATTGGTCTGCTTATCGGCGGGATTGATTTCTCCAACCTGTTCATCACCCTTAAGGGCCCGCATCTGGCTACTCTGGCAGAAGCCCAGAAAGCTGGTGTCGTTACACTGAACATCGGCCTGTTCCTGAATGCTGTTATCCAGTTCCTGATTGTGGCCGTGGCTATTTTCTGGATGGTTAAGGCTCTTACACGCCTGCACGTGCGTGAAGATGAAGAACCCAAGGCACCGCCGCCGCCATCCAAAACCGAAGTTCTGCTTGAGCAGATTCGTGATGAACTGGCAGCTAATAATAAAGATCAGGCACCTCATCAGGGCTAATACGCCTTATGCCTGCTGCCATTGGTCTAAAATGGCGGCTATGTGATCTGTTCCGGAAAGTGGGATATGGGATATGCTTCTTAGATGAAGCGCTCCCGATCCGGCTTTCCGGTTTTTTTTCGTTCAGCAGTTGCCGTGCTGGCCATATCGGGGCTGGCAGGGTGCCAAAGCTCACGCGGGCTGAAGGTGCAGGAAACACCGCTTACGCTGCTGTACAGTTACGAGATAGCCAATGGCATGGCGCGCGGGCGGATAATGACAGAAGATCTGCCACCAGCCCAAATCTTCAATATTATTACAACAGACAGGAACGCGCTTCTGGCCATTCTGGCGTTTCGGGATAAACCAACGCGGCGTACGTTGCGGCAGGCGGGGCATAAGGTGGAAGATTTTATTGGCGCGGTGGAACAGCCCACACAGCCTCTTTCCCCGGCTTTGTCTGGCCCCATTCTTTTACCACCCCCGCCAACATCTGATTTTATGCGCTAGGCATAAAAAAACGGAGCAGGGTGTATAACCCGCTCCGTTTTTTGTTGGCTGGTTGCCGCAAAATAAGGCGTATCAGCTTTTTTGCTGTGCTGCGGCTGGGCCTGCTTTGGCACCACGCTTCAGCCTGCCTTCTCCCATAAACAGCAGCAATGGCGCTGCAATAAAGATGGAGGAGGATGTGCCCACTACAATCCCGAAGAGCATGGTCCACGCAAAACCAGAAAGCGTAGCGCCACCCCACAATGCCAGCGGAAGAGCTGCCAGAAATACAGTGGAGGATGTGCCCAAAGTACGGTTTAGCGTTTCGTTGATGGAGAGGTTGATCAGTTCCATCAGCGGCATGGTCCGATATTTGCGCAGGTTTTCACGCACACGGTCATACACCACCATCTTATCATTGGTGGAATAGCCCAGAATGGTCAGAATGGCGGCCACCATCACAAGGTCAAACTCAAAACCAGTAATAACTAGAAAGCCCATGGTTTTGGTAAGGTCCAGCACCAGGGTGATGACGGCGCTAAGGGCAAACTCCCATTCAAAGCGGAACCAGATGTAAACCAGAATCATGGCCAAGCTGAGCCCAAGGGCCAGCATACCATTGCGGAATAGCTCGGCAGAAACAGAAGCACCAACAGCATCGGCACGCAGGATGGTGGTGCCCGGTTGTGCATCTGTAACCGCGCGGCGCACCGTGTCCACCACGGCATCGGTATTCTGGTCATCACCAGCATCAAGGCGGATCAGCACATCATCGGGTGCGCCAAAAGCCTGAAGCGATGCGTGGGAGATATGCTGTGCTGCCAGCGCCGTACGCAGCTTGGCAAAATCTGCCGGGCCGCTGGTTTTGGCTTCCACCACAATGCCGCCTCTAAAATCCAGCCCCAGCGTAAGACCGGGGTGGAAGAACAGAATAATAGAGGCAATGGAAAGCACGGCCGAGACAATAAGCCCCATGTACCGGCCACGCATGAAGTTGATATGCGTGTCTTTGCGTACAAAACGCAGAAGAGGACGTCCGAACATAATGGCCTCGCTTCAGACAGGCAGGCTGGCAGGGCGCGTACGCGCATACCAGCGGGCCATAAGCATGCGGGAAAGCAGCAGGGTGGTGAACAGCGTGGTGGCAATACCAATGGTAATGGTGAGCGCAAAGCCACGTACCGGCCCGGTGCCAAATACAAACAGCATGACATGGGCCAAAAAGGCCGTGGCATTACTATCTACAATGGTGGAGGTGGCGCGTTCAAACCCGGTTTGCATGGCAGCCAGAGGTGTGCGGCCACGGGCTACTTCTTCGCGGATGCGTTCGTTAATCAGGATATTGGCATCCACCGCCATACCCAAGGTAAGCAGCATGCCCGCCATACCCGGCAGTGTGAGTGTGGCTTCAAACAGAGAGAGAATAGCCACCATCAGTACAAGGTTGGCCAGCAGGGCGATATCTGCGTACCAGCCAAAGCGGCCATAAAACAGCACCATAAAGACCACAACCAGCAGGAAGCCAACGCCAAGGCTAAGAATACCTGCCCGGATGGAATCGGCCCCAAGAGATGGCCCAATGCTGCGTTGTTCCACCACGCTTAAAGGTGCGGGCAGTGCGCCGGCACGTAGCATAAGAGCCAGATCCGTAGCTTTCTGGGCATCAAACCCACCCGTAATCTGCCCGTTGCCGCCTGTAATGGGTGTGCGGATAAGGGGGGCTTCAATCACCTTGTTATCCAGAACAATGGCGAAGCGTTTGCCAACATTCGTTTGCGTAACAGATGAGAAAGCCCGCGTGCCAACTGAATCGAACGAGAAGCTGACTGCCCATTCGCCTGTCTGCTGGTCAATCACAGCGCCTGCGTTTGTCAGGTCTGTGCCGTCCACATCCACATGGTCAAAAACGGGTAGGGGTCCGCCTTCAGCTGGGTTGGCCATAGGCACAAGGCTCACACCCGGGGGCGGATAGGTAGCGTGTAGCGGGTTGGAATCTACCAGCCGGAAGGTCATTTTGGCCGTGGTGCCCAGCAGCGCCTTGATCCGTTCCGGATCACTGATGCCCGGCAGTTCCACCACAATCCGATCATCACCCTGACGGGTAATTTCCGGGTCTACAGCGCCTGTGCCATCAATACGCCGGCGCACAATCTCGATGGACTGCGTAACAGCTTCCCGCGCGCGGGCCTTAATGGCATCAGCAGAAAGCACGAGGGCGACTGTGCCGTCATCCTGTTTTTTAACGCTGAATTCATTGGGTACAACGCGGGGTAGCTTGTCCAGCGTGGCAACATCCGTATCAGCCTCAGCCGCATCACGCGGTTGGAAGGAGACGGTGTTTTTATCGGCATCCACGTTGGTGTTCTGATAGCCGAGCTGAGATTTTAGCAAGGTATCACGCGTGTTTTCTGCCAGTGTCTGGAGCCTATCGTGCGTAAGGCTTTTAAGGTCAACCTGCATCAGCAGGTAAGACCCGCCCCGCAAATCTAACCCCAGATGGATTTGACGCCATGGTATGGAAGGGAAAGGCTTGCGCATACCGTTGGGTAGGCACAGCAGCAGGCCCAACAGGCACACGCCCAGCACCGAGGCCAGTTTGAGGCGGCTGTAATACATTCTCACCTGATCGCTTGCAGTTTTCTTGCCGGGAACATGCCGCCCCGGCAGGCGGGATGCAACCGTTGTGCTGCATTATTCGCGTTTCATACCTGTTATATGGTCGCCACACCAAGATGTACGTGGCCAAACTGCATCAGTTTGCGGCAAGGCTGCCTGCTGTTGGGGCGGCTTGCATTCGGCTGCGGGGGTGCTACGCCTGCATGCAGTCTTGTAGGGCATAAAAAAGAAGGCGGATTTCATGGCTGAAATACTTAAGGTTGGCGTAATTGGAGCCGGACATTTCGGACGTTTTCATGCCTTGAAAATGCGCCACGTTGCGCGGGAAACACTGGTGGGGCTGTTTGACCCCGATGGCAAGCGTGCTGCCTTGGTGGCAAAGGAAGCCGGATGCCCTGTTATGCAGGATGTAGATACTCTGCTGGCGGCGTGCGATGCCGTAGTGGTGGCAGCCCCGGCGGAATTCCATTTTGAACTGGCAGTGCAGGCGCTGCGTGCGGGCAAGCATGTGCTGGTGGAAAAGCCGATAGCCGCCACGCTGGAGCAGGCAGATTTTCTGGTTAGCCTTGCGCATGAAAGTGGGCTGGTCTGTCAGGTTGGGCATCTGCTGCGTTATTCTGCCGAGCACGATGCCATTACCCAGCGCATCACCCGGCCCCTTTATATAGAAGCCACACGCATTGCCCCCTACAAGCCGCGCGGTACGGATGTATCTGTTATTCTGGATCTGATGATCCATGATCTGGATCTGGTTCTGGCTATTGTAGATAGCCCCATTGCACAGGTGGATGCCTTGGGTGCGGCTGTAAGTTCCGCGCATGAAGATATCGCCAATGCGCGTGTGCGGTTTGAAAACGGCTGTGTGGCCACCATTACTGCCAGCCGTATTTCCCTTAAAACAGAACGGCGCATGCGCCTGTTCTCTGAGGAAGGTTACCTGTCCGCCGATTTCGTAAAGCGGGAACTTACGATGATTGGCCGTGACCGCGGCCTGCCGTTGCCGGGCACGGGTGGATTCCGGCGCGAGCATATCACGTGGAAAGAGCATGATTCGCTGTTGGCTGAGCACGAAGCTTTTGTTGCTGCGTGCCTGGATGGTGCCCCTGTGGTGGTGGACGCAAATGCAGGTCGGCGTGCTCTGGCGGCGGCTCTGGCCGTGGCAGATGGTATTGCCGAATCTCGCCGTCGGATGGAACTTTCCGGACTGATTCAACCCTAATACTGCCGGACGAAAAACCATCCCACAGAAGCGGGAGAAAACCGCCAGTTTCAAAATTTCAAGCCCCTTTTTCTGGCTTTGTGTGCAAAATTTCACTAGATATAGGGGGCGAGATAGAGCACAAGCACGAGATATGGTGCGGAGGCATAGCCTCCCCATCTGACCCCAAAATTGACGCAGAAAATAGCGGAGTAACCCAACCATGACCCTGATTGACGTACAGGAAAATGACATTCGTCGTTCCTCGTCCGGGGGCGCAGAAGCCGGAGAACCCGATCTGTTCAATGCTGGTAAGATGGAAGATATGGTGCAACTGCCTGGCCACCATCAGGTGCGGGTAGACCGCTCTCGGGATGCGCTGCTGACACCTTTTGGCAAAGCCACTCTGGATAACCGTTACCTGCTGCCAGATGAAGGGTATCAGGATCTGTTCGGTCGTGTGGCCTCGTATTACGGGGCAGATGCAGCCCATGCTCAGCGTATTTATGATTACATCAGCAAGCACTGGTTCATGCCGGCAACGCCTGTTCTGTCTAACGGCGGAACATCACGCGGCCTGCCTATTTCCTGCTTCCTGAACGAAGCCAGCGATAGCCTGAAGGGCATTGTTGACCTGTGGAATGAGAACGTCTGGCTGGCCAGTAAAGGTGGCGGCATTGGCTCCTACTGGGGCAACCTGCGCTCTATTGGTGAAAATGTTGGCCGCAATGGCAAAACATCGGGTGTTATTCCGTTCATCCGCGTGATGGATAGCTTAACACTTGCTATCTCTCAGGGCTCTTTGCGCCGTGGCTCTGCCGCAGTGTATCTGCCGGTCTGGCACCCGGAAATTGAAGAATTTATCGAACTGCGTCGCCCTACAGGAGGAGACCCCAACCGTAAGGCGCTGAACCTGCATCACGGTGTGCTGGTGTCAGACGCCTTCATGCGGGCAGTGGAAAATGATGATGAATGGGCGCTGATTTCCCCTAAGGATAGCAGCGTTATCCGCAAGATTTCTGCCCGTGGATTGTGGATCCGTATTCTTACGGCCCGCATGGAGCAGGGTGAGCCCTACATTGTGTATTCCGACCATGTGAACAATGCACGACCGGAACATCACAAACTGGCCGGGTTGGAAGTAAAAACCTCCAATCTGTGTTCCGAAATTACGTTGCCTACCGGGATCGATCATCATGGCAAGGCGCGTACGGCTGTGTGCTGCCTTTCCTCCCTCAATCTGGAAACATGGGATCAGTGGAAAGATAATCCGCAGTTTATTGAGGACGTGATGCTGTTCCTCGATAACGTGTTGCAGGATTTTATTGATCGCGCGCCAGAAGATATGCACCGTGCCAAATATGCAGCCATGCGTGAACGTTCTGTTGGGCTAGGTGTTATGGGCTTCCATACCTTCCTGCAAAGCCGCAACGTGCCGTTTGAAAGCGTGATAGCAAAGGTTTGGAATCGTAAGATTTTCAAGCATATTCGTGAGCAGGCAGATGCAGCCTCCCGCAAGTTGGCGGAACTGCGTGGCCCATGCCCGGATGCTGAAGAATACGGCATTATGGAACGCTTTTCTAACAAGATGGCCATTGCGCCCACGGCGTCTATTTCCATTATTGCTGGTAACGCCAGCCCGGGAATTGAGCCGATTGCGGCCAATGTATTCTTGCAGAAAACGCTTTCCGGTTCCTTTACAGTGCGGAACAGGCATTTGCAGAAGCTGCTGGAAGAAAAAGGGCAGGATACGCCGGAGGTGTGGTCTTCCATCACCACCAGCAAAGGCAGCGTGCAGCATCTGGATTTCCTGACCCAGCAGGAAAAGGATGTGTTCAAAACCGCGTTCGAACTGGATCAGCGTTGGGTGGTGGAACATGCGGCAGATCGCCAGCCGTTTATCTGCCAGGCACAATCCGTTAATCTGTTCCTACCAGCAGATGTGCATAAGCGGGATTTGCACCAGATCCACCACATGGCTTGGAAGAAGGGGCTGAAATCTCTGTATTATTGCCGCAGCCTATCTATTCAGCGTGCAGATACAGTCAGCAACGTTCTGGCCAAGAATGATGTGATGAATGTGGATTCATCTCAAGCATCGTCAGGTTCCGCATCAAGCGGGAATGACTACGAAGAATGCTTGGCCTGCCAGTAAGCATTGGCCACTAACAATTTGTTTATAAAAGAAATATGACGGTTTCCTTCGTGTTGCCGTCAAGGGAGGCAGCATGAGCGAGCATATGTCTGGTCAGGAGCCGCAGCAGGAACAGAAGTTTGATCTGCTGACAGCCAACCCGGTTTACAAGCCGTTCCGCTATCCGTGGGCGTATGATGCGTGGCTAACGCAGCAGCGCCTGCACTGGCTGCCAGAAGAAGTGCCTCTGGCTGATGACGTAAAAGACTGGCACCGTGTTCTGAACGAAGGTGAGCAGCATCTGGTTACGCAGATTTTCCGCTTCTTCACCCAGTCCGATGTGGAAGTGAACAACTGCTACATGAAGCACTACAGCCGTGTGTTTAAACCCACGGAAGTGCTGATGATGCTTTCAGCGTTCTCTAACATCGAAACCATCCATATTGCAGCGTACAGCTACCTTCTGGATACGCTCGGCATGCCCGAAACCGAGTATTCCGCTTTCCTTAAATATAAGGAAATGAAGGATAAATACGATTACATGCAGACGTTCACGGTGGACAGCAAGCATGAAATCGCCAAAACGCTGGCAGCCTTTGGGGCCTTTACAGAAGGGCTTCAGCTTTTTGCATCTTTTGCAATTCTGCTAAACTTCCCACGCTTCAACAAGCTTAAGGGCATGGGGCAGATTGTGTCATGGTCTGTGCGTGATGAAACACTGCACTGCCTTTCCATTATCCGGCTGTTCCGTGTGTTCATTCAGGAAAATCCTGAACTGTGGACAGAGCAACTGCGTACGGAGCTGACAGATATCTGCCGCACCATTGTAGAGCATGAAGAGGCCTTTATTGATCTGGCCTTTGAAATGGGGGCAGTAGAAGGGCTAAATGCGGATCAGGTGAAAACCTATATCCACTTTATTGCAGACCGTCGCCTTACCCAGCTTGGGCTGGAGCCAATTTATAATACCACAACCAACCCGCTGCCGTGGCTGGATGATATGTTGAATGCGGTGGAACACACCAACTTCTTCGAAAACCGCGCTACGGAATACAGCCGTGCCTCCACATCCGGCACGTGGGAAGAAGCATTCGAAAACTCAGTTTTCGAATAAGCAGGTTATAGCCCTGGTAACGGGGCACCTTCTTCCAGAACTGTGCGGGCAGTGGGTGTAAAAGCCCCATCTGCTTCGTGCAGTACCAGCCCTGCCAGAACACGGGCAGGGCTTTTTACGCCTTTACGGGCCTGCACCAATACAATGCGCGATTCTCGGCCAGCTTTTGGCCAGAAGGGATACAGCGTAACGCCCCCAAATTCGGCTTTGCTTAGGCAGAAAATAGCTTGGTCTGCCAGTGCCGCAGGCAGGGCAAGCGTAAGGCTGCCTTTGTGGCGCAGGATTCGGGCAGCGCCTGCAATCCATGTGGGTAAAGTATCTGCCCCCATACGCCGGGCCAGATCACGCCGCGGATGCGCCGAGGCCGTGCCTAACGGCGCATGCCACGGCGGATTCGCCATGCAGTGGTCAAAATATTGTTCGGGCTGTGGCGTATCTGCCAGAAAAACATCGGGAAATGTGGCGTTCAGAATCCTGATATTCTGCTGATGGTTGGCGGCCATGTTTTGCTGGGCCAAGGTTGCCGTATCGCTTTCTTTTTCCACACCCGTGCCATGAATGGTGGGGATGCGGTGAAGCAGGCAAAGCAGCCCGGCCCCAGCGCCACAGCCAATTTCCAGCACATGCTGGCCTTTGCGGGCAGGTACGGCGGCGGCCATAAGCACGGGTTCTAGCCCGGTGCGATAGCCTTGCAGAAACTGGCTATAGGAGATACGGCCACGCAAAAGCGTTCCGGGAGTAATGGCAAAACGAGCTGGCATGGTTTCCGATGGGAGCTATGTGTCTGGCTGGCTTGAATTCGTAGGCGCTTGACCGTTTTTCAGGTGCCTCGCATATAGAAGAACGTCAACTCATCCCATGGCTGGGGGATAAAACGTTTGGGTGTTGCAATCAGTCTGTCAGAAGCAGGCAGAACCACAAGCCAGGATGGATCTGGAGTTTCAGTGAGTAAACCAGGAGAAGCAGGCCTGAAAGCGCTGGCCGATTATCTTGCGTCGGACATGCTTGCCTGCAACCAGGTCATTGTAGACCGTATGCAAAGCCCCGTGGCACTTATACCGCAGCTTGCGGCCCATCTTGTGGCAGCAGGCGGTAAGCGGCTACGGCCCTTGCTCACTTTGGCTGCGGCCAGAATGTGCGGTTACAATAATCAGGATGGGCGCATGCGGCATGTAGAAATTGCCGCGTGTGTGGAATTCATTCACACAGCCACGCTGCTGCATGATGATGTGGTGGATGACAGCCAGCTTCGGCGTGGGCTGGCAAGTGCCAATGCCATTTTTGGCAACAAGGCTTCCGTGCTGGTGGGGGACTTCCTGTTTGCGCGCTCTTTCCAGATTCTGACAGCCGATGCCTCGCTGAGTGTGATGGCGATTCTGTCTGCGGCTTCTGTCACACTGGCGGAAGGTGAGGTCATGCAGATGACCACGCAGAACGATCTTTCCACATCGGTGGATCAGTATCTGCAGGTTATCTATGGCAAAACAGCGGCTCTTTTTGCGGCTGCGTGCGAATCCGGCGCCGTAATTGGTGAAGCCACACCAGAACAGCGTGAAGCATTGCGCATGTATGGTGCCAATTTGGGCATGGCTTTCCAGCTTGTGGATGATGCGCTGGACTATGCGGCAGATCAGGCCACGCTGGGTAAGGAAGTGGGGGATGATTTCCGTGAAGGAAAAGTCACCCTGCCTGTTCTGGCGGCTTATGATGCAGGGAATGAGGAAGACCGCATTTTCTGGCGTCGGGTGATTGAAGAATGCGATCAGCACCCCGGAGATCTGGAAGCTGCGTTGGATCGTATTGCAAAAACAAATGCGATTGGGATTACCCTGAAGTGTGCGGAAGATTACGCCGCCAAGGCGCGTGAAAATCTTTCCATGTTCCCAGATGACACATTGAAAAACTTGCTGCTGGAAACCGCCAGCTATTCTGCCAGCCGCGAACGTTAAGAACGGCTGTGTATTGGGGGCTGGCTATTACAGGTGTTAGTAATAGCTGGCTTCTACCTCATTCACATCTTCCCATAATGCGGCGGCACTGAACCTGTAAGGTTTTAAGTGTGTGAACAGGGCTTCATCATCAGGTAAAGCAGTAAACCATGCGCAGGGATGTGCGTGGGTTTTTTGTGGCAAATGAGCCAGCAGGTTACAGGTATGCCGTGCCACAGCCGGTGCGGGGTCTAGCCACGTTAAACCGGGTGGGGAGAGCGCACGCAGGCGGTCCAGCACAAAGGTATAATGTGTGCAGCCAAGGCCTATGGCATGCAGCCTGTTAGAATCCGGGTGAATAAACAGCCCTTCAATTTCTTGCAAAATCGTAGAATCAGGCACATCCTGCCCACGGAAGGCTAATTCCGCACATCCAGCCAAGCCGGGTGCTGCGTGGGCAATAAGTGTGCATTCCGGTGCGTAAAGCGTATGGAGGCGCGAAAGGTAGGGCCGCCGCACGGTGGCACGTGTGGCAAGCAGCCCAATCACCTTGGTTTGGGTGATACGCGCAGCCCAGCGTATGGGCGGAACACACCCTACAAAAGGCATATCAGGCCACGCAGCCCGCAAGGCTTCCAGCGCCAATGTGCTGGCTGTGTTACAGGCCACCACCACAGCTTGAGGCTGAAGACGCCGAATGGCCTGAGAAAGCAGGAAGACGATTCGCTCAATCAGAAAATCGTCATCCTGTTCGCCATATGGAAAAATGGCGGTGTCGGCCAGATAATCTACGCAGACATCTGGCGCCAGCGCTTGAATGGCCCTGACAATACCCAAGCCCCCAATTCCAGAATCAAATGCCAGAATATGCCGGGGGCCGGAAAGGGCAGGGCCATCTATCTGCACCGTTTTATTTATCCTTGTTGGCTTTAAATGCAGCCGCTTCTTCCAAGGTGCCAACGCCACCGTGGCGGGCAGACCAAGCGCAAGGGTCTTCCAGAAAACGCCGCACTTCTGATGCCGCTTCTTCAGAGAAGTATGGCCGTGTAGAGCATGCTTCCAGCACATCCCACCATGTGCATAGAGCGTGCAGAGATACGTTCATTTCTGCCAGCGTGTTCTGCGCGCCGGGGAAAACGCCGTAATAGAATACAACAAATGCGTGGTTGATAATGGCACCAGCATTACGCAGCGCGTTGGCAAATTGCACTTTGGAGCCACCATCGGTGGTCAGGTCTTCCACCAGCAGGGTGCGCATGTTTTCGGGCACATCGCCTTCAATCTGGGCGTTGCGGCCAAAACCTTTGGGCTTTTTGCGCACATAAGCCATTGGCAGCATCATGCGGTCTGCCATCCATGCGGCAAACGGAATACCTGCGGTTTCACCACCCACAACGGCATCCAGGCTTTCATACCCAACATGGCGACCGATTTTTTCCACCCCAAGTTCCATAATTTTGGCACGGGCGCGGGGGAAGAAGATAATGCGGCGGCAATCAATATAGACGGGAGATTTCCAGCCAGAAGTTAGGGTATACGGGTCTTCTGGGCGGAAATTTACGGCTTTGATTTCCAGCAGCAGGCGAGCGGTGGTTAGGGCCGCGTCGCGGTCCCAGTCGCTGGTCTCAGCGGGGTGGGCAGAGGCCACGCCTGAGGGTGATGTCATGTGCGCATGTCCTTGAATTTGGCGGTTGTCTATATGTGTTTGGAATAACGCCGCGGGCGTGGAAAATCCATGCCTGATATGGCAGTTTTCCTGCATATGCATGCCAGATAAATACGTGTGCGGCGTATGAGTGAAAAACTTGTGATGTTCAAAAGCTCACGAATTGATTTTTGCACCTTGCTTATATGGCGGATGTAGCGTTTAATCATCTCCAGTTAAGATTGATTATCAGTTAAGGAATATGCCGTGGCCGCCGAAGCTAATCGTATCGCGCGCAAGTGTGAGCGGGCCGTTATAACGGCTTACAAGGAACTGCGCGAAGTTGGGACAGCGGATGTTACGGCATTTAATGCCTGCACTACCCTGTACCGCATTCATCACCCTGAAGCATCAGTGAATGAGGCGCGCCGCCTTGTATCTGAATGGATTGATCATCACGTTGTTCGTATGGATTCCGGGCCAACCAAAGGGTGTGACTGTAACTAACGCACCTAAGGCGCATAACCCGATGTAATCAGACGCATGTTCCGCTAGGGCATGCGTTTTTTTTATGCCCAAATATGATTGGGTGTCTTTGTGGTGCAGAAGCATAAGACAAACAAAAAGCCGGTCTCCCTTAGGGGAAGCCGGCTTTTTGGGGTTAGGTACTTTTACCGTTTGACAAGTGGCACATAGTCACGCTGCGGTGCACCAACATAAAGCTGGCGAGGGCGACTAATACGCTGGCCCGGTTCTTCAATCATTTCCTTCCACTGGCTGACCCAGCCGGTGGTGCGGGCTACGGCAAACAGCACGGTGAACATGCTGGTGGGGATGCCCATGGCCTTGAGAATGATGCCGGAGTAGAAATCCACATTCGGGTAGAGCTTGCGCTGCACGAAGTAATCATCGCTCAGGGCAATTCTTTCCAGCTCAACAGCCAGATCAAGCAGCGGATCATCCTTAATGCCCAGTTCTGTCAGCACTTCGTGGCAGGTCTGCTGCATGATCTTCGCACGTGGGTCAAAGTTTTTGTAAACGCGATGGCCAAAGCCCATCAGCTTCACGCCGCTGTTCTTGTCCTTCACTTGCGCAATAAAGGCGGGGATGTTTTCTTTTTTGCCAATCCGCGCCAGCATTTTCAGCACGGCTTCATTGGCTCCGCCATGGGCAGGCCCCCACAGAGCGGCAATGCCTGCGGCAATACATGCAAACGGATTAGCACCCGTAGAACCAGCCAGACGTACGGTAGAGGTAGAAGCGTTCTGTTCATGATCAGCATGCAGGATCAAAATCCGGTTCATGGCGCGGGCCAGAACAGGGTTGACCTTGTAAGGTTCGGACATGCGCGCGAACATCATGGACAGAAAGTTTTCTGCGTAGTTCAGATCATTCCGCGGATAAATAAAGGCTTCACCCTGCGTGTATTTGTAAGCCCATGCCGCAATAGTTGGAATTTTGGCAATCAGCCGCATGGCGGCCAGATCCCGGTTGGCGGGAATGGCAATATCGTTGGCATCTGGGTAGAAGGCAGACAAAGCCCCAACCGTGCCGCACAGAATAGCCATGGGGTGGGCATCACGCCGGAAGCCGTTAAAGAAGTTGCGGATCTGCTCATGCAGCAGGGTGTGGTTTGTAAGGGTGTTGGTGAAGGTGTCGTACTGTGTCTTGTTTGGCAGTTCGCCATTCAGAAGCAGGTAAATAACTTCCTCATAGGAAGCATTTTCCGCTAGCTGGGCAATGGGGTAACCACGGTGCAGCAGAACGCCCTTGTCGCCATCAATAAAGGTGATTTTGCTGTTGCAGGCGGTTGTTTCCCCGTAACCTGGGTCAAACGTGAAAACGCCCAGTTGTGCAGGAAGTTTGCGGATGTCAACAACATCCGGTCCCAGAGTGCCTGAAAGCACAGGCATTTCGGCGGATTTTCCATCAACCGAAATGGTAGCGGTAGATAGCTTACCTTCTTTCTGCGACGCGCTCATTAGTGTTTCCTTTTGCATGTTTGGGCCACGGTCGCTGCTGCGGCCTGTTCGTTCCACTTTGTCACCTATTCAAAAGGAAACCGGAAGATTGCCGGCGATAAACGAAGCGTTATCGGAACGGACTATGCTTGGAAAACCACAGTTTTTTGGGATTAGGGTCGCGCGAATGTGTGCAAATGCATGCTTTGGCCATCGCACATTTGCCAGCGTGTCATATCTGGCAATGTGTTGCTTCCATACATTTCAAAAATGGCAACGGCCCCTGGCGCGAATCCCTGGTCCAGTTCACTGGCCTGCATATCTAAGTGGTGGGCTAATAAGGAAATACCCGGGTTATGCCCCACCATCAGCACGGTAAAAACCGAATCAGGCACCTGCTGAATACGTGGCAACAAAGCCTCGGGCGTGGCTTCGTAAATATCTGCGCAATAATCTGGAGTGGGGAGCGCAGGTGGCAAAGCCGCCATCGCACCCGCTAAGGTCTGTCGCGTGCGTAAGGCCGGGCTACATATAATGCTATCAGGAACAATACGCTGCGCTGCCAGCCAATGCCCGCAGCGCCGTGCCGCCTCTTGCCCCGCAGGTGTAAGGGGGCGGTTCATATCAGCTTCGGCGCTGAAATCTCCTAACGGGGCGGAAGCCGCTTCAGCATGGCGAAGCAGAACAAGGCGACGCATGCGTGGGCCTTACGCCTTGGGGGCTTCGGCTGTTTGCCGTGCGATGGCCTCATGATGCCGGATAACTTCATGGATAATAAAGTTCAGGAACTTTTCAGCAAAATCTGGGTCCAGATGCGCATCTTCTGCCAGGTTGCGTAGGCGGGCAATCTGCTGGGCCTCACGCGCTGGGTCTGCTGGCGGCATGTTGTAGCGTGCCTTAAGCGCCCCCACAGCCTTGGTGCAACGGAAGCGTTCCGCCAGCATGGAAACCAAAGCGGAATCGATGTTGTCAATGCTGCGGCGCAGGTCCTGAAGGGCCTGAGTAGGGGAGATGGACTGGTCGTCTGTCACGGTCATGCTGTTCCGGTTCTGTCAGAATATGCACCAGCGCCTGTAAGATGCGCTGTGGTTGGTAAAGTCTGTTCAGGCTTTTTCCACAAAAGGTGGGGGCAGGTCTAGCCATGCCAGATGTCCCCCTTTACCGGCACCCGTATCTACAAAAATGGCCTGCCCGCCAGAACGGCCGGGAATGGCCAACGGGCAGCCATTGGTGGAGCGCTGATCATGCCCGCAATAGATGGTGTAACCAGCGGGAATGGTGTTCACCCAATTAAGTGTGCGTTCGGGGTATCCATCTGGCTGCATGCGGTTTGTGGTTTCTCCAAACAATGCGCGCGAAAGCAGATAGGTAACGCGGCCCAACGGCGGAGGTGGGGGTTCCATCAACATACGCGGGTCAAACGCGCCATGCACAAAAACGGTCTGGCCCATAACCAACCATGCGGGGGCATTTTCCAGCACGGGCAAAAGGGCATGCAACACATCTGTGTTTTCTGGCCGGTAGAGTTGCGCCAGCGTGTCTTCCAGATGAGGGGTGGAGCGCAAACGCTTGCCCATAAGGGCGCGGCCGAGTTTGCGATCATGGTTGCCAATTAAAAACAGGCCCCGTTTTTCGTGGATGACCTGCAACATCAGCCGCAACACACCTGCGCTGTCTGGCCCGTAATCTACCAGATCACCTAACTGAATTACAAAGCGGTCTGTGGCAACGGCATGACGGAAAGCGTCCAGATCTCCATGCACGTCCCCCACAATGCGGAGTCCGTTTCGCATTGCATCTTTCACGTTTCCGTCAGGGGGAAGCAGTTCAAGCATGGTGTTTTAATCCGTTATTTCCTTACTTCCATGTAGGCTTTTCGAGATGAAACAGGAACTGGAACAGCAAGTTTTTTTCATTTACCCCCTGATCGTGCACAAGTATGTGACGCGCCAGCACGATATGTTTGCGCTTACGTTATACGGGCAATCGGGTTTTTGAAAAAACAGCCTGAAACGGAAGGATAACATGCCACAGGTAGAAGAATGTGCTGGAACGGCTTCAAACAGTTGCAGCCGCGCCTTCTTGGTGGTCTGTGCTTTCGGGAATTCGGAACAGTTTGAAAAAGAACAGGAAGCCCTCTCATGACAGAGCGCATTCGGAACGTCGCGCTGCGCAGTAAAGTATGTCCGGCAGAAACCGCATCCGAGTTGATCAAACACGGTGATGTGGTGGGCACCAGTGGTTTTACTGGTGCAGGCTACCCCAAGGAAGTACCCAAGGCGCTGGCCCGCCGGATGGAGGCTGCGCATGATCGGGGTGAGAAATACCAGATCAGCCTGATTACGGGTGCTTCTACCGGCCCGCAGTTGGATGGTGAACTGGCAAAGGCCAACGGGGTTTATTTCCGCTCACCGTTCAATACGGATGCCATTATGCGCAACCGTATTAATGCAGGTGAAACAGAGTATTTTGATAACCATCTGGGGCAAGTGGCTGGCCGTGCCATTCAGGGCAATTATGGCAAGTTCAACATTGCTTTGGTAGAAGCTACAGCTATTACGGAAGATGGCGGTATTGTTCCCACATCTTCTGTCGGTAATTCCCAGACATTTCTCAATCTGGCTGAAAAAGTCATTATTGAAGTGAATGAATGGCAGAATCCGGCACTGGAAGGCATTCACGATATCTGGGATGGCAACGTAAGTGGTGCGCCAACGCGTGATATTGTGCCGATTGTGCGGGCAGACCAGCGCGTGGGCGGCACGGTTTTACGTGTAAACCCAGACAAAATTGCTGCCATTGTGCGCACGAATGATCGGGACAGAAATGCCCCATTTGCCGCGCCGGATGAAACAGCCAAAGCTATTGCAGGCTATCTGCTTGATTTCTTTGGGCATGAAGTCAAACAGAACCGTCTGCCGCCATCACTCCTGCCGCTTCAGTCTGGCGTGGGTAATGTGGCTAATGCTGTGCTGGAAGGGCTAAAGGAAGGCCCGTTTGAAAATCTGGTAGGATATAGTGAGGTCATTCAGGATGGCATGTTGGCCATGCTGGATTCTGGCCGTATGCGTATTGCCTCTGCCACGTCTTTCTCACTCAGCCCAGAAGCCGCGGAAGAAATTAATAACCGTATGGATTTCTTCCGGAGCAAGATCATTCTGCGCCAGCAGGATGTCAGCAACAGCCCTGGCATTATCCGCCGTTTGGGTTGTATTGCCATGAACGGCATGATTGAGGCGGATATTTACGGCAACGTAAACTCCACCCGCGTGATGGGCTCCAAGATGATGAATGGTATCGGGGGTTCGGGTGACTTTGCCCGTAGTTCCTATCTATCCATCTTCCTGTCTCCCTCCACGGCCAAAGGTGGCAAGATTTCTGCCATTGTGCCTATGGCTGCGCATGTGGACCACATCATGCAAGATGCGCAGATATTTGTAACCGAGCAGGGTCTGGCAGATTTGCGTGGGCTTTCACCCGTGCAGCGTGCGCGTGAAATTATTTCTAAATGTGCGCACCCGGATTACCGGCCAATGCTGCAGGATTACTTTGACCGCGCGCTCAAGAATTCCTTTGGCAAGCATACACCACACCTGCTGACGGAAGCTCTTTCCTGGCATCAGCGGTTTATTGAAACAGGCTCCATGATGCCTGCTTAAAATAAAAGGAGGGGCAGGTTTTCTGCCTCTTTTTTGGGCTTCTTCCTGCATCTTCAAAAGAAGTGGGAAGAAGCCTTTTTTATGCTCAGCTCTTGTTGGCTGTTGTATCGGCCAATTGCGTAGGCTGCTGCGTAATCATGATATCTACGGGCCGTTCAGCCAGAAACTCGCTGGTAGAACCTTTGGGCGCACCCGGATTATCCGTAATAATGGCTTCGGCATCACGGTGCGTCAGCGCAAACAGATGCGGTGTGGCAGAAGGAGAAAGATATGCCGCGTAAGGGTGGTGGCCTGCCAGCTTATGAGCTGCATAGGCATCCCGCTCGGAATTTACGGGAATAGCAACCATAATTTTGGAATCGGCATGCAGCACGGTTTCTGTGTCTTTATGGTCTGAAGGCACCAGAATAACTCTGTCCCGCATCCGGGTTTTGCGCACCAGTTTTACCACATTATCCGCGCTGGCGCTGTTGATATCCAGCATGAGCAATGTGTTGGAGTGGTGGGCAGAAGCCAGCACGCCTTCCAGCTCGTTAGAGCCGGGCTCTACCATAACGCGCCCATCTGGCCCATTGGCAAGCTCCAGCCGCAGCATGGAGGGCACGCCATCATGGGGGGATGAGGTGGAAACCGGGGTGGTTACAAGCCCTGTGCCCGGTGTGCAAACAATCAGCCCGTGGTGGATGCGTGCCATAATGCCATAGGCTTTGGAGTGTTGCACAACCAGCGTTGTACCCACTGCCACGCACAGCCCAACAGCCAGAGCGATCTTTTTAAAGCAGCCACGAGAAGACTTGCTGCTCTGTTGCACAGAGATGTCAGCCGCCTTTTCAGGATGCGACATTCGGTTCTTCCTTATCATTCTGGCCAGCCATGGAAGCAGCCCGTGCCAGATCAACTGAAAGCACGCGGCTTACGCCTCTTTCCTGCATGGTGACACCAAACAGGTGGTCCATATGGGCCATAGTTAACTGATGGTGGGTTACCACCAGAAAACGGGTTCCCGCTTCGGTTACCATATCACCAAGTAAGGCGCTAAAGCGGCCTACATTGGCATCATCCAGCGGTGCGTCCACTTCGTCAAGAACGCATACTGGTGCAGGGCTACAGCGGAAAACCGCGAAAATCAATGACAATGCGGTTAAAGCTTGTTCACCCCCCGAAAGAAGGGAGAGTGTAGCAAGCTTTTTGCCCGGCGGCTGGGCGTAAATTTCCAGCCCGGCTTCCAGCGGATCATCACTCCCCACAAGCCCCAGATGCGCACGCCCACCGCCAAACATACGGGTGAACAAAGACTGGAAGTGGTGATCCACCTGCGTGAACACAGCCATCAGCCGTTCACGTCCTTCTTTATTTAGTGTGCCGATGGAGCCACGCAAGCGGCTGATGGCCGCTTCCAGATCAGCAATTTCATCAGCCAGTGTGCGCGCTTGGGTAGAGGCCTCTTCTGCTTCAATTTCTGCACGCAGGTTGACTGGCCCCATATCCTCGCGTTCGCGCGTGAGGCGGGAGATTTTACGGCGCAGGGAGCTTTCAGCAGCTTCTGTCAGATCCCCTGTAGGTTGGCGCGGCGGAGCAGGCGTATCGGCCAAAAGTTGATCTAGAATGGCCTGTGCCTGTTCACTTTTAGCATCGGCTTTCAGCAGGTTTTCACGTGCTGTATTCAGTTCGGCTTCTGTGCGACGGCGCTGTTCATTGGCGGCATTTAATGCGGCTTCGGCTTCAGCGCGTATTTTATCGGCCTGTGCGTAGGCTTCTTCGGCCTCTTCCAGTGCTGAAAGGGTTTCCTGCTTCTGACGTTGCGCTTCGGCCGGAAGTTCTGAAACCTTGGTATGTTCATGACGTGCCGCATCTACACGTTGGGCTGCATTTTCAGCTTCCGTGCGGGCTGTGGTGGCGCGTTGGCTCCATTCCTCTGCTGCTGCCGCAAGAGATGTCAGGCGTGTTTCCAGCGTTGAGGCTTCGACCTGAAGCGTGGCGCGCAGTTCACGCGTGGCTTCTAGCTGGCTGGTAAGTGCCGTGCGTTGTGTATGCAACTGGGCAAGTGTTTCTTCTGCATCCTGCGGCAGGGCTGCTGCTGTTTGGGCTTCTGCCTGTGTGGCGGCTGTTAGTTTGTTTTGTGCATCCTGTTGTTCTTGCTGCAATTCTTCCAGCCGAGGAGTCAGGGCGGTAATTCGGCTGCGCAGCGTAAGAGCCTGCTCCTGCATTTTTTGCTGCTGCTGCGTGCTGGCTTGGGCAGCTTGTTCGGCTTGGGTAAAGGCGGAGGTGGCCGTTTGAAAAGCCTCTTGCGCCTGTTCCAGATTGTTTTGTGCGTCCTTTAGGGCGGCGGCTGTGGCATTTTCTGTTTGGGCAGATGTTAACCGCTGCTCAAGCTCAAGAACGTTGGCCTCTTCAGCTTCCAGATTCTGGCGGAGGCGGAGGCATTCTGGCGCAAGCGTTTCCAGCCGTGTTGTGGCGGCTGTGTGCTGGTTTTCTGTTTGGGTTTGTTTTTGCTGGACGCGTTGAAAGGTCTGTTCTGCCAGTTTAAGGGCTGTGCGGCAGTCCTGCTCAGTTTTTTGCGCTTCTGTATGCTGTTCCCGCGCGGTGGCGAGGGCTTGCTGAAAGTTTTGTGCCGGAGGCAAAGCCTGTTGAGCTGCTGTGGCGGTTGCCAAGGCAGATTCGGCTTCGGTTTTGGCAGCAAGCGCGCGTTCCTGTTGGGGGCGGAGCGTATCTAACCTTGCCCGGAAAGACGTGTGCTGGCGTTCTAGCACGGATTCCTGTGTGCGGGCTTTTTGCAGGCTCTGTTCCAGCTTGCTGCGCTCTACGCGCTGTTCCTGCGCCTGTTTTTCTCCGGCCTGCACATTGGTGCGGGCGGTTACGGCTTTTTCTTCGGCCTGCGGAACGTGCTGTTCCATTTCCGCAATACGGGCCAAGGTTTCACGCAGAATACGGCGTTGGGCCAACCTACGGGCAGAGGAATCGGGTTCACCCGCGCGGGTGTAAAAACCATCCCACCGCCATAAATCCCCTGCGCGAGAGACCAGACATTGCCCCGGCAGAAGTTGTGCCTGCAAACTGGCGCCATCTGTGCCATCGGGCACAACGCCAGTATATGCCAGCACTCTGTTCAGTGCTGGAGGTGCGGTAATAACGGATTTAAGCGCAACAGCTTTACCGGGCAAAGGTGCTGTAGAGGCATCTTTCAGCAAATGCCAGCCACGGGGGGCATTGTCTGCTGCGGGAGCATCCAGCCCATCTGTGAGCGCTACAGCTAACGCAACTTCATATTCCTCGGGAACGGTGATCTGAGCGGATATGGGTTCAGCCGAGGCTTCTTTCTCATTCCCAAGTGCTTCGGCCAAGCCCTCAGCTTGCGCGCGTAGGCGGGTAAGTTCGGCTTGCAGGGTGGTAAGCTGTTGCTGGGTTTGTGTTTGTTCCTGCCGATGGTGTTGCAGGTTGCGTTCAGTTGTTTCCAGCGCCTGCACAATTTTTTGCAGGGCCTGTTCTTGCGTGGCGCGTTGTTCCCGCGCTTGCTTCAGCGCATCTTCAGGCGGGGCTTCCGCCTGTGTTTTTTCCAGTGCTTGCGTAAGGGTTTGGGCTTCCTGCGTTGCGCGCTTGAGAGAGGATTCGGCGGCTCGCAGATTGTTTTCTGCATTGCGGCGCTGGGCTTCGGCTTCCTGCGCAGCGCGGCTGGAATCGGTTAGGGCTGTGTTGGTGTTCAGCCGTTCTGTTTCGGCTTTTTCCAATGCTTCACGGGCAGCCTGCACGGCGTGGGCTGCGGCATCAGTTTCCTGCTTAAGTTGAAGCCTGATGCTTTCATCAACCAAAGCGGCAAGCGTATCAGCATGGCGTTTTTCTGCTTGGGCCAGATCAGCTTTAAGGGAAGACAGCCGAGAGCGCGCCTGTTCCAGCGTGCGGCGGAGTTCCGTAAGCGCTTGTTCCGCGGCCTGTGCATTATTGCGCGCAACAGAAAGCGCCACATTGCATTCAGACCGTGTGCGTTCTGCCGCATCCAATGTGATTTTGGCGTTCTGGAAAGTTGTCTGGGCACCTTCTACAGCTTTTTGTGTAGCCTGAATGGCTTCAGAACCCGGTAGCTGCTGCTCAAGTGATGTAAGCTCGGCCTGTAATGCTGTGTATGCAGCCGCAATACGGGCGTGGTGGTTTTGTGCTGCCGTTAGATTCTCGGTTGCGCGTTCATGTGCGGTACGTGCTGTATTGAGTTCGGCTGCAAGCTGGGTAAGTTTTTGCTCTGTTTCTGCCAGCTCTTTGGCCAGTGCCTGCTGCTTTGCCTCTGCTTCCGCTGTGCGGGTGGGGAGTGAGGCAATGGCGGCTTCTGTTTCTGTTTTTTCGGATTTCAGACGTTCAAGCGTTGCTGTGGCATCATCCAGCCGGGTTTTGGCTGCGTCTGCATCTGCTTCATGTTGTTTTAGGCGTTCTGCGGCATCATTGGCCTGTGTGGCCGCGCGTTCTTCTTCCCGCGCAACGCCTTCGGCCAGCACGCGGCACCGTTCCAGCGCTGTGCGGGCTGCATCGGCTTTTTCTCGGGCACCGGGTAAAACCTTGTTGGCTTCAAATTCGGTAACCACAGCACTTTCTGCGGCTTCCTCATGCTCGGTGAGGGTTTTGCGGGCGCGTGCGGCGTTATCAATAGCGCGTTCTACAGCCAGCCGTGCGCGTGCATGCAGCACTGCCAGAAGTTCTGTTTCGGCTTCTCGTAAAGCGGCGGAAAGTTCACGGTAACGGCTGGCATCGCGGGATTGTTCTGCCAGCCCATCTAACCTGTCTGAAAGTTGCTGGCGGCGGTCTTCTGCGCGTGTCAGGTTGGATTCTGTCGCACGCAGTTTGAGTTCTGCTTCATGCCTGCGGGCGTGCAGGCCGGTAATGCCTGCGGCTTCTTCTAAAATGGTGCGGCGTTCTTCGGGCCGTGCGCCAACCAGCATAGCCACGCGGCCTTGGCTGACCATAGCGGAAGAACGTGCACCCGATGCCAGATCTGCAAACAGGGTTTGCACATCTCGCGCACGTACGGGGCGGCCATTTATGCGGTAATCACTGCCAGACCCGCGTTCTGCCCGGCGGGTAATTTGCAGTTCATCCATATCTGCAAAGGCAGCGGGACCAAAGCCCTTGGTGCCTTCCAGCGTAACAGTAACTTCGGCTAAAGATCGGGCTGGGCGCCCGGTAGTGCCTGCAAAAATAAGATCATCCATTTCCCCCCCGCGGAGGGAACGCGCGGATGATTCACCCATCACCCAGCGCAGGGCTTCCACCACATTGGATTTGCCGCACCCATTGGGGCCGACAATACCTGTCAGCCCGGGCAGGATTTCCACCGTTACCGGATCCGCAAAACTTTTGAATCCGACAATGCGCAGACGAACGAAACGAACTGTCATGCAGGTATAGGGCGCAGGCTCAGGAGAACATGTGTAAGCTTAGCTGGCTTTAGCCAAATATTTGGTGAAGTCATCATAAGTCAGCGCGCTGGACACCTGCTCCTTGTTATTGAAGCGGAAGGTGGGGGTGGAATCAAAATGGAATTTGTCCTGCGCTTCCGTCTGCTGGTTCAGAATGAATTGCATGAGCTGCTGATCGGCAATGGCTTTTTCAAACGTATCGCCCGGCATGCCGGCAAAGGCCGCCATTTTCTTCAGCTCGTCCTTTGGGCTACCTTCCTTGATGTAAGCCCAGCGGTCCAGGCTAGCAAGCAGGGAGGAGCAGAAAGGCTCGTACCGTTCTGGCGGCAGGGTACGGGCCACCATGGCGGCGACTGTTGCGAGCTGATCTGTGGGGAAATCATGAAAAACGTAGCGGATTTTCCCGGTATCAATCAGGTCTTTCTGTACCTGCGGGAAGGTGTTTTCTGCAAAGTGCGCGCAATGAATGCAAGTAAGGGAGAACCATTCTTCCACAACAATCTTGGCGTTCGGGTTGCCCAGTTCACGCGGGGTAAAGCGTGTATCCGTGGTATCTGCTGCCAAAGAAATGCCGCGCAGGGCAGTGGAGGCAACGGCCAGACTTCCGGCAGCTAGAATGGAACGGCGGGTGAAAGACATGGAAATCCGGTCTCCCTGAGTGGGTGCAAATCAGTAAGCGGTTAAAGGCATGACGGCAGATTGGCTCTGCCGTCAACCCACAGATTTATCTGTAGCAGCAGATGTTTCGGCCTGAGTGGGTGTTGCAGACTGTTCGGCCAGCTTGCGCACACGCACGCGGCGGATGTGTCGGGCATCTGCATCCAGCACGCGGAAGAGATAGCCATTTTCATGCGTTAGCACTTCACCGCGGGTGGGTACGTGCCCTGCCATGCGGAACACAAGGCCACCAACGGTTTCAATTTCGGCTTCTCTCTCACTGTCCGTCAGAATGGGGCCGATGGCTTTTTCAAACTCTTCAATCGGGCAGCGGGCATCTATATCGAAAGATCCATCGGGCCGTGGCGTAATCATGACAATAGCAGGTTCATCATGCTCATCCGAAATGTCACCCACAATGGTTTCAATCAGATCTTCAATGGTCACCAAACCATCAATGCCGCCGTATTCATCAATCACCAGTGCCATGTGGGTCTGGCGCTGGCGCATCTGCAACAGCAGGTCTAGCACCGGAATTTGCGGCGCAATCATGAGCGGTTGGCGCAAAAGCACTTCCAGATTAAAGGCCTCGCTGGTGCCAACATAGGCAATCAGATCCTTCACATGGATCATGCCTACAATATCGTCCAACTGATCCCGATAAACCGGCATGCGGGAATGGTTTTCCCGCCGCATCATGGCCAGTGCTTCGTCCAGACTGATGGAAACCGGCATGGCCACAATATCGGCGCGTGGCACCATTACATCATCGGCGGAGATGTTGCGCAGGCGCAGCACGTTGGCAATAAGCGCACGTTCCTGTCTATCTAGCTCCGGTTTTTCACCCGTTGCAGATTCTTCGGGTTCATCCGCAGCCTGCTGCACCAGTGCGGCGATAGAACTGCGTAAATCTGTTTGATGTTTTTTGCGGTGGAAAAAGGAAAACAGGCCGCGACTGCTGGCTTCCTGTTTATCGGAAGAGGAATCGTGTTCACTCATGATCGGGGCTTCCAAGGATTGGGAACCCTGAGCCGCGAAAGCAGGCGGGATTCCAGCATTTCCATTTCGCGCGCTTCACCGGGGTGGTGGTGGTCATACCCAGCCAGATGCAGGCTGCCATGGATGACCAGATGCGCAAGATGGTCTGCAACGGGTTTGCCGGCTTTGTGCGCTTCGCGCACCACGGTTTCCAGCGCCAGAATAATGTCTCCCCCATGAATGCCGGGTGGAGGCTCAAACGTGAGCACATTAGTAGGGCGATGCTTGCCACGGTGGCGGCCGTTCAGTTCGCGCACCTCCCGATCTGTTGCCAAAACAACAGTATCAGGCAGGCCGCCATATTCTGAACAGGCGGCCAAGGCGCGCCATACTAACTGTTCCGGGTTGTGCACATAAGAGCGCCAGCGCCTATCCCGGACAAGGATTTCAGGGCCTTCGTTCTGCTCATCGGAAAAAACAGCCTGAAAAGGCAAACTTTTTTCTGGGGCATCCATATCTTGCATAGAGATATGGGCGGGGCTACTTGGCGGTTCCATTTTTCTCCTGACGGCCCTTGCTACGGGAAGGTTCCCTTACAGCCGTCGCCTTTGCATCATAGGCTTCAATAATGCGGGCGACTAGCTTATGCCGCACCACATCTGTTGAATCAAAGCGGGAAATGGTAATTCCCTTTACGTTTTCAAGCGTTTCTATTGCATCACGTAGGCCGGAGGTAGTGCCTGCGGGCAAGTCAATCTGCGTGAGGTCGCCCGTAACCACCATGCGGGAACCGGGGCCAAGGCGGGTAAGAAACATCTTCATTTGCGCGATGGTGGTGTTCTGGGCTTCATCCAGAATAACAAAGGCATGCGAGAGCGTGCGCCCGCGCATGAAGGCCAGTGGTGCCACCTCAATATCGCCCGATGCCATGCGCCGCACGACTTGATCCCCCGGCAGCATATCGTAAAGGGCATCGTACAGTGGGCGGAGGTAGGGGTCGATCTTGTCTTTCATATCTCCGGGCAAAAAGCCCAGTCGCTCACCAGCTTCTACAGCCGGGCGAGAGAGAATGATCCGATCAATGGAGCCAGCTTGCAACATAGCCACGGCCTGCGCCACGGCCAGATAGGTTTTGCCTGTGCCTGCTGGGCCAATGCCGAACACCAGCTCCTTTTTGGCCAGCGCCTTCATATATGCAGCCTGACCGGGGGAGCGGGGTTCAATATTGCCGTGCCGCATACGGATAAGGGGCAGATCCCCTTCCAGTTCCGGGGTGTCCTGCGGGGTGTTGGAGAGAATACTGGTGGTGTTCTGGGGCGGGCGGGACATGCGTATGGCGGCCTCTATGCTGCTGATATCCACGTTTTCGCCTGCTGCCAGTTTTTGGTACAGCACGCTCAGCACCGCACGCGTGCGGGCTGTTTGTTCAGGAACACCTTGGATGGAAATGCGGTTGCCGCGCCGGGCAACCTCCACTTCCAAACCTTCTTCCAGGCAGCGCAGATGCTTGTCGTGGTCTCCCACAAGGCGCGCCAGAAGGGTGTTATCTTCAAACTGCAAGGTAGCAGAGGCATGGGGCATTTCTGCAGCCATGCGGGGTGAGGCGGAAATACGCGTGCTACTCAAGCGGACACACACTCCTCTTCTAAAACGCCGGACAGGGAGTTGGTCAGGCGTTCAACAATACGCACGGGCAGTTCCTTGCCAATCAGATGCTTGGGCCCAGAAACATGCACAGGCTGCAACCACGGAGAACGTCCGGCAATCTGCCCCGGTTTCCGTCCTTCTGAGGTAAACAGAACAGGAATGGTTTTGCCCACAAGTGTTGCATTAAAAGCATCCTGCTGTTCACGCAGCAGGGCCTGCAAAGCTTGCAGGCGGGCATCCTTCACATCTTCTGGCACCTGCATGCCAGCGCCTGCGGCAGGGGTGCCGGGACGGGGGGAGTATTTGAAGGAGTAAGCCAGCGCAAAGCCAACATCACGCACAAGCTGCATGGTGGCTTCAAAATCCTCATCCGTTTCACCGGGATGGCCCACAATGAAATCGGATGACAGAGCCAGATCGGGCCGCGCTTCACGCAGGCGGCGCACAATATCCCGATACTCATCTGCCGTGTGGCCACGGTTCATGGCGCGCAGGATACGGTCAGACCCAGCCTGAACAGGCAGGTGCAGGAACGGCATAAGCTGCGGCAGATCACGGTGGGCGGCTATCAGAGCATCGTCCATATCCCGCGGGTGGGATGTCATATAACGGATGCGCGAAAGGCCGGGCAGCTTGGCAAGTTCATATGCCAGTTTTGGCAAATCCCACGTTGAGCCATCCGGCCCTTCACCATGATAAGCGTTTACGTTCTGGCCCAGTAGGCAAATATCCTTCACGCCGCTTTCCACCATCCGGCGTGCTTCTGCGAGCACGGAAAGCACGGAACGGCTGCTTTCTGCCCCACGGGTGTAAGGCACCACGCAGAAGGAGCAGAATTTATCACACCCTTCCTGAATGGTTAGGAAGGCCGTGTAATTGCCTGCGGTTTGTGGGGCTTCCGCTTCTGGCAGAAAATCGAATTTCTGTTCTGCGGGAAAATCCGTTTCAATAACGGCGCCACCGGCCCGCGCGGCACGGGCCACCATTTCTGGGAGGCGGTGATAGGTTTGTGGGCCCAGAACAATATCTACATACGGCGCGCGGGCCAGAATTTCCTGCCCCTCGGCCTGCGCCACGCACCCGGCTACAGCAATAATAGTTTGCTGCCCGGCTGTTTCCCGCGCTTCCTTGATTTTGCGCAGGCGGCCGAGTTCTGAAAACACTTTTTCTGCCGCTTTATCCCGAATGTGGCAGGTGTTCAGGATAATCATGTCTGCTGTATCTGGCGTGGCAACTGGCTGATAGCCAAGTGGCCGCAGAACATCCCCCATACGTGCACTATCATACACATTCATCTGGCAACCCCACGTAATAACGTGCAGGCCACGGGCAGGGGATGTGTTGGCTGGGGTTCCGGTCATGATGGCAGGCGCTCCGCTATGCCGCAGGCCCATTCCATGCGGCAGGTGGAGGAAATCGGGCCAGAGCGCGTGCAGGTCAAGCCTCTTTTCTCACCAAGGCGAGAATAGTGGGAAGGTAAGAACGGCCAAAAAGTATTCTGGCGCTTAACAGACCGAATGTTCCTTATGGGTTTGGTGGCCTGTAACAGCCACCGGTTTTGCTGCCTAAAGTCTTATGCGTATTGAAGCAAAAAAGGAGGCGGTTCTGTCAAGTATCCTTTTGGCTTTCTTGACAGAAGGCGGCAGAAAATTAACGGGCAGGGTGGCGGGGTTAAACCGGCCTTTTATAACCGTAGGCTTGCGGTTTTGGCGCAGTTCTGCCGCACCTATGGAAACAGCCTTCCATGCAGCCTGTGCCAGAGCCTTGCGGCTGGGGAACATATCTGGGTCCAGCGGTTCGTGCAGCAACACAGTTGCGCGGGAGCGCTTCCACTTCAACAAAGCCCATACATGGGGGCCAAGGTCCATATCTCCGTACCATGAAAACACAGGGCGACGGAGGCGAGAAATGGGCAGGTCTTCCAGCCGATCATATACAAGGGATACGGGCTGGATAAGGGGCGTCATGCCCGGTTCAAATGTTATGGGCAGAAGGCTTTTATCCATGCCTTCCTTTAGCCGGGGCAATTTTGCGATGGCAAAAAAAGCGGACATGAAGGGCAACACGCGGGAGCCATCGGATGATGTGCCTTCAGGGAACAGGACAAGATTATCTCCTTCCACCATGCGGCGGATCATTTCATCACGCTCACGGCCAGTCGTGCTGCGCTGGCGGCTGACAAAAATGGTGCGCCCGATTTGGGAGACCAAGCCCATGATCGGCCATTTTTCAATATCGCCTTTGGCCACAAACACGGAAGGCAGAATGGTGCCCAACACCGACACATCCAACCAAGACATGTGGTTGCAAATATAGATAACGGGCCGTTCACCCCGCTGGCGAGCCTTGAGGCCACCCACCGTGCCCACACGTTGCCCCACAACATGGATTTGCAACCCGATAATACGGCATAGCACGCCCCAGATTACGCGCGTCCAGCGGATTTTTGGTGTGCCGGGCACAAGCAGCAAGCATGCTTCAAAGCCAACAGATAGCGGCACCCAGACAACCAGCGCACCAAGGCGCAGGACCGCCCTTAAATCTGCCGTGCGGCGGAAATAAGCTTCCACCCACGCAGGTAAAGGGGAAAGACCATGGGGCTTCTTTTGGGGGGAAGCGTAGGGAGGACGGGTTTGGTCAGACGGGCGTGGTGTCATCGTTTCATTTCTGCCAGACACAGCTCTGTCGGACAAACGCGCCCGGCAGCGGCGCAGATGGAATGAAAAAGCATGCGCTCTCTTACCGCGATTTTGGCCGGCTGGACAATCCATCTCCCAATTTATGCGTAACAGAAGCTGTTTTGGGCTTCGGCACCGTATTTTTGTCATGGTATGTGCATAAAAGGGTTTGTAAGCAGAACTTTGGCAAATAGGTGCAGGCAGATTTTGGTGAGGACACGCAAGAACAACATGCTGAACAGGCTTGCTCTCACCGCGAATCGTGTTCTGGCTGGTGCCGCTTTGTGGGGTGCATCGTCCTGTCTGTCTTGGTCCTGGGCGGCAGATCCACAGCCTTACACCACCAAGCTGGTGCCTACGGGGGAGGCAGATCTGGATACGGCTATTAAAAGCTCATCCGATCTTCAGTCTCTCCAATCCACACATGCGGTGGGGCCGTTTGCGTTGGCCGGGCGTGTGCGGAATGAATATGACCGCTTGCGCACGGCGTTGGAAAGCTGCGGTTATTACGCAGGTACGGTGCATATCACCCTCAGTCGGAATGGCGGCAAAGATGCCGTGAAGATGGACGGGATGTCTCCCGCTCTTTCACAATGGATCGAATCCGTTCCTACGGGTGAAAAAATTCAGGCTGAAGTAAAGGTAGATAAAGGCCCTCTGTTTCATCTGGGTACGGTCACACTGGTGGATGACAAAACCGGCCAGCCTCCTGTTTTGACGGATGCTCAGAAAAAAGCCTTCGGGCTGTCATCGGGGCAGCCTGCGGTTGCCAAAAGCGTGCTGGACGGCGGCAGCAACCTGATGGATGCCCTGCGTGAAGATGGGCATGCACTGGCTACAGTGGAAAAACCCAAGGCTTTTCTGGAACCCACCACACATACGTTGAACATTACCTACCCTGTAACGCCGGGCCCGGTATTGAATATTGGCAAGATAGATACAACCGGCCTGAAACAGGTGCATGAAAAGTTCGTGCGCCGCCGTATGACGGTGCAGGAAGGGCAGCTTTATCAGCCCTCTAAAATTGAAAACGCAAGGCAGGATCTGGCCTCCGTTGGGGTATTTTCTAACGTAACAGTGCAGGATGCTTCTACCTACGCAGTGGATGGCACCATGCCGCTTGATTTCAGCTTTAAGGAAGCCAAGCGCCACTCCGTGGGGGCAGAAGGCGGCTATTCCACAGATTTGGGTGCGCGCGCCGGTGGATCATGGACACATTATAACCTGTTGGGCAACGCAGAGCGTTTGCGGTTGACAGCACTTATTACCGGCCTTGGCGGTTCTGCCCAGCAAGGCTTGGGGTATGATGTGTATGCAGATTTCTTCAAGCCCGATTTTCTGGAACGCAATCAGAACTTAAGTGCACGTATTGAAGGGCTGCGGCAGTTATTCTGGTCCTATCGGCAGACGGCGTTTTTGATTCGTGGCGGTATTACGCGCCCGTTGGCTAAAAACTGGAACGGCAGTTTTGGATTGATGGCAGAGCAGGAAAAGATCGAACAGTTTGGTGTTACGCGTGATTACACCATTATTTCTGCACCACTTTCCGTTATGTTTGACAACACGGGCGTTGGAAACCCCATTGAACCTGCAACACACGGTGTACGTGCCAGCATGAGCATTACGCCATCCGTTTCCTTGGGGAACAAGGGCAGCGGTACCTCGTTTTTTGCCATCCTGAACGGCACGGCTTCTACATATTTTGATCTACACCATCTGGGTATCAGCAAGCCTGGCAACAGTGTTCTGGCTTTTCGGGGCATGGTTGGCAGTATTCAGGGTGCCAGCACGTGGGATATTCCGCCAGATCAACGCCTGTATGCCGGCGGTAGTTCCACGGTGCGAGGCTTCCGCTGGCAGGGCGTGGGGCCACAGTATAAAAATACGCGCTATGCTATTGGCGGAACATCTCTGGATGCGGGAAGTGCAGAATTCCGCCAAAGAATTATAGGCAACGTGGGCATGGCCGGGTTTATAGATGCCGGTCAGGTTGGCAGCAGCAGTTTGCCATTTACCGGCAAGCTGCGCGTGGGTGCTGGTGGGGGCGTGCGGTATTATACGCCTATTGGCCCCATTCGGCTGGATGTTGCTGTACCTCTTAACCGTGCCCCACGCGGTGATAAGTGGGATCTGTATATCGGCCTTGGGGAGACATTCTAATGGCCGATACGCCAGAACCCATTCTGCCACGCTTGCCGGATAAACCTGCGCGCCCGCTCTGGCGGCGTGTGGGGCGTATTGCCCTTATAACCGGTGGTTCTCTGGTTGGCATAACTGGCCTTGCTGTGGCTGTTTTGCTGGTGGGGGCCAATACCGGGCCGGGCCGCAAAATGCTCATGCATCAGACATCCTCCCTTACGGGCGGGATGATAGGGCTTTCGGGCATGTCTGGCCGCTTTCCCGATAACTTCCGGCTGGATACGCTAGAAATTCGCGATAAGCAGGGCGCTTGGCTTACGCTGCATAATGTGGCGCTTAATTGGTCTCCTTTGGCAATAATTGGGCGCACAGCACGTATTTACGCCGTTACGGCAGATGAGCTGGATATTCCGCGTCTGCCTGTGTCTGATCCAGCCAAGCCAGCTACACCTTCCAAAAGTTCGCCTTCTGCGCTGCATCTGGGGGTAGATATCCGCAAACTTGCGGTGGGGCGTATTAATGTGGGGGCAGCACTTGCGGGTTCTCCGGCCAGTTTTTCCTTGGCTGGGCGGGGCAGGATTTCGAACATTGATCCGGTTATCAATGGGCTAAGTCTACCTTCTCTGCCGGGTGCGGATATTGCTCTGCACCTTAAAAGGCTGGATGCCGCCGGACAGATTGATCTGGCAACCACAACCGGCAAAGGCAATCTGGGCCTACATCTGGATGCTAGCGAGGGCACAGATGGCTTTGCCGCTACACGCCTGAAAATGCCGCAATTGGTGCCACTGGCCCTCAAGCTGGATATTAATGGCCCGCCTTCGGCTGCTGTGCTGGGCTTTGCCGCTTCTGCCGGGGATATAAAAGCCCATGCAGATGGCGTGCTGGATCTGCTGGCCGAAAAGCTGGGGAAGCTGAATGCCGGGGTGGATGCGCCAGCTATGTCTCTTTCGCCCGATCTGGCATGGGGTGGTATTCATTTAGGGGCGCAACTGCACGGCAAAATGGCAGCGCCGCTGGGCACGGCGCAGGTGCAGGTTGATCAGCTAGCCGCATCTGGCGCAGGTGTGGGCACGTTGAAAATGCAGTTCTCGGGCGAGAACGGCAGTGCCGATATGGCCAATTTGCTGCATGTGGTGGCAACAGCAGATGGTGTGCGCTTGCCGGGCAAGGCACCTACGCTGCTGGCTTCTGCGCCGTTGCAGCTTGATGCGCAGTTGGAGCCACAAAAACCCGGCAAGCCGCTGGCCTTTACGCTCTCTCACCCTTTGCTAAATCTTTCTGGCAATGTGCAATCTGCAGCTCCACAGCGTGGCACGGTGGCATTGAAGCTACCTGATTTGCTGCCGTTTGGTGAAATGGCCGGCACGCCTTTGCGCGGCAGCGCGGGTATGAACGTGCAATTTGACCTTCCCGCAAAGCCAGAGGGAGATACACACCTTACAGCAGATGGCACGCTGGCTATTACAGGTGGCCAGGCTCAGGCTGCGGGATTAATCGGGCCGGATGGCAAGTTTGCCCTTACAGCCACCATGCGGCCCTTGGCTGCGCAGGATAAGTTGCCAGCAGCCAAGCAGATTGACCTGCAAAGCCTGAGTGTAGATGGCCGCGCCCTTAACCTTAAAGGTGGCGGGCAGGTGAATACGGGCCGCGATATGGATCTGGGGTTTGATCTGGGCCTGACAGATCTTGCGCGGGCGTTACCTTCTCTGCGTGGGGCGCTTACGCTGGCCTTGCAGGCTAAAGGCCCGATGCAGGATTTTACAGCCACACTCCATGCGAAGGGAGACCCCGGCACCGCCACCATGCCGCGCGGGCCAATAGAGTTGGATGCCAATGTGCAGCACTTGCCCACTGCGCCAGAAGGTACGGTGCAGGCACATGGCACGCTTAACCGCGCACCCTTGTTGCTGGATGTGGCTTTGGCCCAAAGCGCACAGGGTGACAGGCAGGTTGATATTCGCAAACTGTCATGGAACAGCGTGGCCGGGCAAGGGCAGCTTTCTCTCCCTACAGGTGAGGTGGTGCCACTGGGCACGCTGGACCTGAAGGTTGGACGCTTGGCAGATTTTCGCCCGCTTATAGGGCAGGCTATTTCTGGCGCGCTGGCTGCTTCTGTTAAAACCACGCAGGTGGCCGATAAACCTCAGGTTGCTCTTAAGCTGGATGGCAATGTGGCTATGCCTAGCGTAAAAATTGGGTCTCTGGCTCTGGCAGGCACGGTAAAAGATCCGGCCGCCCACCCCAATGCTGATCTTACGCTTAAACTGGGCGGCCTTTCTGCTTCCGGTGTAACCGGTCAGGCACGTTTAAGTGCCAAGGGGCCGGATAATGCTATGGCGTTGACCGCACAGGTAGGGCCAGCAAGCTGGTCTGGCAGCCCGTTGATGCTGGATACCGCAGCCCTGTTGAACCTGCCTGCCAAGCAGGTGAAAGTGCAGCGGCTGAATGCTACCGCCAAGCAGGTGAAAGTGCAGCGGCTGAATGCTACCGCCAAGCAGGAAACGGTGCGTCTTTTAGCACCTGCGTTGGTCTCATTCGGTGAGACAATGGGGGTTGATCGGCTGCGGGCCACGTTGGTGACGGCAGGCAGCCAACCCGCCACCATTGATGTTGCCGGTAAGATCAAGCCCTCTTTGGCCGTTACGGCGGATATCCGTAATTTAACGCCTGCTTTGGCACATCCGTTTGCGCCAGATTTCAAGGCATCTGGCACGGTTTCTGTTCAGGCCAAGGTGGCGGGAACGTTAAATGCACCTCAAGGGCAAGTTAAGCTTACTGGGCGAGATTTGCGTATGGCTGGTAGTTCTGCCGCTGCTTCCATTCCGCCATTGCATCTAGATGCCGCAGCCAATTTGGCGGGTAGTTCTGCCAAAGTGCAGGTGGCTGCGGGCGCCGGCCCCAAGCTAAACGTGAACGTGGCAGGCACGGCTCCGCTGAACAAAACTGGGCCAATGAATCTGCGCGTCAATGGTAATCTGGATTTAAGCATTGCCAATGGCATTCTGGGCGCGCAGGCACGGCAGGCGATGGGGCAAGCCCAGATGGCGCTATTGGTTGCGGGCACCATGTCCTCTCCCCGTGTAACGGGCACGGTTGATCTGCGCGATGCCGATGTGCAGGATTTTGCTCAAGGCTTCCATCTGGCCAATATCAATGGCCGCGTGGTGGGTGAGAACGACAAGATAGTTATTCAGAACCTTACGGCCAAAGCTGGTGATGGCAGCTTGGGCGTAACTGGTTTTGTGGGCATTGGTTCCCCCGGTATGCCGCTGGATATTCGTTTGCAGACCCATGATGCTCGCCCCATCTCCAGTGATCTGCTGACAGCGGTGATGAACGCGGATATTGCCGTAAAAGGGCAGGTGCAAACCCGCATGGATGTTGATGGCACGGTAGATTTGCGGCGTGTGGAAATCAATATTCCCAATTCCTTGCCATCTTCCGTGGCGCGTTTGGATGTTGTGCGCCCCGGTGATGAGCAAAAGCAGGCGGAAGCTGCCAAGGCGGAAAGCACTAAGTCTGCTGTTATCGGGCTGAACCTGAGCCTGACATCACCCGGCAAATTCTTTGTGCGCGGGCACGGCTTGGATGCGGAAATGGCTGGCAAACTAAAAGTTGGCGGTACAACGCAGGCTCCGCAGATGAGCGGCGGGTTTGACCTTAAGCGCGGTAACTTTGATCTGGCCGGTATTTCGCTTAACTTCACCAAGGGGCGGGTGGCCTTTAATGGCTCGGGCGTTGGCCACAAAATGGACCCCACGCTGGATTTTGAAGCCGATCGTGCTGTGCAAGGCCAAACAGCCATGCTGAAGGTGGGTGGTTATGCCAGTGCGCCCAAGATTACGTTTGAATCCATGCCGCCCCTGCCGCAGGATCAGGTTCTGGCTATGCTGCTGTTTGGCACAGATGCACACTCTCTTTCTTCCACGCAAATGGTGGAATTGGGCACGGCGCTGGCCACGCTTACCGGGCTTACGCCGTTTGACCCCATGGGTACCATTCGTAAAACCTTGCATCTGGACCGCTTGGCCATTGGCGGCGGTTCTGGCGTGGGGAATGGTGGCACCAGTGTTGAGGCTGGCAAATACGTGATGAAAGGCGTTTACGTAGGTGCCAAGCAGGCCACATCTGGTTCTGGCACACAGGCGCAGGTGCAGGTTGACCTGACAAAGCACCTTAAGCTGAACACAACGGTGGGCACAGGCGGCACCGTGACTGGCTTTACCACCCCAGAAAACGATCCGGGAAGCAGCGTTGGGCTGCTGTGGCAGTATCGTTACTAAGCATTCAGATGAGTATTTGAAGCGCTCTTTTTTACAAGCGCCTCAAATACTGGGCTTTAGTCCGAAAGGCTAAAATCTACCACAACCGGCACATGGTCGGAGGGACCTTCCCAATCTCGCGCCTCACGCACAACCGTCATGCCATTCAGGTTGGGCAGGAGGTCAGGCGTCATCCAGACGTGGTCTAAACGGCGGCCTCGGTTGGATTTTTTCCAGTCCCGGTTGCGGTAAGACCACCACGTATAAAGTTTTTTTTCCGGTGGTACAAAGTGGCGCATGGCATCCACAAAGCCGGTTTGCAGCCAAAGGTTTAGGCGCTCTGTTTCTGGCGGGGTGTGGCTGACAATTTTAAGAAGCTGCTTGTGGCTCCATACATCATGCTCAAGCGGCGCGATGTTGAAGTCCCCCACCAACACCGTGCGGTTGAGGGGGCGGGATTGAAACCACTCTGTTACTTCCTCCACAAAAGCCAGTTTATGGGCGAATTTAGGGTTGGTTTCCGGGTCTGGCTCATCCCCTCCTGCGGGAATATAAAAATCGTGCAGTTCCACTTCGCCTTCTGGCGCACATACAGTGGCGGCTACATGGCGGCAATCTTCCTTGCCGTACCATACCGGTGTTTGTGTGACGGGCTTTAGCGGATGGCGAGAAAGAATGGCAACGCCATTATAGCCTTTCATGCCCCGGTAATGCAGGTGCTCAAAACCCAGAGCCTTTACGCCATCTTCGGGAAATAAAGGGTCTGGCACCTTGGTTTCCTGTAGGCACACAACATCTGGGGCGAGATGCCGCACCAGCTTTTCAAGCAGAGGCAGGCGCAGGCGGAGGGAATTGATGTTCCATGTTACTAATCGCATGTGCCGTGGCATGACGGATTGCGGTTTGCAGGGCAAGCAAAAACAGGCGCATAAGTGGGGCAGATGGAACCCGGCTGTTCCCTTGTAATTTCATGTAACAGGGCCATTTTTTAAATTATGACAACCCAACCTTCTTTCGTTTCTCCGGATGCAGTTGCGCTGCATCGTGCCTTGTTCACTCTGGATAGCCATATCGATATTCCATGGCCCGACCGGAATGATGCGTTTGAAGATACGGCAGATAGGCGGGTGGACCTGCCTAAAATGCAGCAGGGCGGTATGTTTGCCGGATGCTTTGTGGCGTACATTGCCCAAGCCGCCATAGACCGGGAAGGGCACGCACAGGCGCAGGAACAGTGCCTTGCTATGTTGGATGCCATAGGCCGCATGCAGGGCATCCATAATGGCGTAAGTGCACGTGTATGCTCCGCTGTGGCGGATATGCGTGCAGCGTTTCATGAAGGTGTGCTGGTTGTTGTTCCAGCCGTAGAAAATGGCTACGGCATGGGGGATGATCCTGCATTGCTTAAGCAGTTTCGGGCCAAGGGAGCGCGTTACGTTACGCTCACCCATAACGGCCATAATGCGCTGGCAGATGCGGCCATTCATCGCCCCAGTCTTGGAGATGGACCACAGCGCCACCACGGCCTTTCCGCCCTTGGGCGTGAAGCGATTGCCGAAATGAACCGCCTTGGTATTGTGGTGGATGTGTCTCATTCCTCCAAACAAACCATGCTTCAGGCTGTGCAGGTTTCTGCCACACCTATTGTGGCCAGTCATTCCTGCGTGCGCACGCTTTGCGATCACCCACGTAATCTGGATGATGAGCAGTTGGATGCGCTGAAGGAAAGTGGCGGAGTTATCCAGATTACGGCCATGCCCGCGTTTTTGAAGCCCAAGCTGGAGGAAGGCAAACGGCAAGGTTTTGTAACCGATCTGGTAGACCATATTGATTACGTTGTGCGCAGGCTTGGGCCAGAATACGTAGGTATTTCCTCAGATTTCGATGGTGGTGGGGCGCTGGAAGATTGGCAGAACGCCACACAGGGTGTGAACATTACCGCCGAGCTAATGCGTCGTGGTTATGACAAAAGTGAAATTGCGGCTTTTTGGGGTGAAAATTTCCTGCGCGTGTTGGAAAATGCAGAACAGGTGGCAGAACAAAGCAGGATTGCATGAGAACAAAAAACTGCAAAATTTGTCCACTTCCTGTCTTGACATCGCGTATTTTCAACAAAAAGTTCAAAAACCACAGGGTGTCAAAAAACCGCAACACATTAAATCTTTTGAAATCAGTAGGTTGCTAGGAATGACCAAAAACTGTGCAATCTGTTGAAAGGGCTGACTTTCTGCGGTTTATGATGCATCAGCCCCAGCTGTTCCACAGAGTTATCCACAAAAACGGTGGATGAAATTTACCTTTCGACCAAGAGCGTATGATGACAGCTGATTCTCCCCCTTCAGATACCCTGCCTGTGGCGCAGGAACAGGCAGCCCCTGCTGTAAAAGGGGTAGAGGCCATTCGGCATGCGCTTAAAACCATGCCGCTTTCACCGGGCGTGTACCGTATGCTGGGGTCTAAAGGGGAGGTGCTGTACGTTGGCAAGGCGTTAGCACTTAAAAAGCGGGTAACATCGTACACCCATATCAATCGCTTGCCCGAACGGCTGCGGCGCATGGTTTCCGAAACGGTGGCAATGGAAATTGTCACCACCCATACGGAAGCCGAAGCCCTGTTGCTGGAGGCAAACTACATCAAGCGCATGAAACCGCGCTTCAACATCCTGCTGCGGGATGACAAAAGCTACCCGTGGCTGATGCTGACAGATGCACATGCGTTCCCGCAAATTGCCAAGCACCGGGGTAAGGCCGTTAAAGGGGCCAGCCTGTGGGGGCCATTTGCTTCGGCTTGGGCGGTTAATCAGACACTCAACCTGATCCAGCGTGTTTTTCTGCTACGCTCTTGCACAGATGCGGTTTTTAACGCGCGCACCCGTCCATGCCTGCTTTATCAAATCAAACGCTGCTCTGGCCCATGTGTGGATCGGATAGATCAGCACGCTTACGGACAATTGGTAGAACAGGCGCGGGAGTTCCTGTCTGGCAAGGATACAGCGCTGCGCGAAACCTTGGGGCAGGAAATGAACGCCGCCGCAGAAGCGTTGGATTTTGAACGCGCTGCTGTGCTGCGAGATCGTATTCGTGCGCTGGCACAGATGCAGGAATCCAGTGTGATCAATCCGGCATCTCTTCAGGATGCAGACGTGCTGGCGCTGTGGCAGGAGGCCGGGCATGCCTGTATTCAGGTCTTTTTCATTCGCGGTGGGCGTAATAATGGCAGCCGCTCGTTCTTTCCGGCTCATACGCAGGATGCTTCACCTGCAGATGTGCTGTCTGCCTTTATCGCGCAGTTTTATGATGATAAACCATGCCCTGCCCAGATTTTGGTGAATTATGAACTGCCGGAATCTTTACTGCTGACGGAGGCTTTATCTCTCCGGCGTGGCCGCAAGATAGAAATTCTTGCTCCGCAAAGGGGTGAAAAAAAGCAGGTGCTTGATCATGCCGTTACCAATGCGCGGGATGCTCTCAGCCGCAAACTGGCAGAAACCGCAGGGCAGGCCAAATTGCTGCAAGGCGTGGCAGATGTTTTGGGGTTGGATGCGCCGCCAGAACGCATAGAAGTGTACGATAACAGCCATATTCAGGGCGCGCACGCTTATGGTGTGATGATTGTGGGCGGGCCGGAGGGCTTTAACCGCAAGGCGTATCGCAAGTTCAAAATAAAAGGCCCCGTTACGCCGGGGGATGACTTTGGCATGATGCGCGAAGTGCTGGAGCGCCGCTTTGGCCGTGCCCTGAAAGAGGCGGAAGAAGGAGATACTTCCAACTGGCCAGATGTGCTGCTGATTGATGGCGGCGCTGGGCAATACTCTGCGGTGCGCAGTGTGCTGGATGATCTGGGCGTAACAGGCGTAAAGCTTGTGGGCATTGCCAAAGGGCCAGACCGTGATGCCGGGAAGGAATGGTTCTATACGGAGGACAAGGAACCCTTCCAGCTCGATTTGCGAGACCCCGTACTGTACTATCTGCAACGGCTGCGTGATGAGGCCCACCATTTTGCCATTACCACCCATAGGTCTGGCAGATCTAAAACACTGGTGAAGTCGGAACTGGATGATGTGCCCGGCATTGGGCCTGCGCGTAAAAAGCTGTTGCTGAACACATTTGGTTCAGCACGCGCCATCAAACAGGCCGGTTTGGCAGAGTTGGAAGCTGCACCCGGTATCAGCCGAGAAACAGCGCGGGCTATTTACGGCCATTTTCACCCAGATTGGACGCCAGGATGACCACCAGCATATGAGCATTGCAGAAGAATTCTGGGTGCCTGACACCTTTGCGATGACATAAGCCATTCCAGCAGTGCAGGAAATAGGTTACTATATTCCGTAATGCTGACAGATCTGCCGAATGTCCTGACAATCTCGCGTATTGTAGCCATACCCATTGTGGTCACTCTGGCTGCATGGGGGAGCCCGCGTACAGATGCCTTGGCGTGTCTGCTATTCATTCTGGCGGGAATAACCGATTACTTTGATGGCAAGCTGGCACGCTCACGCCATCAGATGTCAGATTTCGGGCGCATGTTTGATTCCATTGCAGATAAGCTGCTGGTTGGGGCCTGTTTGATGGTGTTGGCTGGTTTTGCGCGTCTGCCTTATCAGGGTTTGTGGCCTGCCATTATTATTCTGTGCCGTGAAATTCTGGTTTCCGGCATGCGGGAATATCTGGCGGAACGGCGTGCGCGCCTGCCTGTAACCCGTTTGGCAAAGTGGAAAACTGGCTTCCAGATGACAGCCATTGGCTTTTTGCTGGCGGGGGACGGTACTGGCGCTTTGTTGGGTATGCCGTGGCTGCCAGTGGCACTTATTGGTGCTGTATTACTTTGGATTTCTGCGGTGCTTACATTGATAACCGGCTGGGATTATTTAACAACTGGTCTGCGCCATGTTGAAATGTAAAAAACTTTGTTACTCATTTAGTAATACAGAGCATCTATTCCAGAAAAATAACTTCATTTTGCTGCATCGCCTTGTGTCTGGTGGATAAACCGTTATTTAGCATGAGGTGCGGTTCTAAAAGGCCGCAATCGCAGGCAGGGAATGATTCGCCTGCTGTTGAAAGATGATGATTGCGGAGTCAGGGCATGCGGAAAGCCGCTCTTCTAGGTTTATGTATGATCGTGAGCGGATGTGCAGGCTTTGACAAGTTTGTCTCGGATACAGCAACGCTTCCGGGTGAAAACCCAAATGCGACGACTGGGGATGAGCTGAACATGCGGCGGATCAGGGGGCAATCTGCTGTAGATGTTCCTATTCTGCCAGAAGGCGGCAATATGTGGCCCGGCCCACCAACACCGCTGCCTACGCTGGAAGATGTTGAAAAAGACCGAAGCGGCACTGTGCTGGGCGGAGATGCCGCCACAGGTCCGCAACTTCCTGATGGCGAGGAAATGAGCATTGGCGAAAAAGAAGACATTCGCCACGGTGTTATTGGGGGTGGTACGGCAGGTAAACTGCCAGACGCAGAACCAGATGTTTCCAGTAAGTACGGGGCGCATCGCGGGGTAGGTGCCCCTATTGAAATCCCGAATGATGATGGCACCATTACCTTGATCCAGCCAGATGGATCCGTTAGCACCATCAAGGATAACCGTTCTACCGTACATCACTAACGGCTACGCTGTTTAAGCGTGGCAGATGCAACGGCTAGAAAACTCAAACCGCAGTAGGCAGGCCATGACAGGCTCCGTTAATATTCTTTATTTTGCCGCCCTGCGTGAGCAACTGGGGCGTGAAGGCCAGCAGGTTACTCTGCCATCCAATAATGTGCCTGTGGCCGCTTTGGTGCAGGAACTGCGCCAGCATGATGCCAGGTTGGATGAGGTGTTTGCCGCCACACCGCGTATTCGTGTTGCTATCAACCAAAAGCTGGGTGGGTTTGATACCTGCGTGCAACCGGGTGATGAGCTTGCGTTTTTCCCCCCCATGACAGGCGGATGATACCCATGCCTGTCCGTGTTTTGGTGCAACAGGCAGCTTTTGATACGGGGGCTGAAACCGCGCGTCTTTCTGGCCTTTCCGAACAAGTTGGCGGTATGGGCCTGTTTATAGGGCAGGTGCGTGGTGGAGATGGCTTGCTAAGCCTGACGCTGGAACATTATCCGGGCATGACGGAAACAATCCTTCATCAGCTTGCGCAGGAAGCTATGGAGCGGTTCAATCTGCTTGGATGTACGCTCATACACAGGGTTGGCCGGTTAGAAGTGGGTGCGCCTATTGTGCTGGTGGGAACGGCTGCGGCCCATCGGGGTGCAGCACTTTCCGCTACATCGTTCTTGATTGATCGGCTTAAAACCGGCGCGCCGTTCTGGAAAAAAGAAGAATTCGCGAACGGCCATACCGCATGGGTGGATGCGCGGGAAGAAGATGAACACGCTGCAGCGGCATGGATGCACACAGCGCCTTCATCTTCCTAACATTACAGTTTTCAGGACAATACTTTATAAATGGCGTCTGTGAGTTTGCGTAAATCCTGTTTTTCAATGGTAAAGGCAGGGGTTAGGTAAACAATATTACGGAAGGGGCGTATCCACACGCCTTCGGCAATAAAACGCTGCCGCAATGCATCCGGGTTATTGATCTTTTCCAGCTCCACAACCCCAATAGCTCCAAGTGTGCGCACATCCTTTACGCCGGGTAGGGTGCGGCAGGGTTCTAGCGCTTCGGTCAGAAACGCGTTGATGTTTTGCACTTGTTGAAGGCGTGGCTCGGTTTCAAACAGATCGAGCGAGGCATTGGCGCAGGCGCAGGCCAGTGGGTTCGCCATAAAGGTGGGGCCGTGCATAAGCGCATGTTCGGGATTATCAGAAAGGAATGCCTCAAACACATGCCGCCGCGCCACTGTGGCGGCAAGCGCCATGGTGCCCCCCGTAAGCGCTTTTGAAAGCGTGATAATATCGGGTACAATACCAGCCTGTTCGCAGGCAAACATGGTGCCCGTGCGGCCAAAGCCGGTGAAAATCTCATCTAAAATCAGCAGCACATCGTGATCATTCGCAGCTTTGCGCAAGGTGCGCAGTGTTTGTGGAGAATGAAACAACATGCCACCAGCCCCTTGCACCAAAGGCTCGGTTATAATGGCGGCAAGTTCGTGCGCGTGTTTTGCTAGTAAATCCAGAAATGTAGCAGTGCTGGCTTCATCCACTGGCAGAGGGGATATTACGTGCTCCATCAGGGCAGAGCCGTAGAGATGGTGCATGCCTTCTTCCGGGTCACAAACAGACATCGTGGCCAGTGTGTCTCCATGATAGCCACCACGGAACGCCAGCATCTTGGTACGTTTGGTCTGCCCTTTGTTCAGGCGGTACTGAATGGCCATTTTCATGGCGACTTCTACGGAAACCGAGCCTGAATCCGTAAAAAACACCCGTTCCAGATCTCCCGGCAGCATAGTGCATAATCTGCTGGCCAGCCGCAGGGCGGGTTGGTGCATCATGCCGCCAAACATCACATGGGGCATAGTTTCCATCTGCTGGCATACGGCTTGGCGAATATGAGGGTGATTATAGCCGTGGCAGGCTGTCCACCATGCGGCCACGCCATCTACCAGTTCCCGGCCATCTGTCAGGGTTATGCGCGTGTTATGCGTGCGTGCGGCGACAAGTGGCGCAGAGGCTGTTTTCATCTGGCTATAAGGTAGCCAGATATGGGGCAGCCCCTGCGTGTACCATTCCGGCATGGAAGATAAAGATGAGCCGGAAGCTTCTGTCATGGAATGTTTCCCCATAGATGATTGACCCGCCCTTCAGGCTGCGGCACCACATGTTACATGACGCGGTTTGATAATCTTTTCCAGCAGGGGCTGGCGGATCTGTCTGCTCAGGGGCGTTTGCGCACCTGTCAGGAATGGCAATATGCCGGAGATGCGTTGCTCAAACGTTCAGATGGCGTTGTGGTCACAGATTTTTCGTCTAACGATTATCTGGGCCTGCGCATGCATCCCTTGTTGCGTGAGCGTGCATATGCTTGGGCACAGGCAGAAGGCAGTGGCAGCGGTGCCTCCCGGTTGGTTACGGGCACATCTTCCCAAGCTTGTGTGCTGGAAAAGCGCGTGGCGCGGCTAAAGCACATGCAGGCGGCACGTTTGTTTTCTTCCGGCTGGCAGGCCAATGCTTCCTTGGTGCCTGCTTTGGCGCGGCTTTCTACGCAGGTATGTGGGGCACCTGCCATTATTCTGGCGGATAAGCTTATCCATGCCAGCCTGTATCATGGTTGTGCAGCGGCTGGTATACGCCCGATTCGGTTCCGCCATAATGATGTGGCGCATCTTGAAAGCCTGCTTCAAAAAACTGAAGGCGCAGGCCTGCGTATTGTGCTGACAGAAAGCGTGTTCAGCATGGACGGGGATGCCGCAAATATGACCGCACTGCATGAAGTAGCTCAAAAATATGACGCTCTGCTGTGTGTGGATGAAGCCCACGCAACCGGCATATTGGGGCCAGAAGGTGCCGGGTTGGCAAATGGGCTGGCAGATGTGGTGATTGGCACATTCAGCAAGGCTTTGGGCAGTATGGGGGCATTTATTGCTGCCTCCGAGGGGCTATGCAGATGGCTGGATAACGCAGCATCGGGCTTTATTTATTCCACTGCGCCTTCTCCTTTGGTGCTGGGGGCTGTTGATGCAGCGCTTGATTTGCTGCCGCAAATGGATACCCAACGTGCTCATGTTGCTGCACTTGCCACCAGATTTCGCCAGAAAATGCACGATGCGGGGCAGGATACCGGTCCATCCAGCACCCAGATTGTGCCTATTCTGGTAGGGCAGGAGGCGCAGGCGCGTACTCTGGCCCAAAAGATGCAAGAGGCTGGTTTTCTGGCCGTGGCTATTCGTCCTCCCACGGTGCCACCGGGCGGCTGCCGTTTGCGGGTGGTTTTTCATGCCAACCATACATGGGCGCAAATGGAATTACTGGCTGATACGTTCATACGAGCAAGCAAAGGTAGCGCGTAATGGCGCGGCTATTACCTGTGTTTGTACACGGCTGGGCGTTTGGCCCGGAATTCTGGCAACCTGTGCTCGCACAACTGAACTGGGCAGATGCGGTAATGTTGGATCTCGGCTTTTTGAAGCCAGAGGCTAGCGATGTTACAAAAGCGGTTATGCTGAATGATATATGCCAAAAGCAGCAACCCATACTGGGGATTGGCCATTCCCTCGGGTTCATGTGGCTGATGATGCAACGCAGGCAGGGCATTTTGCCAGCGGGAAGCCAGTTTGCAGGTATCAACACATTTGCCAGCTTTGCCAGCCGAGAAGGTTTTCCCGAAGGTGTGGCACCGCGCATTGTTCAACGTATGATCCGAGGCTTGGGGCGAGAACCTGCTGCAGTGGTAAATGATTTTCGACAGCGCTGTGGAGCATTGCCTGTTCCGGCTACACGCTGCCAGCCAGAAGAACTGGCACATGGGCTAGATATTCTGTGCACAGAAGATGTGCGGGCAGATTTGCCATGTGGCCCATTAAATGTGTTGGCAGGGCGGCAGGATGAAATTGCCTCACCCAGTATGACCAAAGCCTCTTTTCCTGCTCCTACACATATAAAATGGGAGGAAAATGGGGGGCATTTGTTGCCTCAAACGCACTCTGTTGAATGTGCCCGATTTTTGGAAACGCTGCGCAACAGGATGGAACGACAGCCATGAAAAACCCCACCCGCGCTGCGCGTATTTGCCAAAGTTTTGATGCTGCCGAAAAGTATGATCAAGCTGCCACGGTGCAGCGTGTGGCAGCGCGTGAATTGTTCCAGCACATACACACCAGCATGGCAGGCAAAAAGCCTCTGCGTATTTTGGAAATTGGCTGCGGCACAGGTTTGCTGACAGAGCACCTGCGCGTTTGCTGGCCAGATGCAGAAATTGTGGCAACAGATTTTGCGCCAAATATGCTGGCGCGCGCTAAAATCCGGTTAGGAGAAAGTGTTACCTACCATCAGATGGACGCGACCGCGCCAGATGTTCGCGGTCCGTTTGATTTGATTTGTGGCAACCTGATTATGCAATGGCTGCCTGATCCCGCAAAGGTTTTGCGCACTTTAGCGGAACTCCTGGCTCCGGGTGGTGTGCTTGCGGTTTCTACATTGCTGGATGGCACATTTGCTGAATGGCAGCAGGCCTGCCAGCAAGAAGGACAGCAACCAGCAACTCCGGTTTACCCAGAATTAGCCAATGCACAGAATTGGCGTCCGCCTGCGTTTTCTGGTGGATGGGCTGAGCAGGATATTGTGCAGGCTTTTGCAGATGGGCTGGATTTTGTAAGGCATCTAAAGGCCACAGGCGCCTCTGTTCCGCGTGAAGGGGCAGTACCGTTATCAGCAATGCAGTTACGGCACATTGCGTTGCGGTTTCAACAAGCAGGATGCGCCATTACATGGCGTGTGGGCTATGCCTGTTTTCGTAAGCCGGCACGTAAAGGGGTGTTTGTAACTGGCACCGATACCGGCATTGGTAAAACGCTGGTTTCTGCCTGCTTGGTGCGGCGCTGGCAGGGGGCTTATTGGAAGCCTCTGCAAAGCGGTCTGGCGGATGAGGAAGGGGATACCCCTACGGTTAAGAAGCTTGCCGGAGATCCACCTTGCTTCAAACCCGCAGGAGCTTTTCTTGCTTCACTTTCTCCCGATGCCGCAGCGCGAGCAGAAGGCGTGCAGATTGATCCGGCCCAACTGGTGCTGCCGCAAGGTGAAGCAGCTAAGCCGCTGGTTGTAGAAGGCGCGGGTGGCCTCATGGTGCCTGCAACCCCAGACTTGATGATGATTGATCTGGCCCAACGCTGGGGTTTGCCCGTCGTACTGGTGGCACGGAGTGGGCTAGGCACGCTCAATCATACTTTATTGAGCTTGGAAGCCTTGCGCGCCCGCCAAATTGCTGTGGCAGGTGTAGTGCTAAGTGGCCCACTGAATGCGGAAAATCGTGAGACAATTGCGCAAAAAGGTAAGGTGCGCATTTTGGCAGAAGTGCCATTTTGTGCGGACATTACGCCAAATGTTGTTTCAGAACTGGCAGAGCTGTTTCCGCAATGGGATGATATTTATCCGAGATAGAAACAATAAATGCCTGCGCGGGAATAATAACTTTTTGCCACGCAGGCATGTTACTTAATACTGTCTGATTAATCCTGCTAGGCAGCCCTGAATGCGCAGTTTTTCAGCCGGCACAATACGGGTTTCGTAGCTGGAGTTAGCTGGTTCCAGCGCAACCATATTGCCTTTGCGCCGCAGGCGTTTGAGCGTGACTTCGTGTTCATCAATCAACGCCACAACAATCTGCCCATTTTCAGCTTGGTCTGTGCGGCGGATAATTACATTATCACCATCCAGAATGCCAGCATCCACCATGGAATCCCCAGCCACTTCCAGCGCGTAGTAATCTCCCGTGCCCAGCATTTCGGTCGGAACCGTGATGGCGTAGGAGGTATCCGGTACGGCTTCTATGGGCAGGCCAGCAGCAATGCGTCCATAAAGCGGGATTCTGACGGTTTCGGCTTTGGGGCGGGTAAAGCTGGCACGCACCACATTGGGTGGCAGTTCCTGCATTTCTGGCAGTTGAATAACTTCCAACGCCCGTGCCCGATGATGGTGACGGCGTAAAAAACCGCGTTCTTCCAGCCCGGAAATCAGCCTGTGAATGCCAGATTTGGAACGCAGGCCCATAGCCTCACGCATTTCATCAAAGGAAGGTGAAAAACCTGTCTGTTTGAGGTGCGAATCAATAAAAAGTAGGAGTTTGTGCTGTTTGCGCGTCAGCATATCGCACCTCAAAAAGCGACTGTCGGAATGAAAAGAAAATCTTAATCTTGTTCTATATAAGTTCTCTTTTTATGTCAAGGGAGAGATCAGGGCAGGCGAATAATCTGGCAGGGTGTGCCTGCTTTTTGCGCCGGAGCAAAGGGGGCACGAAGCACCAGCACCTGGCTTTGCTTGAGAATATTCAGCTGGGCTGAATCCTGCCGGGAAAAAGGCGTGGCCACAGCTACAGCGCCTTTTGGGGAAGGCGCAAGTGTTGCGCGTAAAAAATCCTGCCGGGCATCGTTTTCTTTGACATCACAGCCCAGAATCGCGGGCTCTGTTTGCAGTTCGGTGCCAACGGGCAGCCCCATAAGGGTGTGCAGTGCAGGCGTTACAAACACAATGGAACACACCATTGCGGCCACCGGGTTGCCGGGCAGGCCGATAATGGGGGTGTTACCTAGCCGGCCAAACATCAGCGGTTTGCCCGGGCGCATGGCAATTTTCCAGAAATCCTGCTGTAACCCAATTTCGGCCAGCGCAGGGCGCACCAAATCGTAATCTCCCACACTGGCGCCACCAATGCTCACCAGCATGTCCAACGTGGCAGCTTGGCGGAACTGGGTTGTCAGGCTTTCCATGTTGTCTCGCGCAATGGGGAGCATAATGGTTTCTGCGCCTTGCTGTTGTAACAGGGCCGCCACCATGAAGGAGGCAGAATTAAAAATGCCGTCCGCAGGGTCTGGGTCTCCGGGCAGGATAATTTCATCACCCGTGGCCAGAATACCTACGCGCGGGCGGCGCGAAACCGTAAGCCAGACATGCCCGCCCGCAGCGGCCAGCCCGATATCTCGTGGGCCGAGTCTGCGCCCTGCTGGCAACAACTCGTCATTTTTCTGAAAATCCTGTCCTTGCTGGCGAATATACTGGCCTTGGCGTGCTGAAGCGGTCAGCTTGGCGTGGTCACCTTCGCGCTGCACGTTTTCCTGAATGATCACGGTATCTGCGCCAGCGGGAATTTGCGCGCCGGTAAAGAGGCGAACACATTCCCCTTTCTGCACCGTAACAGCAGATGGGTGGCCTGCGGGTATTTCGTCCACAATGTGCAAAACCGCGCCTTCCAGCGCATCTTCCGCTTTTGCGGCATATCCATCCATTGCGGAAACAGAAACCGGTGGGTTGGCCGTGCGGGCATGAACAGGCTGGGCCAGCACCCGCCCACAAGCTTGTGAAAGCGGCACAATTTCCTGCCCACATGTTTTTAGGTTTTCAAGAATTCGGGCGCGCGCAACAGCCACATCCAGCATGAAAATTCCTCCTTTTTTGGCCTGTTGCACCGCTTTGATGCAAGAATACTTGACCTTTTGCACTTGTATGCGCATTTTGCCGGCACTTGAACACCGTCGGTGCCGTTTATGCGGCTCCGTACATCATGCTCTGCTGAGGAAGTCATGGCCAAGACCAACGTTATCAAGATCCGTCTCGTCTCCACGGCGGACACCGGTTACTTCTACGTGACCAAGAAAAATGCTCGTGCGCACACCGGTAAAATGGAACTGAAGAAGTACGATCCGGTTGCTTGCAAGCACGTCGTGTTCCGCGAAGCTAAGATCAAATAATCTGCATTCTTTGGAATGTGGATATGAAAAACGGCGCCCCAGAGCGCCGTTTTTTTATACCTGATCGTGCCGGAGGAATATGTTATCCGGCACAAATATAAGGTGGAGGCGCTTAAAACAGCGGGTCTCGCCTATCGTAAGGCACAACAATATCGTTACGGTCTGCCATGTTCAGCATGGCGCGGGCGCGTTCATCCAGAATATCTGTATCCAGAGATTGCTCACGCAGGCCGTTTACGCGGCGGTGCCATGCAGCCTGCTCGGCAATGGCATCCTGTTTGGATTGCTTGGCCTGTTCTAGTAGCCCCAATTGCTGCCTGTAGGCCTGAATGCCATGATCGCCCTGCGTTGCGTTCCAGCCAAAATAGCCCGCAATGCCAAGAAAAACCAAAGGGGGCACAACCGCCCGCACTGTGCGACGAATGAAACGACCGATCTGCACTCTGGCGCTGCCTTTTTTCTGGTTCTGTGCAGTTTAGCCTGCACCTCTGGGTCTTCCTTTCTGTCTAAACCATGAAGTGTGGCAGCGCCAAGGCATGAGGGCATGAAAAAAGCCGCCTCCGGGTGGGGAGGCGGCTTTTTTGCAAGCTGTTGCGCTAAAAGCGCTGTGGTTTATGCAGTTTTCAGAATGGTGCGGCCTGCATAGCGTGCGGCGGTTGCCAGTTCCTGCTCGATACGGATGAGCTGATTGTATTTGGCTGTCCGATCGGAACGGGAAAGGGAGCCGGTTTTGATCTGCCCGCAGTTTGTGGCCACGGCCAGATCAGCAATGGTGGAATCTTCTGTTTCACCAGAGCGGTGGCTCATCACGGCAGTGTAGCCAGCGCGATGCGCCATTTCCACGGCCTGAAGTGTTTCCGTCAGTGTGCCAATCTGGTTGACTTTCACCAGCAGGGAGTTGGCAACACCAGCCTGAATGCCGCGGCGCAGGCGTTCTGGGTTTGTCACAAACAGATCATCCCCGACCAACTGGATTTTTTTGCCCAGTTCCTGCGTCAGTAGGGCCCAGCCTTCCCAGTCATCTTCGGCCATACCGTCTTCGATGGAAACAATCGGGTAACGGCTCACAAGGTCAGACAGGTAGGACACCATACCAGCGGAATCGAACTCCTTGCCTTCGCCCTTCAGGTTGTATTTGCCATTCTTGAAGAACTCGGTGCTGGCGCAATCCAGCGCAAAAGTTACGTCTTCACCCGGGCGGTAGCCTGCGGCTTCCACCGCGCGGGTAATAAAGCCCAGTGCTTCATCAGCAGATTTAAGGGCAGGGGCAAAGCCGCCTTCATCCCCAACATTGGTGTTGTAACCAGCAGCGCTGAGGGCCTTTTTTAACTGGGCAAAAATTTCCGAACCCCAGCGGATGGCATCGGCCACAGTAGGTGCTCCCACCGGCTGCACCATGAATTCCTGAATATCAATGGGGTTATCTGCATGTTCCCCACCGTTGACAATGTTCATCATCGGCACGGGCAGAACATGGGCAAATACGCCGCCAATGTAGCGGTATAGCGGCACATGCAGTTCGGCTGCCGTGGCTTTGGCAATGGCAAGGGACACACCCAGAATGGCGTTGGCACCCATACGGCCTTTGTTGGGTGTGCCATCCAGATCGATCATGGCGTTGTCGATATCAATCTGATCTGCCGATTCGGCACCCTGTAGCGTGGGCAGAATTTCGTTTTCAATGTTCTCAACAGCTTGAAGAACACCTTTGCCACCAAAACGCTTGGGGTCACCATCACGCAGTTCTACGGCTTCATGCGCACCGGTTGAGGCACCAGAAGGAACAGCCGCACGCCCTCTGGCGCCGGATGCCAGCTCCACATCTACTTCAACCGTTGGGTTGCCGCGGCTGTCCAGAATTTCACGTGCGATAATGTCAACAATGGCACTCATTGGTGTTTCCGTTCCTTTATTGTCTGGCCTCTGGCGGCAGAAGCCGGTGTTATTCTTTTTGGTTCCGGGCGGAACACGGTGGGCAGGGTAAACCTGCCTACGGTTGCTAGTGGCCGCTTGTTGGGCTTTTCTGTCAACCACATTGGGTATGAAATTATCAGGTAAAGGCCTGCTGCACGTTCATGAAAAAACTTCCATTTCTGGCTGTAGTGCTCATGGTGATGGGGCTTTTGCCCTTTGTTGCCTGCACATGTGGCATTGTGTTTTTTGATTCCGGCGTGCCTGTGCCCAATCTGTTGATGGCGTTGGTGATTTATGGGGCGGTGAGCCTGTCCTTTATTGGGGCCGTGCATTGGGGGCTGGCGCTAGAGCTCGATCGCGCCATTCTCACAAGTGGGGCAGACAGGGCAGATAATCTGCGGCTGGTTTTGGGTGTTGTGCCAGCCTTTGCCGGGTGGATTGTTGCTTACCTGGCTTACGCATGGGTGCCGCTTGCCGGGGTAATTGGTTTGGCCGTGCTTTTCCCGCTGGTGGCATTGGCAGAGCGCGGGACGTGGCAACGTGGGTGGTTGCCGCCCGGTTACATGGGCATGCGCTGGATTGCCACGGCGGTAACGGAATGTTGCCTGTTGATGGTGCTGCTTGTGCGGGCATTCTGAATATTAAAGCGGCATAACCCCTTGCAGAAGCAGGGTTTGAGGCGTGTTATAACGCCAAGATGCAGCAGCACATCGCCAGTAACGGAGGCAAGGTAGAGAGTATGAACGGCAAACCGCGCATTCTGGTAAAAGGGGCCGGTGTGGCGGGTATGACAGCCGCCGTAGCTCTGGCCGAACGGGGCGGAGATGTGACCCTGTATGAGAGCGGAGGCCGCGTGGGGGCTGGGGCCTCATGGATGGCAGGCGGTATGCTTGCCCCTTGGTGCGAAGCCGAATCAGCGCCAGAGGAAGTCACAGCCCAGTCCATCGATTCGGTAGATTGGTGGGCGGAGCATGTGCCCGATGTTACGCGTGAAGGCAGCCTTGTGTTGGCACCTGCGCGAGATGTGGGGGAAGTTGCTCGCTTTGGCCGCCGCACATCGCACTTTCAGACGATAGGCACGGCAGAAATTACCCAGCTTGAGCCAGATCTGGCAGGCCGTTTTCATAAGGGACTGTTCTTTCCCGATGAAGGGCATGTGGACCCGCGCAAGGCATTAAAGGCCCTTCTGGCACGGCTGGAACAACTGGGCGGCCACGCCGAGTTTGGTGAAACCTGCCCAGATGAATCCGCATTTGATTGGGTGGTAGATAGTACTGGCCTTGCTGCGCGTGACAAGTTGGATAATCTGCGTGGCGTGCGGGGTGAAATGCTGCTGCTGCGCTGCCTGGATGTTACCTTGCATCGGCCAGTGCGGATGCTGCACCCGCGTATACCGGTTTACATTGTGCCAAGGGCTGACCATGTGTTCATGGTTGGTGCCACCATGATTGAAAGCGAAAATGCTGGCGGCATGGCAGTACGTTCCATGATGGAACTGCTGAACGCAGCATGGACTTTGCACCCCGGCTTTGCCGAGGCAGAAATTCTGGAAATGGGCACGGGTTTGCGTCCGTCTTACCCAGATAACATGCCCCGCGTGGTGCAGGATGGAAAACGCATTTATATCAACGGTATGTACCGGCACGGTTTTCTGCTTTCTCCTGCTCGGGCGCGGGAGGCGGCAGACTTGATATTTGGCGCACAGGCCTAAGGAGCAACGCCCGATGAAAGTTGTGGTTAACGATACAGCGCACGAGGTATCCGCCAAAACGCTGGCGGCCCTAATAGATGAGCTAGGCTATAGCGGCGCCCGCATTGCCACGGCGCTGAATGGTCGGTTTGTGCCCAAAGCAACGCGAAATGAAACGCGGCTGGAAGAGGGTGCGCA